>DATNKO010000050.1:0-48266 GCA_035603345.1 Steroidobacteraceae bacterium | reverse complement strand
TTGCCCGAGCGGCGCGCTTGGTCTCCGCGGGCGTCACGCCATCGGCGAGCCCCTTGCGCGCCTCGCCGGCTTTCTCTCTCGCGCGCTTGAGCGGCACGTCCGGATACTTGCCGAGTGAGACCATGCTCTCGCTGCGTCCGTGGCCGTAGCGCAGGCGCCAGAGCCGGGCGCCGTGCGGCATCACGAGCAGCGAGAGCCCCTCGCCGTCGCGCAGCTTGTAGGGCTTCTGCTTCGGCCTGGCGGCCTTTATCGCACTGTCGGTGAGTAGGCCCATGTGCCCTCCGCGTACCCGCGGGCTTAAGACGTACCCGCGATGCTACCCGCGAACTTCGCGGCTGTCTACGGAGGACGGCGGATTACTGCGGAGGCTGTAATACCGAGGATTGCAGCACTTTAGCGCGAAAAACGGAGAATTGCGGAGGGTGGCGGAAGCTTAAAAAGTGCCTGGGGCCGGACTCGAACCGGCACGGGGTTTCCCCCAAGGGATTTTCGTACCACTACAGCTTTCGCTGCGGCATCCACCGGCGATGCGTTTGTGGTCTGGACTTTACCTTTGCCGTCCCGTGAGCATTCATTTTCAACGCCCGCGGATTAGGCAGGGGCCGTCAAGTCTCTACACTTTCCAGGGTCGAGAGATCCAAGCAGGCGCCGACCCGGGCTTAGCTCGGTATTGCAGGCACCCTGAGGGTGTGGCTGGTCCACCGACTTTGACCCCATTCACACCGGCCGTTTCCGAGCCGGGTGCTCAACTTTCTAAGTCCCTTGCGTCTACCAATTTCGCCACCCAGGCATGGGCGGGCAGGGATTGTACAGAAGGACGCCCGACCCGGCGCCAGTCAGCGTTCAGTCGCCGCACCGCATCCAGTTGCCGTGGGAGTCGATCATCCAGGAACCCGAGTCGGTGAGCTCGCCGTTCTCGTCGTGGACGCCCACCTCGAGCACGGGGACACCGCGCTCGCGCGACCGGGCGAGCGACATGTCGCACGTGAAGAGCCAGACGTGCGAGCGCGATGCCCAGCATGACCACACCCGCCCCTGTCGGCTGGCGCGCGTCAGCACCTTGCGTAACGGCTCAGGCAGGTCTTTCGCGTCACTGATCTCGTAGGAGTCGGGCGGTACGATATCGCTTCGAGAGATAAACGCTCCCAGCAGTCTCTGCACTCGCGAGGGCTGCTGAATCTTCTGCAACCTGACCGTTTCCACGCCGGCGGCCTCCTCCGTGGGGCTCCCTAAGCTCGATTGAAGCGCGAACGGTCCGCGCGCGGCGCGGAAGTGGCGCACATTTGTCACCGCACAATAACGCGAGAGGTGTCGGCCGCTTCCTACGCAACCGCTGCAAGCCGCGAGTCGGCACTGCCGCCGGGCCAGTGACCCCGGATTTTCAGGGGGTCAGGCGCGCCACAGCACCGGAAAAAGCGCGTGCTCCATGGGAGCACCGGGCGGCAGCTCATCGGCCAGGCCGGGGAAATCCGGGGAGGTCTGCCACCGGCGCGGGGCGTGGCGGATGTCCTCGCCCAGCAGGCGCACGGAGAACACCCGCCGCCGGCTGCCGGCACTCACGCCGCTCGAGCCATGCAAAGTCAACATGTGAAAGCAGACGGCATCGCCGGGCTCGAGGGCCCAGCCGAGGATGCGGAAGCGGCTGCGGTCGGACTCGATATCCGGCAGATCCGCCAGGCTCCCTTCGGGGAACCACTTCGCCTGCGCGTCCATGAAGGAGCGCGGCATGAGCCACGGCCCGAGATGCGAGCCTGCCACGAACTCGAGCGTCGACTCGCGGCTCACGGGGTCGACTGGAATCCAGAAGCTCACGTTCTGCCGCCCGCTGATGTTGTAGTACGGCTGGTCCTGATGCCAGGGCGTGCGCTGCCGGGTCCCAGGCTCCTTGGTCAGCATATGGTCGTGATAGAGCCGGGCGACATTGCTTTGCATCAGCCGGGCTCCGGCCTCCCCGAGGGCCGAATCGAAGATGAGCTTGCGGTAGCGCTCGTTCTCCCGCCAGCAGCAGAAATCCTCGAGGAAGAACCCGGGATCGTCCGTGGCGCTGGCCACCTTGGCGCGCGGGCTCGGATGCGCGAGGTTCGCATCGATCCCGGCCTCGAGCAGCCCGACCTCCGCGGGCGTGAGTAACTGCCGCAAAACAATCGCGCCCTCGGCCTGGAATGCGGCGATATCGGCTGAGGCGATCACGCGTCCGCGGACGGCGCCTGCTTGCGGCAAGCGCTCAGGAACTTGCGGCGATCCGTTTCTGACTCGATCTCCGCGCCGAGCTTCGCAATGAGAGCCTCGAGGCTCGCAGCGCTCGCCTCGGCGCGTTTCACCAGCAGCTTCGCCACCGGGCCCATGAAGTCCGCCAGTTTCGCCTCGATGCTGCGCACCTGGGTCGCATCCAGCGCCGCCCGCACCGGCTCGCGTGGCGCCGGGTGGGGCTGCGCGGTCGCAGTCGGTGGCTCCTCGCCCGCATCGCGCGGCTCGGCCAGCATGCTGCTCAGGTGCTCGTAGAGCCTGCGGTAGTGCGGCTCGAGCGGCGGTGGAAAGGCATCCAGCCAGTGCTGGCTGCTGAGGAAGTACTCGAGACTGCGCGCGGGCTCCACGTCCTCGACCCTGAAAGGCAACACCGCGACCTGCCGGTGCACGGCCCGCTCGACCTCGCGGCGTACCTGCGGCGAGTTGTTGGCGCTCGCCGAGAACACCAGCACCATGACGCGCGCGCCCGCGATGGCGCCGATGATCTCCTCGGCCCAGTCGGACGCCGGCCTTACGTCGCGCGGCGCAATCCAGCAGTCGATGCCGTGGGACTCGAGCGACTCGACGATGCCGAAGGCTGCCTGGCGATCAGACTGCGAATAGCTGACGAATACGCGCCTGGACGTCACGACTGCCCTTCCAGCAGCTTCAACGCCTTATCGAGGCTCTTGCGCATGCGGTTGAACGCCCGGCCGAGCGCGGCAATCTCCGCCCCACCGCTCGCCGGGAACTCGCTGGCGCTCGTGTCGCCGACGCTCAACTGGTCGGCGATCTGCGCCATGCGCCGCACCGGGCGCACCACCAGGAAGTACAGCACCAGGTTAACGACCACGAGGAGCGCGATGAAGACGGCGGTGAGCGCCGTGAGGAACACGCGGAACGCGGCACTCGCGCTCGCCTCCGCACGCGCGATCGGCACCGAAACGACCTGCGTGCCGATCACATCTCCCGCCTGCCAGCCATAGCCGTTATCACCGCCGTAGCGCGCCACGACTGTCTTCGGCGCGGCTGATGCAAGGCCGTGGCAGGCGAGACAGCCGGCCTCCGCGCGGATCGGCCGCGCCAGATACAGCGAGCGCCCCATCGGTGTATCGCGCTCGCCCACGAACTCCTTCATGGACGGTTCGTTGCGAAAGCGCTGAATGATGTCGGCCTGCCAGTCCATGGCCCGGTCGCGCGGATTCATCGGGTTGAGCGTCGCTTCCTGGTAGGCGTACTCGGGCCGGTCGGAATGCACGCGCAGGAACTGCTCGGTCGCGGCGTAGAACGGGATGCTCTGCGGCAGGAATTGACTCTGCATCTGTGCCGCGAGCAGCGGGGAGATCTGGGCCTCGGTGTAGTCGCGCGCGGCGAGCGCGCTGTCGATCATGAGACCGGCTTCGTTGCGGATCTCGCGCTCGGCGTTTCCCTGGAGAACGGCGCGGCAGGCAATGCCGGTGACCGTAGCGCCGATCGCGAACACCACGATCAGGGCCACGTTGATTCGTACCAGCAGATTCATTCAGCCCCCTGTTACCGCGCCCTCTTCATGGAGCGTGCGGCGCAGCCGTAGCCATTTACTCGACGATCGTTCGCCGGCCGTCAATCAAAGTAGTGGAGCGCAGGCGTCCGGTGCAAGTCCGGCAATCTCGGAATACTATCAGTAAAGTCGTATATCGCATTGTTTTTACAATTCTTCTTAAAGAACAAAGCCCGGACAGCCGCGCCCCCCGCGCACCCTGAGTAGAATGCCGCCATGACGGATGCACCGGCAGCGCCCCGCCGCCGTGAACGCGGGCGCGCCCACCGATCGACCGGTCCGACGCTCGCACCGCTCCCGCGCCTGCACAATTTGTGGGCGCCCCTGGAGATCCTCACCACGGAGCAGGTCGAGCTGATCCTGCAGGCAGCGTTCCGCGTGCTGGAGGAAGCGGGCCTCGAGATCCGCAGCGTCGCGGCGCGCGAGATGTACCGCAGTGCGGGGGCGCTGGTCGAGGATGCGACACAGATGGTGCGGCTGGGGCGTGATCTCGTCGAAGCGCAGCTCGCGCAGGCTCCCGCAAGCTTCGTCCTGCACGCGCGCAATGCGCAGCGCCACCTGCACGTCGGCGGCAACGTGGTCAACTTCGGCCCCGTGACCGGAGCCCCGAACATTCGCGATCTCGAAGGCGGTCGCCGCTATGGCGACATCGAGGCGTTCCGCAACATCCTCAAGCTCACGCACGTGCTCGGCGTCCTGCACTGGCAGGGCGGCATCGTGGTGGAGCCGGTGGACGTGCCGGTGGCGTTCCGCCATCTCCTCACCTATCAGGCGCACATCGAATGCTCGGACATCGTGTGGGCGGCGCGCGGCATCGGCGGTGTGCAGGCCGAGGATGCGATCGCAATGTCCGCCATCGAGCACGGCTGCAGCGTCGAGGATCTCGCCGCGCGCCCGACGCTCATGACAGTGACCAACGTCAACTCACCGCGGCGCGTCGACGAGGAGATCCTCGACAACATCATGATCATGGCGCGCCACGGCCAGTGCGTGGTCATCACCCCGTTCACGCTGATGGGTGCCATGGCGCCCGTGACGCTCGCCGGGGCCCTGGTGCAGCAGACCGCCGAGGCGCTCGCCATCGTAGCGCTGTGCCAGCTGGTGCGCCCCGGCGCTCCGTGTGTCATGGGAGGCTTCACTTCCAATGTCGACATGCGCACCGGGTCGCCGGCGTTCGGTACGCCCGAGTACGTGCACGCGGTGCTGGCCGGCGCGCAGCTCGGACGGCGCCTCAAGCTCCCGGTGCGTACCAGCGCGGTGAACGCCTCGCCCATGGTGGATGCGCAATCCACCTACGAGACGGCGTTCTCGCTCCAGGCGGCCGTGCTCTCGCACAGTCATCTCATCAATCACGCCGCCGGCTGGCTCGAGGGCGGTCTGTCCGCATCGCTCGAGAAAATCGTGGTCGACGCGGAGCTGCTGCGCAACTGGGCCGAGATCTTGAAGCCCGTGAGCTTCAGCGACGACGATCTGGCGGTCGATGCGATCAAGGACACCGCCGCCGGCGGGCACTTCTTCGGTTCGGCGCACACGCTGGCGCGCTACGAAACGGCCTTCTATCGCCCGCTGCTGTCGGACTGGTCGAACTTCGAGAACTGGCGGGACGCGGGCTCGCGCAACGCCACCGAGCGCGCCACCGGCATCTGGAAGAAGCTGCTCGCAGAGTTCGTGCCGCCGCCGCTCGACCCGGCCGTGAAGGACGCCGTCGCCGATTACGTCGCGCGCCGCACACGCGAGCTCGGCGCCGCGGCCTGAAGGGCCTCTCGGGCCGGCTCGCCGGGCATGATCAGGCTGTACCCGTGACGCACTCGATCATGAACGCGCGCATGTACGCCGTGACGCCGGCGGTCGAGGCCGCCTGGCGCGAGCTGCTTGACTACGTCACGCGCGATGCCGGCGTGGCGCTCGAGTACCTCCCCCACCCTGCACCGCGGCCGCTCGAGGAGTTGTGGACGCGGCCCGACCTCGGGGCGGTGCTCATGTGCGGCTTTCCGATCGCGCTCGGGCTCGCGGCAGTCGAGCCGCTTGCCGCGCCGATCCCGGCGGTGGACTGGGCGGCGGGCCGCGCGCTGTACCGCACGGATCTGATCGTGCGGGAGGATGCGCCCTATCGCCGTCTCGAGGACACCTTCGGCGGCCGTGCGGGCTGGACCGTGGCGCATTCGCAATCGGGCTTCAACGCCTTCCGCCACGAGCTGCTCGCCTGGCGCACGCCGGCGCGGCCGACGCTCTACGGCGCGATCAGCGGCAACCTCGTGACGGCGCGCAACGTGCTGGATGCGGTGCGCGAAGGCCGCCTCGACATCGGCCCGCTCGATGCCTACTGGCACCTGCTCATTGCCCGTCACGCACCCGAGCTGACGGCCGGTATCCGGGTACTGGCTTCGACGCCGGTCACGCCGATGCCGGCATTCGTCGCGGCCCGGGGCGCGCCGGCCGACATGCTGGCGCGCCTGCGCGCCGCATTCACGCAGGCGCGGACGCGCCCATGGTTCAAGCCGTTCGGCGAGCGACTCCTGATCGAGGGCTTTGCCCCGAGCCAGCCTGAGGATTACTCCATGCTGCTCGACTGGGACCGGGCTGCGCGGACGGCCGGCTACGCCGAGCCGGCCTGATTGGGCACGCGCCCCGTGGGGTGCTGCAGCACGTCGTGCGCCCGGAAGAGATAGCGCCGCGCGACGTCGAAGTAGCTCGAGTAGACCAGTCCACCGTTTGCCGCGAGCAGTCGCGCGCGCTCGCGCCGGTAGTGGGCGTTGTACTGGTACCAGGGGATCTTCGGCGTCTCGTGGTGCAGCGCGTGCAGGTTGTTGAAGAGAAAAAGCGGACCCAGGATCCACGAGCCCTCGACGATCGCGCTGCGCCCGGGTACTTCGGGCCGCGCCCGATGCTCGGCAAATGAGCGGATCAGCAGCAGGCCGTTGGACGGGACCGCCATCGCGACGATGTAGAGCCAGATCGGCATGCCGCACACGAGCTTCACCCACAGCAGCACCGGCACGCACCACAGCAGGTGCTCGACCCATGCCCGGCGCGTGTTGTCGCGGTTGGCCCGCACCCGCCGCCACTCGGCGTGCAGGAACATGCCGATGCACCAGAACGAGCCGATGAGGACCCGCCCGGCGAGAGTCTGTTGGAGTCTCAGGGCCGCGCGCGTGCCGATGGGCAGGCCCGCCCACTCCTCGGGGGTCAGGTAGAAGGACTCCGGGTCATCGAGCGGGTCGGTGATCCGCGCGTCGACGTGGTGCATGCGATGCAGGTGGTGGTAGCGGTCAAAGGGCAGCCACAGTGCCAGCGGCAGCATGGCGAGCAGCCGGTTGACGCCAAGCCACCGCGTCGGATGACCGTGGACGATTTCGTGCTGCAGCGAGCTATGCAGCGTGATCAGTACGGCCGTCACAGGCGCCACCACTGCGAGCGGCCAGCGCCCGTAGGCGAAGGTGATCGCGAGCCAGCCGGCGTAATCGGCCAGGATCAGCAGCAGCGTCGGTATTTCGACTGCCGCGCGGCGCGCGCCGCCGCGGGCGGTTGCCCCGGGCGTTTGCCGGCCAGACGGTATTGCGTTCGGAGCATTGGGCGTCATAGGTGGCGGAATCGGTGAATCCGCCTTCATTGGCGCCGAAAATGCGTCCTTGCGTCGGTACTTTACTCCCAATCCTTGCTCACTCGATGTGCGCTCGTGCACAAAGGCGCCGCTCGAGGCCCGCCAAGGCGTCATAAAGCAACACCGCCATGAGGCCGGTCACCAGCCCCCCCTGGAGGATGAAGGCGGTATTGTTGGAGAGGAGCCCGGCGATGATCACCTCTCCAAGCCCCTTGGCCGCGACCGTGGATCCGATGGTCGCGGTGCCGACGCTGATGACGAGCGACAGGCGGATGCCTTCGAGGATGAGCGGCATGGCGAGCGGCAGCTCCACCGACAGGAGGCGCTGGCGCGCGCTCATGCCCATGCCGCTCGCGGCCTCGAGCACCGCCGCCGGCACGGTCTTAAGTCCCACCATGGTGTTCTCGAATATCGGCAGCAGACCGTAGGCGAACAGCGCGATCAGGGTGGGCTTGAGGCCGAAGCCGACCAGCGGCACTGCCACCGCAAGCACCGCGACCGGCGGGAAGGTCTGGCCGATATTGACGAGGGTGCGCGACAGCGGCAGGAACTCCGCGCCGCTCGGGCGCGTCACCAGGATACCCAGCCCCACCGCCACCAGGCTGCTCGCCGCGGCCGCCAGCAGCACCGTGCCGAGCTGCGCCAGGGCGAGCGTCAAGAGGTTGCCCTGATCGTAGATCGACGGGGCGCCGTACTCGGTGAAGGGCGCGAACAATCGCGCGAAACTCTGCGGCGTCAGCAGAAACGCCAGCAGCGCGCCGAGCGCCACAATGCGCAGGACGTTGGCGGCGCCGCGCACGCGCTACGGCCGTCCGCGGGCGAGGATGGCCGCCACCGTGAGGCGCCCGCGCGGCGTGCCGTCGGCATCGACGACCCGCACCGAGTCGACGCCGCGCCACACCAGCTCGCTCAGCACGTCGTGCAGCGTAGCGCTCGCCGCGACCTCGGGCCCGTCGCCCGCACCAGGCGTCGCCGCGTCGCCGGCCGAGATCAGCGTCAGGAGCCGCAGGGCGCGCCCGGCGATACCGGTCATGCGCGACACGAACGGGTCGGCCGGCTGCGTCAGCAACACCGCGGGGCGGTCGTATTGCAGCACGCGCCCCTCGCTCATCACCGCGACGCGATCGCCGAGCCGGAACGCTTCGTCCATGTCGTGCGTCACCAGCACGATGGTCGTGCCAAAGCGCCGCCGCACCTCGAGGAGATCCTCCTGAGCCTTGGCGCGGATGATCGGATCGAGCGCGCCGAAGGGCTCATCCATGAGCAGCAGCGCCGGCTCCACTGCCAGCGCTCGCGCCACCCCGACGCGCTGCTGCTGTCCGCCGGAGAGCTGATGCGGGAGCTGGCCTGCGTAGACGGCCGGATCGAGCTGGAAGGCCCGCAGCAGCTCCTCGACGCGCGCGCGGATGCGGCCGGCGTCCCAGCCGAGGAGCCGTGGCACGGTGGCGATGTTCTCCGCGACCGTACGATGGGGAAACAGCCCGTGGCCCTGGATCGCGTAGCCGATACGCCGCCGCAGCAGATGCGCGGGCTCATCGCGCGTGTCATGGCCGTCGATCAGCACCCGGCCGCTGCTCGGCTCGACCAGCCGGTTCACCATGCGCAGCAGCGTCGATTTGCCGGAGCCGGAGGTGCCGACGATCACCGTGAGCGAGTTGCCGGCGATCTCCATGGAGACGCCATCGACCACGGTGGTCGCGCCGTAGCGCTTGGTCAGGTTCTCGATGGTGATCATTGCGGCGCCCGATCCATGACTTCCGCCAGCGCATCGAGCAGCACCGCGGCGGAAAAGGCCAACGCCACGATCGGGATCGCCCCGAGCAGCACCAGGTCGATCGCCGTCTGCCCGATGCCCTGGAACACGAAGGTGCCGAGACCGCCGCCGCCGATCAGCGCGGCGACCGTCACCATGCCGATGTTCTGCACCAGCACGACGCGCACGCCGGTGAGGATCACCGGCAGTGCGAGCGGCAGCTCGATCCCCGTCAGCACCTGGGCGCTCGTCATGCCCATCCCGTGCGCGGCCTCGACCGTCGTGTGCGACACGCGCCTCAAGCCCGCCACGGTGTTGGCGACGATGGGCAGCAGCGAATACAGAAACAGCGCGACCACCGCCGGGGCGGCGCCGATCCCGCGGATGCCGAGCGCGGCGGCCAGCGGCCAGGCCGCGGCCAGCAGTGCCAGCGGCGCCATCAGAATGCCGAACAAGGCGATTGCCGGAATGGTCTGAATGACATTGAGCACGCCGAGCACCGCGCCGCGCAACCGCGGCAGCCGGTGACAGAGGATGCCGAGCGGCAGCCCGACGGCGAGCGCCGCGGCGAGCGATCCGCCGGCGAGGGACACGTGCCGCGCGGCCTCGTGCGCGAACCGCGCGGCGTTGACCGCATACTCGCGCATGATCGACAGATGGTCGAAGGTGCCGTGCGCGAGCGCCAGCCACGCGACCGCGAGCGAGACGACCAGGGAAAGCACCCGCAGCGCCGGCCCGGGGCGCATGCGTGTCGCGGCGTCCGTCGCGAGCAGCCCCAGGGAGACCATGAGCACCCACCAGGCCGCCCCGGGAGCGATACGCACCACCCGGTTGCCCGGCGGGGTGAGCGCGTTGCCGGCGGCGGCCGCGGCCAGTGCCACCACCACGACACCGGCAAGCGCCGCGACCAGACGCACGCGCGCGTCGCCCACCGCGAGGGCGATCAGCGCCACCGCGAGCAGCAGCGCGTAACAGCCGAACGCGGCCCACGCCGGCAGCACCTGCACGAGCGTGCGCGGATCCCCCGGCACGATGCGGTTGGCCTTGAACACCACGAACGGCAGGGTAAGGAGCGCCAGCGCGCCCGCCGCGGTGAGCAGCGCCCCGAGGCGGTCGAGCCTCACCTGAGGAACCCCCGGGCCTTCAGGTAGTCCGCCGCCACTGCTTCCTCGGATTCCCCGTCGATCTGCACGCGCTCATTGAGCCGCTGCAGTGTCTCGGTGGTGAAGCTCTTCATGAGCGGCTTCACGATCGGTGCGATCTGCGGGTATTGCGCCAGCACCGCCGCGCGGATCACCGGCACCGGCGCATAGACCGGCTGGTCGTGACGGTCGTCCTCGAGCACATGCAGGTGCGCCGCCACGACGCCACCGTCGGTGCCGTACACCATGGCGGTGTTGGCGCCGTTGGTGCCCGCGGCCGCCGCGGTGATGGTCGCCGAGGTCTCCCCGCCCGCGAGCACGATCATCTGATCGGAGCGGAGCGTAAAGCCGTAGGTCCTCTCCAGTGAGCGCAGCGTGCCGGCATTGGCAAACTCCGCCGAGCAGACCAGCACGATACGGCCGCCATGGGCCACCCAGCGGCCGAAACCGCTCATCGTCTCGAGGTGGTTGGCGCGGGCGAGGTCGTCGCGCACGGCGAGCGCCCAGGCGTTGCTCGCCGGGACCGGGGTCAGCCATACGATGCGGTTCGCGGCATAGTCGAGCCGCGCCCCGAGCGCGTAGCCCTTGTCGAGGTCCTTCCAGGCGGGGTCGGCGGTGTCGTTGAAGAAGAAACCGGCGTTACCGGTGTACTCGACGTACAGGTCGATTTCCCCTGCCAGCAGCGCCTTGCGCACCACCGGGGTGGCGCCGATCTTGGTGCGATCAACGGTCGGAATGCCGTGCGCATCGAGCAGCAGGCGAATCATCTGCCCGAGCATCGCCGATTCGCTCGAGAGCTTGGAAGAGACGACCACGGCCGCCTGAAGCGGCGGCAATACGCCGGCGGTCAGCGCCAGGATCACACACAGCGACCTCAGGATATGCGCCACTGCCGCTCCGCCGCCCCCGGATTTACACGTTGTCGGTTGCAGGCCGGCGCGTCAAGTCCGTCGGCTGCGCCGCACCCCGCGGCGCGGTACGCAGTGCTCTATGATGGCGGCCCCAGGATGAGTGCACCGCCGGACTTCAAGCAGCAGCCCGCGCGCGCCCGACGCGCATCGAGCGGCCGCTATTCCTTCTGGCGGCTGGTGCGCGAGGGGCTCAAGGGTCAACGCGGCTGGTCGCGCGCCTGGGCGAAGGCCGTGCCGCGCCCTGCCTACCGGGTGGTCATCGTCGGCGGCGGCGGCCACGGGCTCGCCACCGCCTACTACCTCGCCACCGAGTACGGCATCACCGACGTCGCGGTGCTGGAAAGAGGCCCGATCGGGCTCGGCAACGTCGGGCGCAACACCACCATCATCCGCTCCAATTACTTCCTGCCGGACAACATCCGCTTCTACGAGTATTCGCTCAAGCTCTGGGAGGGGCTCGAGCGCCGCCTCAATTTCAACGCCATGGTGAGCCAGCGCGGCACGCTCAACCTGTTCCACAGCGAGGCGCAGCGCGACCTGTTCACGCGCCGTGCCAACCAGATGCGGCTGCTCGGCGTGGACAACGAGCCCTTGAGCCGCCAGCAGCTCAAGGAGCGCGTGCCGCTGGTCGATCTCGACAACGGCCGCTACCCCGTGCTCGGCGGCTTCCTGCAACCGCGCGGCGGCACGGTGCGCCACGATGCGGTCGCCTGGGGCTACGCGCGCGGAGCCTCCGAAGCCGGCGTCGACATCGTCGAGCTCTGCGAGGTCACGGGCATCCGTCGCGACGGCGCCCGTGTGACCGGCGTCGAAACCAGCCGCGGACCCATAGCCGCCGAGACAGTGTGCCTGGCAGTCGCCGGGCACTCCTCGCAGCTCGCCGCGATGGCGGGCCTGACGCTGCCGATCGAGAGCCACGTGCTGCAGGCGTTCGTGACCGAGGCGATCAAGCCGCTGCTCGATGTCGTCATCACCTACGGCGCAGGCCATTTCTACGTCAGCCAGTCGGACAAGGGGGGCCTGGTGTTCGGCGGCGCCATCGACGGTTACAACACCTACGGACAGCGCGGCACGCTGCCGATGACCGAGGAGGTGGCCTCCGCGGCGGTGACGCTGCTGCCCGGGCTCGCGCGCCTCAAGGTGCTGCGGCAGTGGGGCGGCGTCATGGACATGACCATGGACGGCTCGCCGATCATCTCCGCGACCCCGCTCAGCGGGCTCGTCATCAACGGCGGCTGGTGTTACGGCGGCTTCAAGGCGATCCCGGCCGGCGGCATGACGACCGCGCACCTGGTCGCCCGCGGAACGCCGCATCCGCTCGCCAGGCATCTGGACCTGGCGCGCTTCGCCGACGGGCGTACACGCGATGAGCGCGGCGTCGGTCCCTTTCCCTATCTGCACTGATTCACACTGCACTGATGCTCCGGATCCCCTGCCCGTACTGCGGCGAGCGCGACGAAACCGAGTTTCGCTATCGCGGTGATGCCAGCCGTGCGCGTCCGCCGGCGGATGCGGGCCTCGCCGCATTCGCCGCCTACGTCTACGAGCGTGCCAATCCACGTGGCTGGCACGTCGAGTGGTGGCTGCACGTCGCCGGGTGCCGCAGGCTCCTCAAGGTGGTGCGGCACACCGAAAGCCACCAGATTCACTGGGTCGGCGCGCCGCAGGAACCACCCTCGGTGCCCGCGGACGCCTCGCCGTGAGCGCCGGCCCGAGCCGAATTGCCCAGGGCCTGCTGACCGACGCCACCCGTCCCGTCGGTTTTCACTTCGACGGCCGTGCGCTGCGCGGTCAGGCGGGAGACACGCTCGCCTCGGCGCTGCTCGCGAACGGACAGCGCCTGGTCGGCCGAAGCTTCAAGTACCACCGGCCGCGCGGCATCGTGACCGCCGGTCCCGAGGAGCCCTGCGCGCTGGTCGACGTGATGGGGACGGCCGGGCGCGAGCCCAACCGTCTCGCCACGACGCTGGCACTGCGCGAAGGGTTGGTGGCGGTGAGTCAGAACCGCTGGCCGTCGCTCCGGTGGGATCTGCTCGCCGCCAACGATCTGCTCGGCCGCTTTCTGCCGGCTGGGTTCTACTACAAGACCTTCATGGCCCCGGGTTGGGCCTGGGAGCGCATCTACGAGCCGCTGATCCGTCGCGCCGCGGGTCTGGGGCGCCTGGAATCGGTCGTCGGCCAGCACGCGGCATCCGCCGAGACGCTGCATGAGCATGCGGATGTGCTGGTCGTCGGGGCGGGAACCGCGGGGCTCGCGGCGGCGCACGGTCTCGGCCGCAGCGGCCTGCGGGTGCTGCTCACCGAGCAGGACGTGGTGCTCGGAGGCGGCTCGCTGCTCGATCCGCGCTGGAGCGCCTGGCGCGAGCGCGTCGTTGCTTCGCTCGCCGGTATGCCGACGGTGCGCTGCCTGCCGCGCACTACCGTCCTCGGCGCGTACGGCCACGGCGTGTTCGGCGCCGTGGAGACGCTCTCCCCCGCGGAGAGCGCCCTCTTCGGCGGCCTCACCGAGCGGCTGCGGGTCATCCGCGTCAAGCGCGTCGTACTCGCCACCGGTGCCATCGAGCGGTTGATCGCGTTTGCGGGCAACGACATTCCGGGCGTCATGCTGGCCGGTGCGGCGCTCGCTTATCTGCGCCGCTACGGCGTCGCCGTCGGCCGCCGGCCGGCCTTCTTCGTCAACAGCGACGCGGCCTACGAGGCGTTGTTTGCGCTCGCTGCCGCCGGTGTCGAGGTTGCCGGCGTCATCGACCCGCGCCCCGCCTCGCACGCGGCCGAACGCGCCCGCGCGCTTGGCATCGAGGTTCACGCGGCAGCGGTCGTGAGCGCAGTGGCGGGCCGCCACGCGGTGCGCGCGGTCTCGGTGAGCGCGCTCGATAGCCGCAAGGTCCGCGAACTGTCCGCCGACTGCCTCGCTGTCTCCGGCGGCTTTACGCCCGCGACGACACTCGCGAGTCAGCTCGGTGCCCGCCTTCACTGGCAGAACACGATCGCGGGATTTGTCGCCGATCTCGCCCCGGCAGCAGGCCGCGTCGCCGGCGCCGCCTGCGGGTCGGTCGGGCTCGAGGCCGCCGCTCGCGATGGCGAGCGGACCGCGCAGGCGCTCGCCGGCGAGCTCGGCCGGCCGCTCAGGGACACTCCCGCCATGGACCTGCCCGCCGATCCCGAGGCGACTGCGCTCAGCGCCCTGTGGGAGATCCCCGGCAACGGCAAGGCGTTCGTCGACCTGCAAAACGACGTCACGACCGCCGACGTGCGACTGAGCCTTCGCGAAGGCTACGAGCACGTCGAGCATATGAAGCGCTTCACGACCCACGGCATGGCGAGCGACCAGGGCCGCATCGGCGGCCTCCTCGGCAGTGCGGTGCTCGCCTCGGCGCGCGGCGTGCCGCTCGCGGAGGTCGGTCAGACGAAGCCCCGGCCGTTCACCCAGCCGGTCCCGTTCGCAGCGCTCGCGGGCGCCGAGGTGCGCGAGCACTACAAGCCGAAGCGGCGGCTGGCGCTGCACGACTGGCACGAGCGGGCGGGTGCGACCTTCGTGGCGCTCGGCTTGTGGCTGCGCCCACTGGTGTACTCACGCCCGAGCGGCTGGGAGCCGGTGCTGGCCGAGGCGCGCGCGGTGCGCCGCGCGGTCGGCATCACCGATGTCTCGACCCTGGGCAAGATCGACGTGCAGGGAGCCGACGCCGCGCGCTTCCTCGACTTCATTTACGCCAACACCTTCTCCACGCTGCCGGTGGGGCGCGCGCGCTACGGCATCATGCTGCGCGAAGACGGCATGCTGTTCGATGACGGCACCACCTCGCGCTTGAGTGCCGGGCATTTTGTGGTGACGACTACGACCGCCAACGCCGCCGCGGTGCTCGAGCACCTGGAGTTTCACCTGCAGTCGAGCTGCGCCGGGCTCGACGTGCTGCTCACCGACGTCGGCGATGAGTGGGCGCAGTTCGCAGTCGCCGGGCCGCGCTCACGCGAGGTGGTGAGCGCGGTCGTCGCCGGTGTCGATCTCTCCAACGAGGCGTTTCCGTTCATGGCCGCCGCCGCGGCCAGGATCGCCGGCGTGCCGGGGAGGCTGTTTCGTATTTCGTTCTCAGGCGAGCTGGCGTACGAGCTGGCCGTGCCGGCGAGGCAGGCGCAGACGGTATGGTCCGCAGTGCTCGCCGCGGGTGCGCCCTTTGGCATCACACCCTACGGACTCGACGCGCTCAACACGCTGCGGATCGAGAAAGGCCACATCACCGGCGCTGAGCTCAACGGCAACACCAGCGCCGCCGACTTGGGGCTCGAGCGCATGCTGAAGAAACAGGGCGACTTCATCGGCCGCGCGCTGCTCGAGCGCCCCGGCATGCGCGCCGGCGACCGGCTGCAGCTGGTTGGCGTGCGGCCCTGCGACCGCTCGCAGCCGCTCGCCAACGGCACCCAGCTCATCGAGCGCGCAGCGCCCGCGGCGAGTCTCGGCTACGTGACCTCAGCCACTCCGTCCGTCGAGCTCGAGGGCTGGGTGGGACTCGCGCTCCTTGCGGGCGGTCGGGCGCGCATCGGCGCGCGCCTCCTCGGCGTGGCGCCCGTGCGCGGCGCAACGACCGAAGTCGAGGTCGTGAGCCCGCACATGCTCGATCCGGAGAGCACGCGTGTCCGCACCTGAGCAGCGCCCGAAAGCCGATACCGCGGCGGGTGTCGCGCTGGCGGCCTGTGCGGCCGATATCGTCGAGATCGGAGCGTTTCGGGGCCGCGCCTCCGAGCTCGCGAGCCGGGCGCGCGAGCTCGGAGTCTCGCTGCCGCCGCTTGGACGCATCGCAGGCGCCTGCGGCGGGCTGGTGTTGGCCGTGCGGCCCGAGCGCTGGCTGCTCATCCTGCCGCCCGCCCGTCCGGGCGCCAGCGCCCTCAGGATGCAGGGGCTGTGCGGCGAGGCGGGCGCTGCGATCGAGCTGTCTTCGGGACTGGCGGCGCTCAAGGTCGCCGGCGCCCAGGCGCGCGAAGTCATGAAGCGCGGCTGCCGGCTGGATCTCGCCCCCGCGGCGTTTCCCGCCGGCAGCGCCGCGGCCTGTGCGATGGCGCAGGTGGCGGTGATCCTCGCCGCGCTCCCCTCGGGGCTGCTGCTGCTGACGCCCGCGACCACCGCGCGACACCTGCGTGAATGGCTGGCCGCCACCGCACGGCCGTTCGGGTTTTACGGCGCCGCGGATGTTACCGTGACGGCCCTGTCCGGAGATCGACTTGCATGAGGACTTCCGCGCGAGCCGTCGTCATCGGTGGCGGCGTCGTCGGTGCGAGCGTGCTGTATCACCTCGCCAGGATCGGCTGGACCGACGTGCTGCTGCTCGAGAAGAGCGAGCTGACCTCCGGCTCGACCTGGCACGCGGCCGGCGGCATGCACACCTTCAACGGCGAGGCCAACATCTCGCGCCTGCAGAAGTACACCATCGACCTGTACCGCGAGATCGAGGCGCTCTCCGGACAGTCGTGCGGGCTGCACCCGAACGGGGGACTGATGCTGGCGGCGAGCGGCGGTGAGCTCGACAGCCTGCGGCTCATCTGCTCGCGCGCCCGCTATCTCGGCATGGAGACCGAGATGATCTCGCTCGAGCAGGCGCTCGAGCTCAACCCGCTCATCGACACGAGTCATTTCATCGGTGCCCTTTGGCGCGCCGACGGCGGGCACTGCGACCCGTCGGGGACCACCAACGCCTACGTCAAGGCGGCCCGCAAGCTCGGTGCCTCGGTCGAGCGCTTCACCCGGGTGCTGTCGCTCGCCCCGAGACAGGATCACTCCTGGGACGTGCACACCGACAAGGGCACGGTGCACGCCGAGCACGTGGTGAACTGTGCGGGACTGTGGGCGCGCGAGGTCGGCCACATGGTCGGCGTCGAGCTGCCGGTGCTCGCAATGGAGCATCATTATCTCCTTACCGAGGATCTGCCTGAGCTCAAGGGCCGCGACCGGGAGATCGTCAACACCACCGATTACGCCGGCGAGATCTACCTGCGCCAGGAGCGCGGCGGGGCGCTGATCGGCACCTACGAGCCGCATGGCGTCGTCTGGTCGCCGTTGAAGACGCCGGACGACTTCTCCATGCAGCTGCTGCCGGAGGACTTCGAGCGCCTCGCGCCCTACTTCGAGGTTGGCTTCAGGCACTTCCCGGCGCTCGGCAGGGTCGGCATCCGTAAGGCGGTCAACGGTCCGTTCACCTTCGCGCCCGACGGCAATCCGCTGGTGGGTCCGGTGCGCGGCGTGCCGAACTACTGGGTCGCGTGCGCGGTCATGGCCGGCTTCAGCCAGGGCGGCGGCATCGGACTGGTGCTGTCGCGCTGGATGGCGCAGAACGATCCCGGCCAGGACATCATCTCCATGGACGTGGCGCGCTTCGGGGCGTTCGCGACGCCCAGGTACACCTCGATCAAGGTGCCCGAGAACTACTCGCGGCGCTTCAGGCTCGCCTATCCGAACGAAGAGCTGCCCGCCGCCCGCCCGGTGCGACGCTCACCGATCTACGATCGCCTCAAGGCCGCCGGCGCCGTCATGGGCGCGAACTTCGGGCTCGAGAACGCGCTGTGGTTCGCGCCGCAAGGCATGCAGCCGGCCGAGAAACCCACCTACCGCCGCTCGGAGGCTTTCCCCGTGGTGCGCGCCGAGTGCCAGGCGGTGCGCAGCGCCGTCGGTCTCTACGAGACGACTAACTACGGCAAATACGAGATCACCGGCCGCGGCGCACGCACCTGGCTGGACCGGGTGTTCGCCTGCCGGATTCCCCGGCCCGGGCGGCTGGCGCTCGCTCCAATGCTGAATCCCGCCGGCCGGATCGTCGGTGACCTGTCGATGGCCTGTCTCGCCGAGGACCGCTTTCTTGTCGTGGGCTCGGGGTTCGCGGAGGAATTTCATCTGCGCTGGCTCTTCGCCCAGGAGCCGCCCGCCGACGTCGCGGTGCGCTCGGTGGCCTCGACCCTGTGCGGCTTCTCGATCGCCGGTCCCGACTCGCGCACCTTGCTGCAGCGGCTGGTGCGGCTGGATCTCTCGGCGGCGGCGTTCAGGTTCTTCCAGGTGCGCGAGACTGCCGTCGGGTTTGCGCCGGCGATCCTGACGCGCGCCGGCTTCACCGGCGAGCTCGGCTACGAGATCTGGACGACGCCGGATTACTTCGCCACCCTCTACGACGATCTGCTTGAAGCCGGTGAGGAGCTGCAACTCAGACACTTCGGCGGCCGCGCACTGTCCTCGCTGCGGCTCGAGAAGGGCTACGGCTCCTTCAACAAGGACTTCCGCCCGGATTACACACCCGCAGAGACCGGGCTCGATCGCTTCGTCGATTTCACCAAGAGCCACTTCATCGGCCGCGAGGCGGCGCTCGCCGAGCGCGCCGCGGGAGCGAAGCGCCGCTTCGTCATCCTGGAAGTCGAGGCGCTCGATGCCGACGTCATCGGCTACGAGTCCATCATGAAAGACGGCGCGGCGGTCGGCTACGTCACCTCGGGCGCCTTTGGTCATTGCGTCGGCAAGAGCCTCGCGGCCGGCTATGTTCCGACGGCGCTGGCGCGCGACGGCGCGCGCTTTGAGATCGACATCCTGGGCGAGATGCGCCCGGCCACCGTGCGCCTCGAGCCGCTCTACGATCCACAGGGACTGCGCCTGCGCAGCTGACAGGAGACCCGCCGAGTGACTCACCAACCCCCGTGCCCCCCTCATGCTGCGCGTGTCGGCGGCGCCCTGCTCCTCCTCGGCGCGCTCGCCGCGCTCCTCATCACGGCACGCCCGACAGCGGGTGCCGAAGCGCTCACCGCCGCGCAGCGCGCCCGCATCGACGCGGCGGTCAACACCGTACTCGAGCGCACCGGCGTACCGTCCGCCTCCGTAGCCCTGGTGCGCGACCGCACCATCGTCCACGCGCAGGCCTATGGCTGGGCGCAGCTCGAGCCGAAGCGCCCGGCGACCGCCGGCATGCGCTACGCCATCGGCTCTATCAGCAAGGAGTTCGCGGCCACCGCGGTCCTGATGCTCCAAGAGCGCGGCGCACTCTCGATCGACGATCCCGCCGGCAAGTACCTCCAGGGCCTCGGGCCGGCAGCAGGCGTGACCATCCGCTCGCTCCTCTCACACACCTCAGGGGTTCGCGATTACTGGCCGCAGGACTACGACCCGCCCGAGATGCTCGAGCCGATCGATCCGCGCGCCATCGTCGCCCGCTGGGCGGATCAGCCGCTCGACTTTCCGGCCGGCAGCGCCTGGCAGTACAGCAACACCGGCTACACGGTCGCCGGCCTGATCGCCGAGCAGGTCGCGCACGAGCCGCTGTTCGGGTTTCTCAAGACCCACGTCTTTACCCCGCTCGGCATGACGAGCGTCTACGACTTCGACGCGGCGCCGCTCCCGCCGAGCGATGCGACCGGCTACACGCGCTACGCCCTGGGGCCACCACGGCCGGCCGCCAAGGAGGGGCGCGGCTGGCTGTTCGCGGCCGGGGAGCTCGCCATGACCGCCTCCGATCTGGCGCGCTGGGACATCGCGCTGATCGAGCGCCGGCTGCTCAAGCCCGCCAGCTACCGCGACCTCACCACGGAGGTGCTGCTCACCAACGGGGTGGGTAGCCGCTACGCCCTCGGGCTCGACGTGGGGCTCAAATCCGGACGGCGGGTACTCGAGCACGGTGGCGAGGTCGGCGGCTTCACCTCGCAGAATGTCATCTACCCGGACGACGGCGCCGCGATCGTCGTGCTCACCAACCAGGATGCGGCCGACGCCTCCGAAGAGATCGCCGACGCCCTGAGCAAGCTCATGTTCGTGGAGGACTCCCCCGCGGATGCCGCGGCGGTTGCCGCCTCGCGCCGGATGTTCGCGGGGCTGCAGCAGGGCCGGATCGATCCGGCTCTCCTGACTGCCAACGCGCGCAGCTACTTCACGCCGCGGGCGCTGGCCGACTTCCGGGCCAGCCTCGGTTCGCTCGGGCCGCCCTCGGCGTTCGAGCTGCTGAACACCAGCCGGCGTGGCGGACTCATCACCCGAGCGTACGACCTCACCTGCGGACAGCGGCAGCTGCGCGTGATCGAGCGCTCGGAGCCCGGCGGCCTCGTGGAGCAGTACATGGTGGGCGCCAGGTAACTTGCCGGAACCATTGGCCGCGGCGCTAACTCCAACAGGGTGAGTTACCAACACTGTGTCTCATTAATTCATGAAGGCGCATTAATTCATGAAAGCGACCTACTCGATGTGCATCCCGGCCTGCGTGCTCGCCGCCGCGAGCACCCTCGGTGGCTGTGCCGGCAACCGCGCACTCGATCGGTGCGCCTCCGGCGGCTGCACGGGCGACGAGCAGCTGGCGGCGGCGGTCGAGGCGCGGATCTGGCAGCACCCCGAGCTGCGGCCACCCAACCTGGTCTACGTGCGCACTCACGACGGCATCGTCTACCTGAGCGGTGTGGTCTCGACCGACCTGCAGCGCGAGATCGCGGTGGCCGCCGCGACCCAGGCGCCGGGCGAGCGGCGAGTTCTGGACGACATCGGGCTCGCGTACCACCAGTAACGCGCCCTACACGTGCCGCGTCGATAATGAGGCGGCGTGGCACAGGTCCGGTCGAAGCTCGCGTACTACGGCGCTGCGCTGCTCGCGCTGGCGGCGGCCGGCACACTGGTCGGCACCCGCATCCTCCACGGCAGCTCGCGCGACCGACTGCGGCTCATCGTGCAGCAGCAGTGCCTGCCCGACTGGCTGCTGCATCACAACCCGGCCCCCTGCCGGACCGTCAAGCTCATGGGCAGCGATCGCGATGCACCCGGCTTCGCAGTCATGCCGGACCGCAAAGGCGGCGCGCATTTTCTGCTGATCCCGACACGCGCCATCCGCGGCATCGAGAGTCCCGAGTTGCGTGCCCGCGGTGCGCTCAACTACTACGCGGCGGCCTGGACGGCGCGCGATGCCGCCCGGATCGGGTCCGACTGGTCGCCGCTGCAGATCGCGGGACAGTGGTATCAGGCGATGCGCGTCATGGGGACCGGGCTCGGAGCCGCCAACCCGTTCGCGCTGCTCGCCGGCCGCTCGGTGCCTGGAGCGGAGCTGCTGCTCGATTCGAGCTGCGCCGTGGCACGCTGATCGACTTGAGCCCGCGCCCCTCAGGCGCGACGATGACAAGCCTGGCGGCCAAGGGAGCGAGTCATGCATACGAGTCTTCTTGGAGGCATCCTGATGTGTGGAATGGTCCTGGGCGCTGCAGCGGATCAGAGCACCCCGGATGCGACAGGCTTCGTGCGCCTCACGCCTGAGCAGGTTGACTGGCGGCCAGTGCCTGGAAGCCCCGGTGTACAGATGGCGACCATTGCGGGCGACCCGGCCGGCCATGGCGTCTACGTGCAGCGCGTGAAGTTCCCGCCTCACGTCATGGACCGTCCGCACTGGCATCCCGGTGATCGCTACGTCACCGTGCTCAAGGGCACCTGGTACGCGGGAACCGGCGGCACGTTCGACCCGAAGCATGCCGTGCCGCTCAAGCCCGGGAGCTTCATGTTCCACCCGGCAAAGGCGCTGCACTGGGACGGCTCCAACAGCGACGAGGAGGTGATCGTTCAGATATTCGGACTCGGGCCGGTTGACACGGTTGCCGCGGATCCGAGCCGCCCCTTCTGGGTGCAGGTGAAGCCCTGAGCGCGGCGCCGCGCTGCCAGCGTCCGCTCATGAGAATCGTTCCGGGCGACCTCGACGACTCCAGGGTCGTCGCCATCCTCGACTACCACGTACACACCGCGCGTGGCGCGACTGCGCCCGGAAGCGCCCATGCACTCGACATCGCCGCACTCAGAGCCCCGGACATCAGCTTCTGGACCGTGTGGGAGGACGCCGACCTCCTCGGTGTCGGTGCCCTGAAACGCCTGGCCTCAGACCATGGTGAGCTCAAGTCCATGCATACGGTGCCGGCAGCACGGCGTCGGGGAGTCGGCACGTTGATGCTGCGCCACCTCATCACCGAGGCGCGCAGCGGCGGCCTGACACGCCTGAGCCTCGAGACCGGGTCGTGGGATTACTTCGAGCCCGCGCGCGAGCTCTATCGCCGCCACGGGTTTCGCGTGTGCCCGCCGTTTGCAGACTACGACCCGGATCCCAACAGCACGTTCATGACGCTCGAGATCGGGCCCCTTCCGCTAGCTTCCAAACAACTTTAGATATGACGTATAAGTGCCAGTTGCTAAAGCAGATATTCTGGAGCTTCGCGCGCACATCACTGGCCTCGTTGATGCAGCATCTCCCGTGAGTGGATCGAGCTCGCGCCGCGGCGGTATATAACTCCGGATCAGCGCGGCACACAATGTCTTACCGCATGCGACAAACACCTGGCGAGTACATGAGCGCGCGAGCGCGGCTGGTCATGCCACTGCGCGCCGATGAGCTGCTGGCGTCAGCCCTGAGCCGCACAAGGCGTCGGGACTTCGCCGACCCTTCGTTCATTCGCCCCCTGGAGCAGCTGCTCGAAGCCTGCAACGACGAGGCGGACTTAAGCCCGTTCGGTAGGCGCGCGCTGAGAATCGACGTGCTGCGCTGCCTGAGAAACCTGCTGCATTTCGATGAGATCGAGGCGGCCTGTCCTTCGGTGCTGACGCGACCCATCCAGGCCCCGGTGTTCATCACCGGAATGCCGCGCAGCGGAACCACCTTCCTCCACCGCCTGATTCTGCAGGATCCCGGCACGATCGCACCGCGGCTGTTTCAGCTCGTGTACCCCTATGCATTGCAGGGCAGCCGTATTAATACGGCGCTGCGCAAGAGTTGGGTCAGCTTGCAGCTCGCTGTGTTCCGCATGATCGCCCCCGAGCTCAACGCCCTGCACCCGGTCGCGGTCGACGCACCCGAGGAATGCACGGACATCACCGCACACGTGTTCCAGAGCTCGCGCTTCGACAGCATGTACCGCGTTCCCTCTTACAGCGGATGGCTCGAGCGCAGCGGCTTCCTTGATGCGTACCGCTTCCATCGGCGCTTTCTCCAGCATCTTGACGCCCAGCTCCCGGAGCGCAGATGGATCCTCAAGTCGCCCGATCATGTCTTTGCCCTCGACGACCTGCGGAAGGTCTATCCGGACGCGCACCTGGTGTTCGTCCATCGCGATCCCGTTCGGGTCCTCGCGTCGGTCGCGAAACTGACGGAGGTGCTGCGCCGGCCCTTCACCCGCAGCATCGATCGGGTGGAGATAGGTCGCGCGGTCAGCGCATCATGGATAGACGGCGCTCGACGAATGAGCGGCCCGGCATGGAGCGGCGACTCGGTGTTACACCTGCATTATCGGCAGGTTGTCACCTGCCCTATCGATGCCGTCAAGGCGGTCTACCGGCACTCCGGTCGCATGCTGACCGAGGAAGCGCAGGCGCGCATGCGCCACTGGCTGCGCACCGCAGCCAGTGCCCGTCGGCCGCGGCAGGATTACAGGCTGGCTGAGTTCGGCCTCGATAGGCATCTGCTGCGCGAGCGCTTTGCGCGCTATACGGATACCTTCGGCGTCGAGATCGAGCACTACCCGGAAGAGGCGGGGACAGGCGCCCGGGTCTGACGTGCGGCCAGGCACGGCCATCGCGCTCATCATCGGCGTCGCCGCCATGGCGGCGGCCGTCGTCCAGGCGGGGTCCGGCGCGGTCGCGCAAGCGCTCGAGCGCCTGCACATGGGCGGCCTGCTGGTGTTGGTGCTGCTGCATCTGCCCATCGTCGTTCTCATGGGATGTGCCTGGTGGCTGGCTTCCGGCGATGATCCCCCGGCTTCGCAATCGAGATTCGTGTGGGCGCGGTTCGTGCGCGACGCCGCGGCGGAAGTCCTGCCCTTGCTGCACCTCGGCGGTGTCGTGTTCGGGCTGCGCGCCCTCGGCCGGGGCCGTGCGTCTGGTTGCGAGCGGCGTCCTCGTGGCCGTTCTCCTCCTCATGCGCCGCTCACTCAGTGCCCCGCTGGCAACGCTGCTGCGCACCATCAGCGCCCGCTGGCCGCCTCCTCAGTCAGCGCCGGCGGCTGTGGTCGGGTTTCGCGCTGCACCTGTGCTGTTGGTGTCTGGGCGCCGCAGAGGCCTGGGTCATCTTCCGGCTGCTCGGCGTAGATCTGACGTCATTGCAGGCGCTCGCCATTGACGGTGCAGTCGTGGGGCTGCGTACCTTCGGCTTCATGGTACCCGCCGCCGCCGGGGTACAGGAGGCGAGCTTCATGCTGGCCGGCGCGGTGTTCGGGATCCCGCCGGCTGCGGCGCTCGCCGCATCGTTCGCGCGCCGCGCTCGGGACCTGGCGCTGGGAGTCGGGACTCTGGGACTCGCCGCCGTTTGCGACGCCAACTTCGCTTTCCGGCCGACGGAACGACGCTCGGGCTGAGCAGCATTGTGCCCGGCCGGGCACAATGGATGAATGATCGAGTCGTCCCCGCCAGCGAATCTCAAGCCTTCGATGATCGTTCGCCTCGTGGGTGTGTGCGTCGCGCGCGCCTGGCTGGTCGTGGCGGCGGTGATCATCCTTTGCGCGGTCATGGCGCACTACGTCGCGCGTCATTTCGCCATGACCACCGACACCCACGCGCTGGTGTCGCCCAACTTGCCGTGGCGAGTGCAACGGACGGCCTTCTACGCGGTGTTCCCGGAGGACGGCTTCGACATCGTCGTGGTAGTCGACGCTCAAACACCGGAGCTGAGCGAGATGGCGGCCGCCAGGCTCGCCGCGAGCCTGAGCACTCAAACGCGGTTGTTCCACTCGGTCGAGCGACCGGACAGTGGGCCATTCTGGGCGCACAGCCGCTTGCTGTTCGCTTCGACCGAGGACGTGAAGACGGTTCTCGCACAACTCCTGAAGGTCCAGCCGTTCCTCGGATCGATGGCGTCCGACCCCTCGTTACGCGGTCTGGCAAATACGCTTTCCCTGATCATGCAGGGCGTGAACAACGGCCAGACCGTGCCGCAGGATCTGCGCACTGCCATAGGGAGTCTCGCCGACGCACTCCACGGCCTGGGCGCGGGCAAGCCGTCGTTCTTTTCGTGGCGCACCCTGATCGCCACGCAACAACCGGACGAACGCGAGCTGCGGCACATCATCCTGGTCAATCCGCTGCTCGACTACACCAAGCTGGAACCGGGCGAAGTGCCTATCGATGCGATCCGCAGCAGCGCGCAGCGGCTGCAGCTCGATGCCGCCCATGGGGTGCGCGTTCGCCTGACGGGTGCGGTGCCGTTGGAGGACGAGGAATTCGCAACCCTGGCGCAACGCGCGGGTTTGATCGCCTCCCTGGCCAGCGCGGCAATCGTGCTGATGCTGTGGTTCGCGGTGAGGTCGCCGCGGCTGATCGCCTCAATACTGGCGACGACCCTGGTGGGCCTGCTGACCGCCACGGCGCTCGGTCTCGCGCTCTTTCATCGCTTCAACGTCATCTCAGTCGCCTTCATCCCCTTGTTCGTCGGCATGGGAATAGATCTCGGCATACAGTTCGGCGTGCGTTACCGGACAGAACGCCGACCGGGATGTGACGTCGGACCGGCTTTGCTCGCGACCGGGCGCACCATGGGGAGATCCTTGACCCTGGCGGCCACCGCAATCGGCACGGGCTTTCTGGCCTTTGCACCCACGGCGTACTACGGTGTGTCGCAACTGGGGATCATAGCCGGTGTCGGCCTGTTCGCTGCGCTGGCGTTGAACCTCACCCTGCTACCGGCTCTGATTGCGCTCACTCGGCCGCCGGGCGCGCCGGAGCGTCCGACCGGCGCCGGGCTGACATTGATCGACAACTATGTGCTCGCCCACCGCGGCCTGGTGGTTGGTACCGGTGCGGTCGCGGCATTGATTTGCGCCGCGCTGCTGCCGCTGGTGCGCTTTGAT
The DNA here is from genome assembly GCA_035603345.1 of Steroidobacteraceae bacterium. Classification (GTDB taxonomy): domain Bacteria; phylum Pseudomonadota; class Gammaproteobacteria; order Steroidobacterales; family Steroidobacteraceae; genus 13-2-20CM-66-19. The sequence continues at coordinate 22,288 of DATNKO010000050.1, read as the reverse complement.
TTCAATCCAATGCATCTGCGCAGCACGAAGGTGGAGTCGGTTGCCACGCTCGATGATCTGATCCGCGACCCGGACCGAACACCCAATACGCTCGAGGTCATCCGCCCCAGCCTTGCGGCGGCCGACCAGCTGGCCGCGAGGTTCAGGGCCGACCCGCTCGTTTACAGCGCCCGCACTCTTTCAAGCTTTATTCCCGCCGGGCAGAGCGAGAAGATCGCGCTCATCACCGACGCCGCCAGCCTCATGGATCTCACGCTGGATCCGCTGGCGGTTGCGGCGCCGCCGACCGACGCGCAGCTCATCGAGAGTCTGAATCGTGCGGCCGCCAAGCTCGGCCAGGCCCAAGACCCGTCGTTGCGGGCCGACGCCCGCCGCCTCGGTGCCGAGCTCGAGGCGCTCGCCCGAAGCAGCCCGGCGGCGCGCGAGCGCGCCACGCAGCTGCTGATCCCCCCTTTCCTGACGACGCTCGAGCAGATACGCAACATGCTGCAGCCTCGGCCCGTCAGCATCGAAACGCTGCCGCCGGAGCTGGTACGCCAGTGGCAGACGGCCGATGGACGGGCGCGTGTCTCGGTTGTGCCGCGGGGCGACTCCAACAACGATGCAGTGCTCAGACGGTTCGTCGCCGCCGGAATGAAGATAGCGCCCGATGCGACCGGTACGGCGGCCTACCTGCAGGCCTACGCGGGCGCCGTGGTCGACGCCTTCATCGAGGCGGGGGTGCTGTCGTTTATCGCCATCTGCGGCCTGCTGCTGATCGCGCTGCGCCGGGTGCGCGAGGTGGCGATCACCATGGCGCCCATCGTATTGACCGGGCTCTTGACCATGGGCACGTGCGTCCTGATTGGGCAGCCGCTGAATTTTGCCAACATCATCGCGCTGCCGCTCCTGTTCGGCATCGGGGTGGCGTTTCACATTTACTTCGTAATGTCGTGGCGCTCGGGCGGCTCGCACCTGCTGACATCCAGCCTTGCGCGGGGGATATTCTTCAGCGCGCTCGCCACCGCCACCGGCTTCGGGAGCCTGTGGGCCTCGAGCCATCCCGGAACGGCCAGCATGGGCAAGCTGTTGATGATTTCTCTGCTATGGACCCTGGCATCGGCGCTGCTGTTCCAACCGGCGCTCATGGGCCCGGCGAGAGCCAGGAACCGCGCCGCCGACACTACCTCTTCATGAGATCGTCACTGACCTTGTTCAGATGCGCTATGAGGACCGGAGCTCCTCCGGCGGCGATCGCGGCGGCGAAGTCCGAGCGGCGCAACACCAGTTGACTGACCCCGTCGGAATAGACGTCGATGACCTTCCAGACCCCGTCCACCTCACGTAGCCGATAAAGCAGCGTCACCGGCGGGTCACGAGCGGGAATGACCTGTGTGCGGACGATCTTGTCCGTATCCCGGGTTAGCACCTTGTCGTCGACTACGAATTTCTGCCCGTTGAAGTCGTCAAAGTTGTAGGCGTAATTGGCAGTCGTGTAGCGCGTGTAGGCCGCGATCACTTCCTTCTGCTGCTCCGGGGAGAATTTTGTCCAATCGGGACCTGCCGAGAGTTGCGTCACCAGCGGCAGGGCGAACACCTGCTCGATGACCGGCTCGAGGCTTCGATATCGCTCAGCCATGGATTCGCCAGAGCCCGCGTGCATGGACTTGAGGAGCGCGGCAGTCAGGGTCTGCACCTGAGTCACTGCCGGATCGCTCGCTGCGGCGGGCGCTGAATCGGCGAGCGGCACCAGCAACAGTCCGCATAGCAGCAGCGCGAATTTTGCCGTCACGGGAATCCACCTCCGTTGATGAATGCTCGAAGGTGCCATCCTTGCTCTTCCAGGTCCAGGTTCTCAAGCTTGGCCTGGGCTGCCGCCGACACCGACTCGCGACTCGTCTCAAGTCCCGTGAACCGCCGGCCAGATGCGAGTCCACCAACTCCTGACTTCCTTAACAGTTCCTTAACCACGATATCACTGTTGGCTGGATCAGACAGCAGCGCTCACGCCAGGACCAACAAGGGTTGCGGAGCTTATTCGCATTGCTTAGTCTCGACTGGTGTTCACGGAACAGGATATCTATCACTTCAGGGAAGGAACCTATTTCCGCGCGTATGAAAAGCTCGGCGCACACCTGCTGAAGGGTGACGCCGCGCACGGCAGCGGGATCAAGGGCACGCACTTCGCGGTCTGGGCGCCGAATGCGGCGCGAGTCGCCGTCGTCGGTGACTTCAACGCCTGGCGGCCGGACGCAAACCCGCTCACCGCACGGCCGGACTCCTCAGGCATCTGGGCCGGGGTGGTGCCGAACGCGGGCCGCGGCGCGCTCTACAAGTACCATGTCGAGTCCGCGCGCGGCGGTTACACCGTGCAAAAAAGCGACCCCTACGCCTTCCGCTGCGAGACGCCGCCCCGCACGGCCTCGATCGTGTGGGACACGACCTACGAGTGGGGCGATAGCGAGTGGATGCGCACCCGCGCGCAGGCCAACGCGCTCGGCGCTCCGATGTCCGTCTACGAGGTGCACATCGGCTCATGGCGCCGCGTACCTGAGGAGCACAACCGGTCGCTCACGTATCGCGAGCTGGCGCAGCAGCTGGGCGACTACGTCACCGAGTTGGGCTTCACGCACGTGGAGTTTCTCCCGGTGATGGAGCACCCGTTTTACGGCTCCTGGGGCTATCAGGTCACCGGCTATTTCGCGCCGACCTCGCGCTACGGCGCGCCGCAGGATTTCATGTACCTGGTAGACCATCTCCATCAGCGCGGCATCGGCGTCATTCTCGACTGGGTGCCTTCGCACTTCCCGTCAGACGAGCACGGCCTCGCGTATTTCGACGGTACCCATCTGTATGAGCACCAGGACCCACGCCAGGGTTTTCATCCGGAGTGGAACAGCTCCATCTTCAATTACGGCCGCGCCGAAGTGCGCAACTTCCTGGGTAGCAACGCCCTCTACTGGCTGGAGCGGTATCACGTCGATGGCCTGCGCGTAGACGCCGTCGCCTCCATGCTCTATCTCGACTATGCGCGCAAATCCGGCGAGTGGATTGCGAACAAGTTCGGCGGCAACGAGAACCTCGACGCCATCGATTTCCTCAAGAGCCTGAATCTCGCCGTATACCGCGACCAGCCGGATACCCAAACCATCGCCGAGGAATCCACCGCCTGGCCTGGCGTCTCGCGCCCGGTGTACCTCGGTGGTCTCGGCTTCGGCCTCAAGTGGAACATGGGCTGGATGCACGACACGCTCAAGTACTTCCAGACCGACCCGCTGTTCCGCAGGTACGAGCACAACAAGCTCACCTTCGGCCTGCTGTATGCGTTCGCCGAGAACTTCACGCTGCCCCTGTCTCACGATGAGGTGGTCCACGGCAAGGGTTCGCTGCTCGGCAAGATGCCCGGCGATGAGTGGCAGCAGTTCGCCAATCTGCGGCTGCTCACCGGCTACATGTGGGCGCACCCTGGCAAGAAGCTGCTGTTCATGGGCGGAGAATTCGGGCAGAAACGCGAGTGGACGCATGAACAGAGTCTGGAATGGCACGTGTTGCAGTATTCGCATCACGCCGGCATGCGGCGTTGGATCCAGGACCTGAACCGCTTCTATCGCCACACGCCGGCACTCTACCAAAGGGACTTTACCCCCGATGGCTTCGAATGGATCGACTGCAACGACACCGAGTCGAGCACTCTCGCCTTCCTGCGCAAAGGCCACGACCCGAGCGACGTGGTGCTGATCGTCTGCAACTTCACGCCGGTGCCGCGCGATAACTTCCGCGTCGGCGCTCCGTGTGGCGGCCACTGGCAGGAGCGTCTCAACAGTGATGCGCGGTACTACGGCGGCAGCGACCTCGGCAACTTCGGCGGCGTGGAAGCCGCGCCGCTGCCGGCGCACGGTCGGCATCATTCACTCACGCTGCGTCTGCCGCCGCTCGCGACCCTGTTCCTGACGCCGGGCTGAGGCTGTGGGGATGAGCCGGGCGAGAGTCGTCATCGAGAACATCACTCCGCGGGTCGACTGCGGGCAGTTCCCGGTGAAACGCGTGATTGGCGAAGCCGTCATAGTCGAGGCGGACGCATTCGCCGACGGTCACGATGTGGTGTGCTGCGAGCTGCTGTATCGATTCGAACGCGAGACGAACTGGACCGAAGTCTCCATGTCGGCACTGCCCAACGACCGCTGGATGGCGCGATTCGTGCCGCGGGAAGTCGGCCGCTACCTGTACACCGTGCGCGCCTGGGTCGATTACCACGCCACCTGGCGCCGTGACGTCGCAAAAAAAAAGGCCGCCGGCGAGGACCTGACGGTCGAGCTGTTACGCGGCAAGCAACTCGAAGCCACCGGTCTGGATGATGAGCTCGTTTCGCAGCACGAGCCGCCCTACAGCGTGCAGGTGGAGCGCGAACGCGCCCGCTTCTCCTCGTGGTATGAGCTGTTCCCGCGCTCGGCAGGCAGCACACCCGGCGAGCATGGCACGCTCGCAGACCTCGAGGCCCGCCTGCCCTACGTCGCGTCCATGGGTTTTGACATCCTGTACCTGCCGCCCATTCACCCCATCGGCTTCAGCGAGCGCCGCGGCCCGAACAACCAGCCCGGCGCCACGAAAGACAATCACGGCAGTCCCTGGGCCATCGGCGCCAGCAGCGGCGGTCACAAGGCGATTCACCCGCAGCTCGGCACTCTGGAGGACTTCCGCCGGCTGGTCGCCAAGGCGAAAGAGTACGGCCTCGAGATCGCGCTCGACATCGCCTTCCAGGCGAGCCCTGACCATCCGTACGTGAAGCAACACCCGGAGTGGTTCCTCAAGCGCCCGGACGGAACGATTCAGTACGCCGAGAACCCGCCAAAGAAATACCGCGACATCTACCCGTTCAACTTCGAATGCGCACAATGGCGCGCGCTGTGGGATGAGCTGAAAAGCGTCTTCGACTTCTGGATTGCCCAGGGCGTGCATGTCTTCCGCGTAGACAACCCGCACACCAAGCCTTTCGCCTACTGGCAATGGGTAATAACCGAGGTGAAGCGCGCCCACCCGGACGTGCTGTTCCTCGCCGAGGCGTTCACGCGCCCGAAGGTCATGTATCGCCTGGCCAAGGCTGGCTTCACGCAGTCGTACACGTATTTTTCCTGGCGCAATACCAAGCACGAGATCGTCCAGTACTTCACCGAGCTCACCGCAGCTCCGGTAGCCGACTTCTTTCGCCCCAACCTCTGGCCCAACACGCCGGACATCCTTCCGGAGGTGCTGCAGTTCGGTGGTCGTCCCGCGTTCGCCCTGCGTCTGGTACTGGCGGCGACGCTCGGCGCAAGCTACGGCATCTACGGCCCCGCCTTCGAGCTGCAGGATCAGGCGGCGCGCGAACCCGGCGGCGAGGAGTATCTGGACAGCGAGAAGTACCAACTGCGGAGCTGGGACCTGGACCGCCCTGACAGCCTTCGTGATCTCATCACTCGCGTCAATCGCATTCGCCGTGACAATGCCCCGTTGCAGAGCAATCGGGACCTGAGATTCCACCCGATCGACAACGAGTCACTCATTGCCTACAGCAAGAGCAGCGAGGACGGCGACCAGTGCGTCCTGGTCATCGTCAACCTCGATCCCGACCACGCCCATTCCGGCTGGCTGTCGCTCGAGCTCGCAGACCTGGGGGTCGACAGCGAAGCGTCTTATCAGGTGCACGACCTGCTGTCCGACGCGCGCTACCTGTGGCGCGGCGCGCGCAACTATGTGTCGCTGAACCCGGCGAATGCGCCGGCGCACATCTTCCGCATTCGTCGTCGCGTTCGCACCGAACGCGACTTCGACTACTTCTTATGACCGACGCGCTCTGGTACAAGGACGCGGTCATCTACGAGGTGCACGTCCGCGCCTTCTGCGACAGCAACGACGACGGCATTGGCGACTTCCCCGGCTTGTTGAGCAAGCTCGACTACATCCACGGGCTCGGCGTCAACACCATCTGGCTGCTGCCCTTCTACCCCTCACCGGGCAAGGACGACGGCTACGACATCTCCGACTATCGGAACATTCACCCTGACTACGGCACGCGCGAGGACTTCAGGACTTTCGTGCAGGAGGCGCACCGGCGCGAGCTGCGGGTGATCACCGAGCTGGTCATCAACCACACCTCGGACCAGCACCCATGGTTCACCGCGGCACGCAACGCGCCGCGCGGCCATAAGAAGCGCGACTATTATGTCTGGAGCGACGATCCCACCCGCTACGCCGGCACGCGCATCATCTTCACGGATACCGAGCAGTCCAACTGGACTCTCGACCCGGTCTCGAAGCAGTACTACTGGCACCGCTTCTTCAGCCATCAGCCCGATCTGAATTTCGACAACCCGCACGTCGAGCGCGCCGTTACGCGCGTCATGAAGTACTGGCTGGACCAGGGCGTGGATGGCTTGCGGCTCGACGCCGTCCCCTACCTGGTGGAGCGCGAGGGCACCAGCAACGAAAACCTGCGCGAAACGCACCAGGTGGTGCAGCGCATCCGCAAGGTAATCGACTCGCAGTACGCGGACCGCATGCTGCTCGCCGAAGCAAACATGTGGCCAGAGGACGTGCGCGACTACTTCGCCGACGGCGACGAGTGCCACATGGCGTATCACTTCCCGCTGATGCCGCGCATGTACATGGCCATCGCGCAGGAAGACCGCCACCCCATCGTCGAGATCATCGACCAGACACCGGACATTCCCGACAACTGCCAGTGGGCCATTTTCCTGCGCAACCACGACGAGCTGACGCTGGAAATGGTGACCAGCCGGGAGCGGGACTACATGTACAAGATGTACGCCGCGGACGCGCGCGCGCGCATCAACCTGGGGATTCGCCGGCGCCTGGCGCCCCTGATGGACAACGACCTCGATCGTATCCGGCTCATGAACAGTATCCTGCTGTCGATGCCGGGTTCGCCGATCCTCTACTACGGCGATGAGATCGGCATGGGAGACAATTTCTATCTCGGGGATCGCAACGGCGTGCGCACGCCCATGCAGTGGAGTCCGGACCGCAATGCCGGCTTCTCGCGGGCGGACCCGCAGCGGCTGTATCTGCCGCCAATCATGGATCCGATTTACGGCTTCGAAGCCGTGAACGTGGAATCCCAGACGCGCGATCGCTCCTCGCTCCTCAACTGGATGAAGCGCATGCTTCTGACTCGCAAACAGTCACAGGCGTTCGGCCGCGGCACCATGCGGTTCATCCGTCCCGGCAACCGCAAGGTGCTGGTCTATCTGCGCGAGTATGGCGAGGACATCATCCTGGTCGTCGTGAACCTGGCCCGCTCGGCGCAGCCGGTCGAGCTCGACCTGAGCCCATATAAAGGCACGGTGCCGATCGAGCTGCTCGGTCGTACGCCCTTCCCACCCGTGGGCGACCTGCCTTACATGCTCACCCTCCCCGGCTATGGCTTCTACTGGTTCAAGCTGAGCCGCGAAGTCGAGGCACCGACGTGGCACGAAGAGCGGATGGCGCGAGACGACCTGCCCATTCTGGTGCTGATTGACGGCTGGAAGAGTTTCTGGCCCGAGCGGGTGCAGTCGTGGCGGTCGGGCGCGGCTGCCAAACTGCGCTCGGAGCTCGAGCTACGCGTGCTGCCGCAGTACGTCGCTGCACAGCGCTGGTGCGCGGCGAAGAGCTCGCGCATCCAGCGCGTGATGTTTGCGGACAGCGGCGACTGGCGGACCAGGCATGGCGTCTGGCTGCTTGCGCAGTTCGACGTTGCTACCGCCGCGGATACGGCCCGCTACTTCGTACCACTGGCCATCGCCTACGAAGATGTCGAGGAAGGCCGCTATGCGAAATTGCAGGCGGGCGCGATCGCACGCGTGAGGCAGCAAGCCACGGTGGGATTGCTCGCCGATGCAGCCTTCGACGAGGCCTTCTGCCGCTCGCTGGTGGAGGCGATGGGCTCGGACAGCGACGTCCGGACCGAGCACGGCACGATCCGGTTCTCGTCGACCTGCGCTTACCCAGCACTCATGGAAGAAGCCCGCGCGGACATGACCATGAACCCGCCGCGGGCACAGGGAAGCAACACGACCCTGCGCCTGGGCGACAAGCTGTTCCTGAAGATGTATCGACGCCTTCAGCCGGGCGTGAGCACGGAGCTGGAAATCGGCCGGTTCCTCACCGATGTCGCGCACTTCCCAAACATCGTGCCGGTAGCCGGCGCCGTCGAGTACCGCGGGGAAGACGGGGCCACCAGCACCCTGGCATTGCTGCAGGCCTTCGTGACGAACCAGGGCGACGGCTGGGACAATACCATCAACTACCTGGTGCGCTTCATGCAGGACCACGTTGCCGGCGGCCCGTTGCCGCAAGACGTGCACGGCACGTACGTCGCACTGGCACGCATGCTGGCCCAGCGCACGGCGGAGCTGCACGTGGCGTTGGCCACGGATACCGACAACCCGGCCTTCAAACCGGAGCCCATCGCCGCCGCCGACGTGAGCAACTGGCTGCAGCGAGTTCAAGCCGATGCCCGCGAAACACTCGATCAGCTGGTGGAGCCGGCCGATCTGCCGGAATCCGCGCGTGCCTATGCCAGCGAGCTGGCTGCATCGCGCGCTGGATTGGAGCGGCGCATCGTGCGGGCGGCCGCCGGGGTGGTTGCCGACGGCCTCAAGATCCGCCATCACGGCGACTATCACCTGGGACAGGTGCTGCTGACGCACAACGACTTCATCATCGTAGACTTCGAAGGCGAGCCGGCCCGCTCGCTGGCGGAACGCCGCGCCAAGGATTCGCCGCTGCGGGATGTCGCCGGCATGTTCCGTTCGTTCACCTATGCGCGCTTCGCGGCGCTCAACCAGTACTCGCTGACTGCGACCGAAGACGCCTCCAGGCAGGAGCCGCTGCTGGCAGCCTGGGAACAGCAGACCCGCGAAACGTTCCTGGGGGTGTACGACGGGCTCGCGCGTGCCGCCGGTCTGTATGCGAGCCTCGAGCAGGCCAAATCACTGTTGATGCTGTTCGAGATCGAGAAAGCCTTGTACGAAGTGCGCTACGAACTGCGCAATCGCCCCGACTGGGCGCATATACCGCTGCGCAGCCTCGTGGCATTCTGCAGCTGACTTCAAGCCGCTTGGGAAAACCATGGACATGGATCAGTCCGCGCCCGCGCCCGCACCCGCAGTGCATGCCGACAAGCGTGCGGCCAAGCCGATCAACGCCGTATGGCCCGGGCAGGCATACCCGCGCGGCGCTACCTGGGACGGCAAGGGAGTCAACTTCTCACTGTTCTCCGCCAACGCCACCAAGGTCGAGCTGTGCGTGTTCGATTCCAACGGCCGCCAGGAACTGCAGCGAATCGCGCTGCAGGAACGAACCGACGATGTCTGGCATGCCTATCTGCCGGAGGCGAGACCTGGCCTGCTGTACGGTTACCGCGTGCACGGACCCTACGACCCGCAGCACGGTCAGCGCTTCAACCCGCAGAAGCTCCTGATCGATCCCTACGCGAAGCAGATTCAGGGACAACTGCGCTGGAGTAACGCGCTGTTCGGCTATCGGATTGGGCATCCCAAGGAGGATCTTTCCTTCGACAGACGCGACAGCGCCGCCGGCATGCCCAAATCCCGCGTGGTCGACTCCGCGTTCACTTGGGGTGACGATCAGCCGCCGCGCGTTCCGTTTCACGACACGGTGATCTACGAGCTGCACGTCCGCGGCTTCACCATGCGCCATCCGGGGGTGCCGCCCGAGTTGCGGGGCACGTATGCCGGCCTCGCCACCGCGCCGGTCATCGACCATCTGCTGCGCATGGGCGTCACGGCGGTAGAGCTCATGCCCGTGCATACGTTCGTCGACGACCGCCAGCTGCTCGATCGCGGCTTGAGGAATTACTGGGGTTACAACACCATCGGGTTCTTTGCGCCCGACATGCGCTACTCCGCAACCGGCCGCGTCGGCGAATTCAAGACCGCCGTGAAGACGCTGCATGCGGCCGGCATCGAGGTGATTCTCGACGTGGTCTACAACCACACGGCCGAAGGCAACCAGCTCGGCCCGACGCTGTCGTTCCGCGGGATCGACAATGTCTCGTACTACCGGCTGAGCTCCGAGGAGCCGCGCTACTACATGGACTTCACGGGCTGCGGAAATACCCTCAACATGAGGCATCCGCGTGTGCTGCAGCTTCTGATGGACAGTCTGCGGTACTGGGTCACGGAGATGCACGTGGATGGCTTCCGCTTCGACCTCGCCTCGGCGCTGGCGCGCGAGCTGTATGAGGTGGACCGGCTGGGCTCGTTCTTCGACACCATCGGACAGGATCCGGTGCTGTCGCAGGTAAAACTCATCGCCGAGCCGTGGGACGTGGGCGAAGGCGGCTATCAGGTCGGTAACTTCCCACCAGGCTGGAACGAGTGGAATGACCGCTACCGGGATACGGTTCGCGCCTACTGGAAGGGCGACGAAGGGCTGCTTGGCGATTTCGCGCGACGTTTTACCGGCTCGGCGGATCTCTACGAAGCGAGCGGTCGCAGCCCCCATGCCAGCGTCAACTTCGTCACCGCGCACGACGGGTTCACGCTACAGGATCTCGTCAGCTACGACGGCAAGCACAACGAGGCCAACGGCGAAGACAACCGCGATGGTCACGACCAGAATCATTCGTGGAATCACGGCGCCGAAGGCGCTACCGACAACCCGGACATCAACGCGCTGCGCGCCCAACAGAAGCGCAACATGGTTGCGACGCTGTTGTTGTCGCAGGGCATGCCAATGCTGCTGGCTGGAGACGAGCTGGGGCACAGCCAGAACGGCAATAACAACGCGTACTGTCAGGACAACGAGATCTCCTGGCTCGACTGGGATCTGTCCGACCAGCAGCGCGACTTTCTCGAGTTCGTGGCGCAGATGGTGGCATTCCGGCGCCGGCATCCGGTATTCAGCCTGCGGCGCTTTCTGCGGGGAACCACGCTCAAGGACGGCATCAGTGAAGTGGCCTGGTTGCGTCCCGACGGCGGGGAGATGACCGACAACGAGTGGCGAACCGGCTACAACCGCTGCCTCGGCGTCTACATGGCGGGCACCGTCATCGATCGCGTAGACGAGCGCGGCAGGCCGGTGTCCGACGACAACTTCCTCACGCTCTTCAACGCGCACCACGAGCGCATTGAGTTTCTCCTTCCCGAGCTTCACGGCACCGGCGCGTGGCAGCTGCTGCTCGACACTGCGAATGCAACCCAGCCGTTCGAGCATAAGCTCTATGAGGGCGGGGCCATGTATCCGCTGCAAGGCCGGTCCATGGCCCTGCTGGTCAGCACCACACCGCAGCCCGCGCTGCGACATCGCGCTGGCGACAAGGACGCATCGGCCACGCAGCCTCCAGCGGCAGGAAGATCCCCGACGGGTACCGATAAGCGCGCCTCAGAGCCGGCAAGCGGGTCAGGATGAGCCTGCGAAGTCGCCATGAGATGCCCTTTGGCGCGGAGCTGGTCGAAGGCGGCGTGCGCTTTCGGCTGTGGGCGCCGGGCGCGAAATCCGTAGCCGTGATGCTCCCTGAGCGGAGCCGCCCTCACACCCTGAACATGACCCGGCAGCCCGGCGGCTGGTACGAGCTGGTCACGCGCGACGCGCACGCAGGCAGCCGCTACAAATTCACCATAGATGATGTCACTGTGGTGCCCGACCCGGCTGCGCGGGCGTACGACGACGCCGAGGCAGCGAGTCTGGTCGTCGATGCACTCGACTATGACTGGCACGATGGCGCCTGGCGCGGCCGCCCGTGGCACGAGGCCGTGATCTATGAGCTGCACGTCGGCACTTTCACGCCGCAGGGCACATTTGCCGGCGTCGAGTCGCGGCTGGAGCACCTGGTGGAACTGGGCATCACCGCGATCGAGCTGATGCCGATTGCGGCTTTCCCCGGCAACCGAGGCTGGGGCTACGACGGCGTGCTCGCCTTCGCCCCTCAGGGCACCTACGGCACACCGGCAGAGCTCAAATCGCTCATCGACGCGGCTCACCAGCGCGGCTTAGCCGTGATGCTCGATGTGGTCTACAACCACTTCGGGCCTGAGGGAAACTGGCTTCACGCCTATGCGCCGCAGTTCTTCACACCCCGCCACCGCACGCCGTGGGGGGATGCGATCAACTTTGATGGCGAACACAGCCGCACAGTCCGGGACTTTTTCATACACAACGCGCTCTACTGGCTCGAGGAGTATCACTTCGACGGCTTGCGTGTCGACGCCGTCCACGCCATGGCAGACGAGGGCGGGATCCACTTCATCCGCGAGCTCAGCCGGCGGGTACACTCAGGCCCCGGACGTCTGCGCGAGGTGTACCTGGTGCTCGAGAACTACGCGAACACCGCCGGTTTCCTCGGCAACCCGCGCGGGGATGACCTTGCCGATGCGCAATGGAACGACGACGTGCACCACTGTCTGCACGTCATCCTCACCGGTGAGACGGACGGCTACTACCGCGATTACGCGCGCGACCCGTATGCGCTGCTGTGCCGCTGTCTGGCGGAAGGCTTTGGCTATCAGGGGGAAGTCTCGCAGCCCAAAGGAGGCCAGCCGCGCGGCGAGCCGAGCGACCACCTGCCGCCGACGGCGTTCGTGAATTTCCTGCAGAACCACGATCAGATCGGCAATCGGGCGTTCGGCGAGCGGCTGCACGCGCTGGTAAAGGATGAAGCTGCGCTGCTGGCGGCAACGGCCATCGTGCTGCTGGCGCCCTCGCCCCCGTTGCTCTTCATGGGCGAGGAATGGTCGGCACCCGAGCCCTTCACCTACTTCTGCGATTTCGAGCCGGGCCTCGCACAAAAGGTGCGCGAAGGGCGCAAGCGCGAGTTCGCGAAGTTCGCGCGCTTCGCCGACGGCGGCGGCCAGGCCCTTCCCGACCCGACATCCGCAGCCACGTTTGCGGCCGCGAGGCTCAATTGGCGCACGCTCGCTCAGCCCGGCCATGCCGAGTGGTTGGAGCGCTATCGCCTGCTGCTGGCGATTCGCAAGCGCGACATCATGCCTCTCGTTCCCAGGATCCGGGCCTCCGGCACCTGCACCAGACTGTCCGACGGGCGCGCGTTCGAAGTGCACTGGGGCACCGACGACGGCACGATCCTCCACCTCATCGCCAACTTGAGCGATACGCCCACCTCCATCGCCAGCACGCCCGCCGGCCAGGTGATCTACACCACGCGCCCGAATGCCGGGCCCAGCGAGCAGCATCAGACGCTGCAGCCGTGGAGCGTCACCTGGCGTCTGGAGCGCCCGCATGGCTGAGGTGCCGGCGCGCCGCACGGTAATTCCTCGCGCCACCTACCGGGTCCAGCTCAATTCCGGGTTCACGTTCAAGGATGCTACGGCGCTGGTCCCCTATCTGGCGGGGTTGGGCATCAGCCACCTCTACTGCTCACCTTATTTCCGCGCCCGACCGGGCAGCGTGCATGGGTACGACGTCGTCGACCACAACTCGCTGAACCCGGAGATCGGCACGCGCGAGGAATTCGAGCAATTGGTGGCAACACTGCGCGCGCACGCGATGGGACACATCCTCGATTTCGTCCCCAACCACGTCGGCATCATGGGGGCGGAAAACGCCGCGTGGATGCACGTTCTGGAGAACGGCAAGGCGTCGCGGTCATCGGAGTTCTTCGACATCGACTGGTCGTCGCCAAACCCGGCGCTGGCCGACAAGCTGCTGGTGCCCGTGCTCAGCGACCCGTACGGCACAGTACTGGAACGTGGCGAGTTGCAGCTGCGCTATGAGCCGGGGCTGGGGTCGCTGGCGGTGTTCTACTTCGAGCACCGCTTTCCGCTGGATCCGCGTACCTATCCCATGGTGCTGGAGCAGGCCATCGTACGGCTCGGTCGTGCGGAACCCGGACTACGCGAGCTCGAAAGCCTGGCGGCTGCCTTTCGCAATCTGCCGGATCGCGAATCGTGCAGCGCTGAGCAGAGCATCGAGCGCGAGCGGGACGAGGAGATCAACAAGGAACGCCTGGCGGCGCTGCTTGACTCGAGCCCGGCGCTGCGCGCCGCCCTGGACGGGGCTGTTGAAGAGCTGAACGGCACGACCGGCAACGCAGCGAGCTTCGACGCCCTGCATGAGTTGCTGGATCGGCAGTGCTATCGCCTGGCCTTCTGGCGGGTGGCTGCCGATGACATCAACTATCGCCGTTTTTTCGATGTGAACGATCTCGCCGCCCTGCGGATGGAAAACGACGCGGTGTTCGACGCCACCCATGGGCTGGTACTGAGGCTGATCCGTGAGGGCAAGCTCGATGGCTTGCGCATTGACCATCCCGATGGGCTATACGATCCGGCTCGCTACCTTGCAAAGCTGCAGGAGCGAGCACGCCAGGCGATCGCCGCCGAGGACACTCCGGCCGCCGTGGCAGACGAGCGGCCGATCTACCTGCTGGTGGAAAAAATCCTGGCCAGCTTCGAGAAGCTGCCACAGAGCTGGCCGGTGCACGGCACGACCGGCTACAACTTCACCAGTGTAGTGAATGGAGTGTTCGTGGATGCCCGTGCCAAGACCCATCTCGACCGGGTTTATCGCGCATTCATCGGCGACTATCTCGATTGGGCGGACACCGCGTACGACTCAAAGGTGATGGTGCTGCGGACCTCACTCGCCGCAGAGCTCAATGTGCTCGCAAACCAGCTGACGCACATCGCGCAGGCCGATCGCCACACGCGCGACTTCACGCTCAGCAATCTCCGTCAGGCGCTCATCGAGGTCGTCGCTGCGTTCCCGGTCTACCGCACTTACGTCACCGACGTGCCTTCCGATGAAGACCGTCGCTACATCGATTGGGCGCTGGCCCGGGCACGCAGCCGCAGCTCCTCGACCAACCTGCCGCTGCTGCAGTTTGTGCGTTCCATGTTGCTGGCGGACACCGCGAACGTCGCGCCGGCCTGGCACCCGCAGGTGCGGGCATTTGCCGGCAAATTCCAGCAGGTGACCTCACCGGTAGCAGCCAAGGGCGTCGAGGACACCGCGTTCTACCGCTTCACGCGCCTGGTGTCGCTGAACGAAGTGGGTGGCGACCCGGAGAGCTTCGGCACCAGCATCCGGCAGTTTCACGCCGAGGCCCGCAGCCGCGTCCGCAGCTGGCCGCACGAGATGCTGGCCACCTCCACCCACGACACCAAGCGGGCGGAAGACGTTCGAGCGCGAATCAATGTGCTGTCCGAGCTACCGACGACCTGGCGCAAGACGCTACAGCGCTGGAGCCGGATGAATCGGGGGCGCCGGACGATCGTGGACGATCTGCCGGCGCCGGGCCTTCATGCGGAATACCTCCTCTACCAGACGCTGCTCGGAACGTGGCCGGTCGGCGAAGTGGACGACGCGGCCAGCTCAGCCTATCGGGAGCGCATCGAGGAATATCTGGTCAAGGCCACGCGCGAATCCAGACGTCGCACCAGCTGGGCGAACGTGAATGAGGCTTACGAGAACGCCTTGCGCCAGTTCATACGCCTGTGCCTCGAGCGGCGCGACGGCAACCCGTTTCCGGCGGAAGTCGCAGCGCTGGGCCGCCGCATGGCGCGCTTCGGCTTCTTGAACAGCCTCGCGCAAACGCTGTGCAAGATCACCGCGCCCGGCGTACCCGACATCTACCAGGGCACCGAGATATGGGACTGGTCGCTCGTCGATCCCGACAATCGCCGTCCGGTGGACTACGTGAAGCGCCGGCGTCTTCTGGATGAGGTGAAGACCTGGGGTGCGGGCAGCGCCGATTCGTTGCCTGAGCGCCTGCACCGAGCGCTCGACACGCCCGATGACGGCCGCTGCAAACTCTACCTCATCGCGACCGCATTGGAGTTTCGTCGGGCGCGCGCAGCGCTTTTCCGCGACGGCAGCTATCTGCCGCTGCGTGTCGTCGGCAAGTACGCCGTCCACGTGCTCGCGTTCGCGCGCAAGCTGAACGACGAAGTGACCCTGGTGGCCGTCCCGCGCCTGTGCTTTCGCCTGCTCGGCGATCGCCACCTGCTGCCGCTTGGCGCGGAAGTTTGGCTGGACACCCGCATCGAGCTGCCGCGCAAACTGGCCGCCAGCGCTTACCGCAATCTGATGGATGGAACGACGATCCCGGTCGCTTCGCGCGAAGGCACGCGGTCCTTGCAATTGGCGGACTTAATGGCCAACTGGCCGTGTGCTCTGCTGACAAGCTGAGCACTACTGCTGTTTGTCGGCACCTCGAGCGAGCTCGGCGCCTTCGAGTCCGGCCTCGCCCTGAGGAGGACTCATAGCGGTCGCTGAGACGTTGCGGCCGCCCTCCTCGTTCCAATAGTCAGTCATCACCATCCTGGTGAGATCGAACCGATGCGCCCAATTCTGCTCCTCGAGCATCGGACGCGAATAAAAAGCCGGCACGTAACCGAGGCACAGCACGGCGACCGGCTGACTACCCGGGGGCATTCGCAGCAGCTGGCGTAACGCTTCCGGCTCGAACATCGACACCCAGCCCATCCCGACTCCCTCCGCGCGCGCCGCCAGCCAGAGGTTTTGAATCGCGCAGGCAACGGACGCAAGGTCCATCTGCGGCAACGTACGTCGGCCGAATACGTGCGCCTCGCGGCCCGGCATCAGGGCGGCAACCAGCAGTTCGCCGCATTCCAATATTCCTTCCACCTTCAGACGCATGAACTCCTGTTCGCGCTCCCCGAGCGCTCGTGCCGTCTCAACGCGCTCTGCTTCGACGAGTGCGTGAATGCTCGTTCTCAATCTTGAATCCCGCACTCGTACGAAACGCCATGGCTGCATGAGACCGACACTCGGAGCCAGATGAGCCGCCCCGAGCAGTCGCTCGAGCAATGCCTCATCAAGGGGATCAGGGCGGAAGTGGCGCATATCGCGTCGCGCGGCCATGACTCGATACAGGGCGCCGATCTCGAGTTCGTTGAAATCGCTCACAGGTGTCTCTGTGCCGCTCGTCCGGACGCTGATCATTGCACGCTTTGACCGATCGCGACGCGCGAGGCCGCCGGCTTGCAGGCCTGGGGCCAGCCGCGTAGAGTCCGACCCGTCTCAGGTGTCCCAGGGTAGCTAAGGCGCCCCTGGGGTGAAACGGGAAGCCGGTGCGCGTTCGCTAAACGAATGCAATGCCGGCGCTGCCCACGCAACGGTAAGCGAGCCCGAGACCGCTAACACCACTGTGCTCGAGAGCACGGGAAGGTGCGGTCTCAAGGAACAGATCCACTCGCAAGCCCGGAGACCGGCCGAGACAGGCAATGGGCGGCTCGCGCTGGGCGATGCCAGACCGTTTGCGATACCCCGGGTATTGCGCGCTCTGTCTCCCCTTCCCTGTCGCTCCTGGATCAACCCCGATCGCGCGTGGAGCGCGTGCAGGAGCTGACAGGTGAGGCTTGCATTCTTCGTGGCGCCACTGGCCGCCACTGTGCCGCTGATCGCCGTTGCGCAACAGGACTTCTCCGATCTCAACCAGGTGATCGTCACCGCATCGCGCCTCGCCGAGCCCCTGGATGACGCAATCGCGTCCGTGACGGTCATCACGCGGGCCGATATCGACCGGCTGCAGCCACGCTCGGTCGATGAGCTGCTGTCGGGCCTCGCCGGTATAACCGTCTCTAACGATGGGGATCTCGGCAAGACGACTTCAGTGTTCGTCCGCGGGACCAACTCCGATCACGTCCTGGTACTGATCGATGGGATCAAGATCGGCTCGGCAACCACCGGCACCGCCGCCTGGGAGCAGTTGCCCGTGGAGCAGATCGATCACATCGAGATCGTGCGCGGGCCCTACTCGAGCCTGTATGGGTCCGAGGCGATCGGCGGCGTGGTGCAGATCTTCACCCGGCACGGCGCACCGGGCGCCGCCGGCGTGCCGTCGCTCGAGGTGAGCGGGGGCAGTCATGGCACCTTCCAGGGCGAGGCCGGCTACTCCGGCAGCGTGGGCAGCGGTTGGTACAACGGCAGCGCCAGCGGCCTGTACACCAGCGGCATCCCGATCTGTGCCGCCAACGCCCCGGTGACGGCGAACTGCTACACGACCACGCCGCAGCAGGGATACTGGAACGGATCCGAGGCGCTGAGCGGCGGGTACCGTTGGGACGACGTCACCGCGACAGTGGATTTCCTGCGCGCCGACGGCCTCACCAGGTTCGACGGCACCATCTACAGCGGTGATGAATCACGCGAAGCGCAGCAAGCGCTCGGTGGAACGGTCACGCTCACCCCGCTGGCACTGCTGAGCATCACGCTGGCCGCGGGTCAGAGCAAGGATCAGAGCCAGACATACTTCGCCGGCGTGCCGGACGGGTTCTTCGACACCCGGCGCGATACCTTGTCCTGGCTCAATCAGCTGTCGCTGACGCCGACGCAGAGGTTCATGCTCGGTGCGGATTTCGAGCGTGACGTGATCGCCAGCGACACGGACTACGCCGTACAAGCACGCAACGACACCGGCGTGTTCGGGCTCTACCAATGGCTGGGGGGCCATCAGGAGCTGCAGCTGTCGGAGCGTTACGATGACAATCAGCAATTCGGAGATCACCTCACCGGCTCCGCTCAATGGGCCTATCGCTGGAGCGATGCGCTGCGCCTGACCGCATCCTATGGCACGGCGTTCAAGGCGCCGAGCTTCAATGACCTGTATTACCCGTTTTATGGCGACCCCACGCTGCGGCCGGAAACCTCACACAGCACCGAAGTCGGCCTCAACGGTCTAGCCAGTATCTTCAACTGGACACTCAACGCCTATGAGACCGAAATTGACGACCTCATCGAATACAACCCGGTGACCTTTGGCGCCTCCAACATCGATCGCGCCCGCATCCGCGGACTCGAAGGTCAGCTCGGCACCCATGTGCAGCAGTGGCGCGCGCAGTTGCAGGTGACGCTCCTCGATGCGCTCGATACCGGCGTGGATTACGGCGAGCTCCTGCCGCTGCGAGCCCGGTACACGGCGCGCCTCGACGTGGACCGCGACATCGGCAGGTTCAGCGTCGGCGCAACGCTGTTCGAGAGCGGCCCGCGCTTCGAGGACCCCGCCAACACCGAGCGGCTGGGCGGCTACGGAACGCTCGATGTGCGCGCCGCGTGGCGCTTTCAGCCCCACTGGGAGCTGCAGGCACTGCTGAAGAACGCGCTCAACAAGAACTACGAGACCGCGCTCTATTACAACCAACCCGGTATCAGCGCGTATCTGACGGTGCGCTACCTGCCTTCCCAACCCTAGGAGTCACCCCGCATGTCTGCGCCCACTCCCAAACGGCTCGCCCTGTTCGCGCTGCTGGCGTTGCCGATGGCGGTCACCCGTTTCGGCCACCTTGGCACCCCGTGGCTGCCGCCCGATGCGTCCTGGGCGGTGTTCTTTCTCGGCGGCTTCTACCTCGCGCGCGAATGGCGCTGGGCGCTCACGGCGCTGCTCATCGAGGCCGTCGCCGTCGACTGCATCGCCATCCGCTACTTCGGCGTCAGCAACTACTGCGTGACCGTCGCCTACTGGTTCATCGTGCCGGCGTACTCGGTGCTGTGGCTGGGCGGTGCCTGGCTGCGCCGGCACTACCAGCAGTCTCCGTTCGACCTGGCGCGGCTCGTCGCGAGCCTCCTCATTTCCGTCACGGTCTGCTTTCTCCTCACCCAGGGGGGCTCCTACTGGCTGAGCGGCCGCGTCGGGCACCCGGATCTCGCGGGCTGGTGGTCGAGCTTCGCCCGCTGGTACGGCCATTTCCTCGCCGTCCCGTGCACCTACGTCGCGATCGTGGCGCTGCTGCACGCCGCGCTCACGCAACGCTCGCACGCCCCCGCCAGGGTGCAGACGCACTGAGAGGCGCGTGGCCAACCCCACCGACAAAGATGATCGCGGCGGCACGGGTGACCCGGCGGCGCGCCACCGCGTTGCCATGCAGCGCCGGAAGGCCGCCGTGGACGCTCGCATCGCCGCGGCGACCAAGCAACGTGGCGTGCTGCTGGTCCTCACCGGCAACGGCAAGGGAAAGAGCTCGTCAGCCTTTGGCATGGTTGCACGCGCGCTCGGACACGGCATGCGGGTCGGCGTCGTGCAGTTCATCAAGGGCCGGTACGCGACCGGAGAGAAAGCCTTCTTCCGCCGCTTTCCCGAGGTGAGCTTCCACGTGATGGGCGAGGGCTTCACCTGGGAAACGCAGGACCGCGAGCGGGATGTGCGCGCGGCCGAGGCCGCCTGGGAGGTCGCCGCCGGCATGCTTAGGGAAGCGTCCTATGCGCTCGTCGTGCTCGATGAGCTCAGTATCGCCCTGCGCTACCGGTACGTCGCGCTGGAGGCGGTGCTCGAGGCGTTGCGCTCGCGGCCCGCCGCGCAGCATGTGGTGATCACGGGCCGTGGCGCGCCGACGGAGCTCATCGAGGCGGCCGATACGGTGACCGACATGCGCGGCGTCAAACACGCCTTTGACACCGGGGTGCGCGCGCAGCGCGGGATCGAGCTGTGAGGAGGTGAGCCGTGACGACGCCCTTAGCCCCGGCGTTGCTGGCGCTTGGCCTCGACTGGTGCCTGGGTGAAGCCCGACGTTGGCATCCGCTCGTCGGCTTCGGGGCCTATGCTCGAGCGCTCGAGCGCCGGCTTCAGGTACCTGAGGCCGATGGCGGGCGCCCGCTGAGAGGTCGCGTACGCGGTACACTCGCCACGTGCCTGGCTGTGCTGCCGCTCGTTGTGCTGTGCGCAGTCGTGTGCCGCCTGCCGCTGACCGGCATGGGGCTCAGCGTGCTGGTCTTGTACCTCGTCATCGGTCATCGCAGCCTCTACGACCACGCGCGCGCGGTTCAGCAGGCCCTGGACTGGGGTGACTTACCCGAGGCTCGCCGTCGCGTCGGTCTCATGGTCAGCCGCGATACCGCCGACATGAGCGCCACGCGCGTGGCGGGTGCCGCCGCGGAATCGGTCCTCGAGAACGGCAACGATGCGATCTTCGGTGCGCTGTTCTGGTTCTTTGTGGCCGGAGCCCCCGCGGCGCTGCTCTATCGGCTGGTCAACACCCTGGACGCCATGTGGGGATACCGCACACCGCGCTACCGGTATTTCGGCTGGGCGGCGGCGCGCTGCGACGATCTGCTGAATTTCATTCCCGCCCGCCTCACCGCCTTCAGCTACGCGCTGGCCGGCAGCTGTCGCGCGGCTCTGCGCTGTTGGCGACAGCAGGGAATCCAGTGGGACAGCCCGAACGCCGGACCCGTCATGGCCTCAGGCGCCGGGGCACTGCATCTGCGGCTCGGAGGCGGAGCGTTCTATCACGGACAATGGCGCGTGCGCCCTGAGCTGGGCGAGGGGCTGGAGCCCGAGCCGGTCGATATCGCGCGAGCGATGCGACTGGTGCAGCGCGCGCTCCTGATCTGGATGGCGGTTGCGGCCATGGGAGCGCTGCTCAATGCCTGAGCACGGCGGGCAGCTGCGGCGTGCAGCCGAGCGCTACGGTCTGCCGCTCGAGCGGTGGCTGGATCTCTCCACCGGGGTGAATCCCCTGCCCTGGCGAGAGACCACGGTCTCGCAGTGCGCGTGGGCGCGCCTGCCGGAGGAGAACGATGGCCTGGTAGAAGCCGCGCAGGAATACTACGGCGCGCCGGCGGCGCTGCCCATCGCGGGCTCGCAGGCGGCCATTCTCAACCTGCCGCGAATGCGCACGCCGGGTCGCGTCGGCGTCCTGGCGCCGGCATACTTCGAGCATGCGCTGCGCTGGCGGGAGGCAGGGCACGAGGTCATCGCGCTTACGCCTGCGCAGTGTGCTGAGGCTGCCGCAACGCTCGATGTCCTGGTCCTCGTCAATCCCAACAATCCGACCGGGCATCGTTTTGCACGGAGCGACCTTCTGCGTTGGCACGCTGAGCTCGCGGCGCGGCGCGGCTGGTTGCTGGTCGATGAGGCGTTCGCCGATGCAAGTCCGCAAGACAGCCTGGCGCCGGTGAGCGAGCGCGAGGGACTCGTGGTGCTGCGCTCGCTCGGCAAGTTCTTCGGCCTCGCCGGGGCGCGCGTGGGCTTCGTGTTGGCCGCCCGTCCGCTGCTGGCGGCGCTCGCAGAGCGCCTGGGACCCTGGACGGTCAGCGGCCCCTCGCGCCTCATCGCTTGCCGCGCTCTGCACGATCGCTCGTGGCAGCAGGCCACGCGCGCGCGACTGCAGTCAGATGGCGCACGCCTTGCGGCCTTGCTCGAGGCGTGCGGCCAGGCGCCCGCGGGCGGCTGCGAGCTCTTCCAGTGGCGGCCGTCGGCGCCCACCGCGCTGTTCAAGGACATGTTCTGGGGCTTGAAGGGCGCTACGCGCACCCCGCGGCGGTGCATCACGCGGCACAGCCCCGCAACCAGCGTGCTCTTGCCGGCATCCGAAGTCGTCCCCTGAACCAT
>DATNKO010000038.1:0-7383 GCA_035603345.1 Steroidobacteraceae bacterium | reverse complement strand
CAGCCTCTGCGCCTGCAGCAGATGGGGGCGATCGATCATCTGCCCGTCGAGACTCGCGACCCCCGCACCCGCAGTCGCCGCGAACGCCGCCACGACCCGCCGCGCGTGCTCGAGCTCCGCCTCGCTCGGGGTGAAGGCTGCATTGATTGGCGCCACCTGGTCGGGATGGATGGCGAGCTTGCCCGAGAAGCCGTCGCGGCGAGCCTCGCGGAGTGATGCCTCCAGACCCTGCGCATCCCGGAAGTCGACCTGCACCCCGTCGATGGCTTGCACCCCGAGGGCCGCGGCGGCGAGCAGGCACATGGTGCGCGCCAGCTGGAACGTGAACGTGAGCCCGCCGGCAGGCTCACGGTGCCCGCCGACCCCGAGCGCGGCGCCCAGGTCCTCCGCACCCCAGGTGAGCCCCGCGAGTCGTCTCATGGCGGCGCGCGATTGACCGAGGACCGGCAGATACTGCGGGAGCGACAGCAGCGCCTGCGGCGTCTCGGTCGCGATGACCAGGAGGCGGCTGACGGGAGGCGTGAGGCCGAGGCGTGTCTCGAGCGCGCTGAGGTAGTCCGCCGCCTCGATCACCTCGGCCGGGGCGGAGATCTTCGGCAGCACGATGCCGTCCGGCATGCGCTGTTCGCAGACCGCCTCCAGGTCGGCGCGAAACGCCTCTGCCGTCGGCGCATTGACCCGCACCCACAGCTGCGGCGCAGCCCCCGGAGTGCGTGATCCCACCCGCTGCCCGACCAGCGCCCGCGCCGCCGCCAGCCGCTCCGCGGCGACCGAATCCTCTAGGTCGAGAATCACGGCGTCCGCCTGCGAGACCAGCGCCTTGGCCTGCTTGCGCTCGCTGTCTCCCGGTACGAACAGCAGCGAGCGCAGCGGCGCCTGCTCCTCGCTCACGCCGCGGGCCTTTTCAACATCAGCGCCACGCGCCGGCAGGAGGCCACCTCCTCGTCGCGCTGGTTCCAGGCGCGGTGCTCGAACACGACGATGCCCGAGTCCTGGCGCGACTGGCTCACGCGCTTGGCGACGACGGTGGTGGCCGCGTGCAGGGTGTCGCCGATCAGCACCGGCCGGGGAAAGCGCACCTCTTCCCAGCCGAGGTTGCCGACGGTCGTGCCATAGGTCGTGTCGTACACCGACAGCCCCACCAGCAGCCCGAGCGTGAACACGCTGTTAACAATGCGCTGGCCGAACTCGGTGCCGCGCGAATACTCCGCGTCCAGGTGGATGGCCGCCGGGTTCATCGTGAGCGCGCTGAACAGCAGGTTGTCGGTCTCGGTCACGGTACGGCGGACCAGGTGCTCGAAGCGCTGCCCCACCTCGAACTGCTCGAAATAAAGTCCTGCCACGCTCACCCCCCCCGCGACGGCACGAGACGGCCCGCGCGCGATCCGCCGCTAGTCTTGCACACGCTCATAACCCCAGAAAGGGGTGCACCAAACAACAGGGTATTTACCGGGCACGGCACCCGGCCCCTATATTCGGGCGCATGTACCGCTACGACGAGCTCGACCAGGCGTTCGTGGAACAGCGGGTGGCGGAATTCCGCGACCAGACGCGCCGCCACCTCGCCGGCGAGCTGAGTGAGGAGGAGTTCCGGCCGCTGCGGCTGCGCAACGGGCTGTACCTGCAGCGGCATGCGCCCATGCTGCGCATCGCCGTGCCGTACGGGCTGCTCAGCGCGCGTCAGCTGCGCAAGCTCGCCGACATCACCCGCCGTTACGATCGCGGCTACGGCCACTTCACCACACGCCAGAACCTGCAGCTCAACTGGCCGCGGCTCGCCGACGTCCCCGACATCCTCGCCGAGCTCGCCAGCGTGCAAATGCACGCGATCCAGACCAGCGGCAACTGCGTGCGCAACGTCACCGCCGACCACCTCGCCGGCGTCGCCCCCGACGAGCTCGACGATCCGCGCCCGTACTGCGAGATCATCCGCCAGTGGGCGACCCTGCATCCGGAGTTCACCTACCTGCCGCGCAAGTTCAAGATCGCGGTCAGCGGCTCGCCCGAGGACCGCGCGGCGACCGAGGTGCACGACGTCGGCCTGCAGCTCAGGCGCGATCCGTCGGGGGAGCTCGGCTTCGCAGTCCGCGTCGGCGGCGGCCTCGGACGCGCGCCGATGATCGGACAGCTGATCCGCGAGTTTCTGCCGCTGCCGGAGCTGCTCGCGTACCTCGAGGCGATCCTCAGGGTCTACAACCGCCACGGCCGCCGCGACAACCTCAACAAGGCGCGCATCAAGGTACTGGTCAAGACGCTTGGCGCGGCTCGCTTCCGCGAGCAGGTCGAGGCCGAGTGGCGCATCGGGCGCAGCCACGCGCCGCGTCTGACAGCGGAGGATGTGGCGCGCTTTCGCGCCTGCTTCGCACCGCCGCCTTACGCGGCACTCGAGGATCAGCACGTCACCGCCGGCCGCGAGGCGCGCTTTGTCGCCTGGGACCGCTACAACACCCGCGCGCACCGCGTGCCGGGCTACCGTGCGGTATTCGTATCGCTGAAGGCCCACGGCAGCAACCCGGGCGACATCACCGCCGCGCAGATGGAAGTGGTGGCGGCGCTCGCCGAGCGCCTGAGCTTCGGGCTGGTGCGCACCACTCACAACCAGAACCTGATGCTGGCCGACGTGCCACAGAGCGAGCTCTACGGCCTGTGGCGCGAGCTGGACGCGCACGGCCTCGCCATGCCCAACATCGGCACGCTCACCGACATCATCGCCTGCCCGGGGCTCGACTTCTGCTCACTCGCCAACGCCGGCACCCTGGACGTCGTGCGCGAGATCCAGCAGCGCTTCGATGACCTCGACTACCTCTACGACCTCGGCGACATCGAGATCAAGATGTCGGGATGCATGAACGGCTGCGGCCACCATCACGTCGGACACATCGGCATCCTCGGCGTCGACAAGCACGGGCAGGAGTGGTACCAGCTCACCCTGGGCGGCTCTGCCAACGGCTTCACGGCGCTCGGCGAGGTAATCGGACCGTCGCTGCCGAAGCACGAGGTCGCCCCGGCCATCGAGCGCATCGTCGAGGCCTACCGGTCGCTGCGCGCCGACGGCGAGCGCTTCATCGATACCATCCGCCGCCTGGGTGTTGCGCCCTTCACGGACAGCGTCTATGCGCCACATCCTGCGGCGGCGTGAGATCGTCACCGACGACTGGTGCTACGCGGGCGAGACGGCCGTGCCTGACGCCCCGCTCATCGTGCCGCTGGCGGAGCTGCGCGCCGACGCGGCGCGCTGGCGACAGCGGCCCGGCCGGCTGGGAGTGCTGCTCGCACCTGAGGATCCCGTGGAGGAGCTGGCGGACGAGCTGCCGCGGCTCGCTCTGGTGGCCGTGCAGTTCCCCAACGTGGGCGACGGTCGCGGCTACTCGCAGGGCCGCTTGCTGCGCGAGCGGCTGGGTTTCACCGGCGAGCTGCGCGCGGTAGGCGCCGGCGTGCGTCAGGATCGGGTGTACCTGCTGGCGCGCTGCGGCTTCGATACGCTCGAGCTGGCTGCGGCTGAGGACCCGGACGCGGCGCTGCGCGCCTGGTCGCGCTACAGCGTCGGCTACCAGCCCGGGGACCCGCAGGTTCCCCTCGCGCGCCAGCGCTTCCTCGCCCCGCCCGCCTAACGCTCGGGCAGCTCGATGTCGGCGAACATCTGCTGCACCTCGGCAGCCGACGCCGCCCGATGCGCCCGGTCGACCAGCCGCCGGTCGAGATGCGGCGCGAGCAGCTGCGCGAAATCGTACATGTAGCGGCGCAGCAGCGTGCCGCGCCGGAACCCGATCCAGGTGGTGTGCGCGGCAAACAGGTGCGAGGCGTCGATGGCCACCAGGTCGGCGTCGGCGGGGTCGACCGCCATGTGCGCGACGATGCCGACGCCGAGCCCGAGCCGCACGTAGGTCTGGATCACGTCGGCGTCGCGCGCCGTGATCGCGACGTTGGGTGTCAGACCGGCTCTGGCAAACGTCTCGTGCAGCGACGATGGGCCCGTGAAACTGAAGGTGTAGGTGATCAGCGGATACGCGGCCAGCGCCCTCAAGCTGAGCTTACCGGCGGCAGCGAGCTCGTGGTCCTTCGGCACGATCACCGTACGGTGCCAGCGGTAGCACGGCAGCAGCGTCAGGTCGCCGTACAGGTGGTCGGACCCCGTGGCGATGGCGCAGTCGATCCGGTCCTGAGCCACCATCTCCGCGATCTGCTCGGAGGTGCCCTGGTGAAGATTCAGGCGTACCTGCGGGTAGCGCGCATGGAATTCACGGATCACACCCGGCAGCACGTAGCGCGCCTGGGTGTGTGTCGTGCCGATCGAAAGGCTCCCCTTGCCCTCGTCGCGCAGCTCCGTCGACAGGTCGCGGATGCTCTGTGCCTCCTGCAGGATGCGCAGCGCCCGCTCGATTACCTGCTGCCCGGCCGGCGTGATGCGCGTCAGATTGCGCCCCTCGCGTACGAAGATCTGGAAGCCGAGCTCGTCCTCGAGCAGCTTGATCTGCTTGCTGACTCCCGGCTGCGAGGTGTGGAGCTTGTGGGCCGCCGCGGTGATGTTGAGACCGCTCTGGGCGACGGCGGCGAGGTAACGCAACTGGTGCAGCTTCATTCAAACATCCCCCGGGTTGCCCGCAAGGCTACCGCTTGAGTGACCGCGCTGTCACCGCTCCATAACCGCCGCGCATCCCTACAGAAGCAACGCTTCCTTCAGCCGGCGGCCCTTGCATCGCTATAGTCGCCGGGGTATGGGAGAGAGGCTGACACTCGAGCTCGCGCGCCAGGTCGATGCGGTGCGCGTGCTGCTCACCGATGCGCTGCGCGAGCACGGCCGGCTGGTCTACTCCAATAGCCTCGGCGCCGAGGCGATGGTGCTGACCGACATCATCTGGTCGCATCTGCCGCAGATCGACGCATTCACGATCGATACCGGGCGCCTGCATGAGGAGACTTACGAGCTCCTCGAGGCGCTGCAGCGCCGCTACCGGCGCAGGCTCCGTGTGGTGTACCCGGACGCAGCGGCGCTCGAGCGGCTGGTCGCGGCCCAGGGCGTCAACGGCTTCTACGACAGCCTGGAAGCACGACTCGAGTGCTGCCGGGTGCGCAAGGTGGAGCCGTTCCGGCGCGCCATCGCCGGCTACCCGGCGTGGGTGACCGGCGTTCGCCGCCAGCAGTCAGGCAGCCGTGCGGCCGGCGCCGTCGTCGCCTGGGACGGCGAATACGGTCTCTACAAGCTGAGCCCGCTGCTCGAGTGGACCGAGGCGCAGGTGTGGCAATACATCCGCGCCCGCGGGCTGCCGTACAATCCGCTGCACGACCGCCATTACCCGAGCATCGGCTGCTCACCCTGCACGCGCGCCACCCAGCCGGGCGAGAGCCGCCGCGCCGGACGCTGGTGGTGGGAGCAACCTGAGTCGCGCGAATGCGGTCTGCATCCGAGAATCCGTCCGCCGGCGCTGCCGGCCTGAGCCCACGGGCAGCGGCCATGGATTATCTGCCGGTTTTCCTGCGACTCGGCGCCGAGCCTGCGGTGGTGGTTGGCGGCGGGCGCGTCGCCGCGCGCAAGGCTGAGTGGCTGGCCCGGGCCGGCGCGCACGTCACGGTGATCGCGCCGGAGCTCCTGCCGGAGCTGCAGGCGCAGGTCGGGCTCGGGCGCCTGCGCCATTGCGCCGCCAGCTTCGCGCCCGAGCACCTGGACGGCGCGGCGCTCGTGGTCGCCGCGACCGACGAGCCGGCGGTGAATCTCGCGGTGTCGGACGCCGCGCGCGTACGCGGCATCCCGGTCAACGTCGTCGACCAGGCTGAGCTCTCCACTTTCATCTTTCCCGCCATCGTCGACCGCTCGCCTCTCATCGTCGCGGTGAGCTCGGCGGGCGCCGCGCCGGTGCTGGCGCGGCGCGTGCGCGAGTCGCTGGAAGCACTGCTGCCGGCGCGGCTCGGGGAGCTCGCCCGCTTCATGGGAGAGCGGCGCCGGCAGGTGCGGCGTGCGCTCGGCGCTCTGGCGCGCCGCGCCTTCTGGGAGAGCGTCGTGAGCGGCCCGGTTGCCGAGCGGCTGCTCTCGGGCGAGGAGGCGGCGGCAGAACAGGCCTTCGCACGCGAGCTGCTCAGCTCGCAGCTCACCAGCGCGCGCGCCGGCGGCGCGGGCGCTCCCGGGGAGGTCTACCTCATCGGCGCCGGTCCCGGCGATCCGGATCTGCTCACGCTGCGCGCGCTGCAGCTGTTGCAGCAGGCGGACGTGATTCTCTACGACCGCCTGGTTCCCGAGGCGATCCTCGAGCGCGCAAGGCGCGATGCCGAGCGGATCTTCGTCGGCAAGGAAGTCGGCGATAGCGGTCAGCAGCAGCGTATCAACGAGCTGCTGGTGCGCCTGGCGCGCCAGGGCAAGCGGGTGGCGCGCCTCAAGGGCGGCGATCCGTTGGTGTTCGGTCGTGGGGGCGAAGAGCTCGAGGTGCTCACCGCCCACGGTATCCCATGGCGCGTCGTTCCCGGAATCACCGCCGCGCTCGGCGCCGCGGCCGCGGCCGGCATGCCCCTCACGCACCGCGGGCTGTCGCAGAGCGTGACGCTGGTGACCGGGCACGCCGATGCCACCCTCGACTGGCGCACGCTCGCGGGCACCGACCGGACTGTGGTCTTCTACATGGGCGTGAGGCAGCTGCCGCGGATCGTCGCGCGGTTGCGTGCCGCGGGAGCAGCCAGCACGCTGCCGGCGGCGCTGATCGAGCGTGCGTCACTTCCCGGGCAACGCGTGCTGCGCGCCCGGCTCGCCGACATCGCGCTGCTGGCCCGGCGCGAGCGTGCGGCGGCGCCCGCGGTCCTCATCGTCGGGCCGGTGGCGGCATTCGCCGGTGCCGCAGCGCCCGCGGTCCCCGAGGCGGCGCGCGCGTGAGCGTCGTCGATGGCTTCATCGGCGCGGTGGGCAACACGCCGCTCATCCGTCTGGCGCGCGTGAGCGAGGAGACCGGCTGCGAGATCCTCGGCAAGGCGGAGTTCATGAATCCCGGCGGCTCGGTCAAGGACCGGGCCGCACACGCCATCATCGCCGACGCCGAGCGCCGCGGCGCGCTGCCGCCCGGGGGCACGGTGGTCGAAGGCACCGCGGGCAACACCGGCATCGGGCTGGCGCACGTCTGCAACGCGCGCGGTTACCGCTGTGTGATCGTGATGCCGGACAACCAGTCGCCGGAGAAGTACCGGCTGCTCGAGATGCTCGGGGCACAGGTCCACAAGGTGCCCACCGTGCCTTACAGCAATCCCAACCAGTACCAGAAGGTCGCGCAGCGGCTCGCCGCCTCGCTCCCCAACGCGATCTGGTCCAACCAGTTCGACAACACCGCCAACCGCGAGACTCACCTGCAGACCACGGGACCGGAGATCTGGACGCAGACCGTCGGACGCATCGACGCCTTCGTGTCC
>DATNKO010000029.1:0-40082 GCA_035603345.1 Steroidobacteraceae bacterium | reverse complement strand
GCATGGACATCAAGGCCTACAAATCGTACGTTCTTCATCGCCGGCTCCCATTCGTATGCGGCTCTGCGCCGCGGGTCTTCCCGATTCACAGCGTAATCCGCGAGCTGCGAATCGGGAGCCGGTCGTTCCATGGTGACTAGGCGGCCGCGCCTTCGAATCACCGCCCGGCGGGCGCTTCGACCAGCGGCTCGCGCTGACACTCGCAGCTCGTCGTGTCGGGGCCTGCGAACCAGAAGGCCGAAGCGACCAGCCGCACGTCCGCGTGTTTCCAGGCCTGCGCGAATTGCCGCCGCACGGCGGCGGCCGCTTGGCTTCGGCCCTGTGCCTGCAGCGCCTGGGCCAGGCCATAGAGCGCCCAGCCGCTGCCGGGCTGACGCCGCAGATCCTCGCGATAGACCGACTCCGCCTCGGCGGCCTGCCCCGCCTCGAGCAGCTGCGCACCGAGGAGGTCCCGTGGCGGGAAGAACCAGTCGGCCGGCTGGTCGGCGGCGAGCCGATCGTCTGCTGCCACCGCCTGGCGAAGCAGCGCGATCGCATCGCCGCTGCGGTAAGCCGAAGCGGCGATGCGCGCCGCCACGATGGCTGCGGCCACCTCAACCACCGCATCCAGCGTATTGGCGCCCGCCGCAATGCCGGGCGGCGCCTGTGCGGCGAGCGCCCGCAGTTGCGTCAGCGTGGCCTCGGCCTCGGGCAGCCGGCCGCGCGCTGCCAGCGCGACACCCCGTGCGTAGAGATAGCCCGCCGTCAGCCCGAGGCGCCGCGGATCCGGAGGCAGCGCGGCGAGCATCTCGTCCCAGAGGCCGAAGCGCACCAGCGCGGCGTACTGCGGCGTGAGATCCCAGCCCGAGTCGCCCTCTGCGACCGGGGCAGCAGCCGCGTCGCGTGCGCGTTGCACCGCCGCGAGCGCATCGGCCTTGCGGCCGCCCATGGCGGCCGCATAGGCCCGAAGCTCATCGGCACGCAGCAGCGTCTGCGCCGCGGACGTGGGCGGCGCCGCCACCGCGGCAAGCCAGGCACCGAACAGCCACCCGAGCGCGGTCGACGCGCCACTCATCATCGGTCACGAGCATCCCAGCCGCCGCCGGTCGCCGCGAGGCGCTCGAGGAGCGGCGCCGGCCGCCAGCGCGCCCCGTGAGTCGGCGCCAGCCGCCGCATCGTGTCGACCACGCGGGCGAGTCCCGACTGCTCGGCCCAGTACATGGGCCCTCCCTTGTAAGCGGGGAAGCCGTAGCCGTTCACGTACACGACGTCGATGTCTCCAGGCCGCAGCGCGATGCCCTCCTCGAGGATGCGCGCGCCCTCGTTCACCAGCGGGTGCAGCAGGCGATCGAGAATCTCCTCGGCCGGGATCATGCGCCGCTCGCGACCCAGCTCGCGCGACACCTCCTCGATGAGAGTCAGCACCTCGGGGTCGGGGATGCGCTTGCGGCCCTCATAGCGGTAGAACCCCTTGCCGGCCTTCTGACCGAGCCGGCCGCGCGCCACCAGGCGCTCGAGGATCGGTGACCAGCGCTCGTCCGCCGGGAGCCTGCGCCCCTTGCGGATGAGGAGCCCCACGTCGTTGCCGGCGAGATCGCGCACTGCGAGCGGCCCCATCGCGAAGCCGAAGTCCTCCATGACGCGGTCGATCTGCTCGGGCGTCGCGCCCTCCTCCAGCAGGAACTCCGCCTCGGCGCCGTAGAACATCAGCATGCGGTTGCCGATGAAGCCGTCACAGTTGCCGGCGAGCACCGCGACCTTGCCGAGAGTGTGACCGAGCGCCATGACGGTCGCCAGCGTCTGCGGTGAGCTGCGGCTGCCGCGCACGTTCTCGAGCAGCTTCATGATGTTCGCCGGACTGAAGAAGTGCGTGCCCACCACCTGCTCCGGCCGCGAGGTGACCGAAGCGATCGCGTCGATGTCGAGGCTCGAGGTGTTGGTGGCGAGGATGGCGCCGGGTGCGGCCGTCCGGTCGAGCTGCCGGAATACCTCCTGCTTGAGCTTGAGGTCCTCGAACACCGCCTCGATGACGATGTCGGCGCCGGCGAGCGCCGCGTAGTCGCTGGCCGGGCGGATGAGGGCGAGTGCCGCGTCGGCACGCTCGCGCGTCAGGCTGCCGCGCGCTACCGAGGCGGCGTAGTTGCCTCGCACCAGGGCGAGGCCGCGCTCGAGCGCTTCCGCCGACGCGTCGAGGAGCTGCACTGGGAGGGCGGCGTTGGCGAAACTCATCGCGATACCGCTGCCCATGGTCCCGGCGCCGATCACCGCGGCAGTGCGGATCGGCACCGGCTTCACTTCGGGTACCACGCCGGGGATGCGCCGCGCCTCGCGCTCGGCGAAAAACACATGCGTCAGCGCCTTGCGCTGCGGGCTGTCGCGACACGCCACGAAGCCCTCGCGCTCGATGCGCAGTGCCGCTTCGGTGGGCTGGGTGCACGCGGCCTCGATGCTGTCGATGATCTTCCAGGGCGCGAGCTGACCGCGCGCGCGGCCGGCGAGCTTGCGGCGAAACTCCTCGAACAGCGACGGCGGCACGTCGCGGATGCGCTCCCCGAGCGCGCTCGCGAGCCGCAGCGGGCGGCGCTCAGCCGCCGCCTGCCGGCCGAGCTCGACGGCCGCGCTCACGGGATCATCGGCGAGCGCATCGACGAGTCCGAGCTCGAGCGCGCGGGTCGCCGGGATCTGCGCTCCGGAAGTGATCGTCTCGAGCGCAGCTTCCGGCCCGGCGAGTCGCGTGAAGCGCACGGTGCCGCCGGCGCCGGGGATCAGGCCGAGCTTCACTTCCGGCAGTCCCACTTTCGCGCTCGGCGCCGCGACCCGCCAGTGACAGGTGAGTGCGACCTCGAATCCGCCGCCGAGGGTGCTGCCCTCGAGCGCCGCGACGATGGGCTTGGCCGCGCCCTCGATGCGTGCCTGCAGGTCGGCGAGCATCGGCGCCTTGAGCGCCAGCCCCGAGGCGACCTCGTTGATGTCGGCGCCGGCAGGAAAGGTGGCGTTGGCCCCGCACACCACCAGCGCCGCAACCGCCGGGTCCGCCGCGGCGCGCACCAGCCCCTCCTCGAGCCCGGCACGCACCGCCAGACTCAAGGCGTTGACCGGGGGATTGTCGATCGTCAGGACGGCAACGTTGCCTGCGGTTCGATAACTGACGGCGCTCACCCGTTGCATTGTACGGCGGCCGCGGCCCGCGCCGCGCACCGCCCGGCCCCGCTACAATTCGCGCGCACATGGACGACACCGACGTCATCGTCATCGGCGCCGGCGTGGTCGGTCTGGCGGTCGCGCGGGCGCTTGCGCTCGCGGGGCGCGAGGTGCTGGTGCTCGAGGAGGCCGAGCATTTCGGCACCGGCGCCAGCTCGCGCAACAGCGAGGTGATCCACGCCGGCATCTACTACGCTCGCGGCTCGCTCAAGGCGCGGCTGTGCGTCGCCGGCCGGGAG
Organism: Steroidobacteraceae bacterium; assembly: GCA_035603345.1. Classification (GTDB taxonomy): domain Bacteria; phylum Pseudomonadota; class Gammaproteobacteria; order Steroidobacterales; family Steroidobacteraceae; genus 13-2-20CM-66-19. The sequence goes on along the minus strand of DATNKO010000029.1, from coordinate 36,663 downwards.
CTGCTGTACGGCTTCTGCGCCGAGCGCGGCATCGAGCATCGACGCTGCGGCAAGCTGCTGGTCGCAACCTCGGAGGCGCAGCTCGCCGAGCTCGCGCAGCTGCGCGCGGGCGCGCTCGCCAACGGCGTCACGCTCGAGAGCCTGAGCGGCGCCGCCGCGCGCGCCCTCGAGCCGCAGCTCGCCTGCACCGCGGCGCTCCACTCGCCCCTCACCGGCATCGTCGACTCCCACGGCCTGATGCTCGCGCTGCTCGCCGAGGCGCACAGCGCCGGCGCGATTCTCGCCTGCCGCTGCCGCGTGAGCGGCGTGGCGCTGCGGCAGGACGGATTCGAGGTGGCGGTGAACGGCGAGGCGGCGAGCCTTCACGCCCGCGCCCTCGTCAACTGCGCCGGGCTCGATGCCCCGGGCGTTGCCCGCCTGATGCGCGGCTTCCCGCCACGGTGCATCCCGACGGAGCACTTCGCCAAGGGCAGCTACTTCACGCTCATGGGGCCCGCGCCGTTTGCGCGGCTGGTGTATCCGCTGCCCGAGCCGGGCGGTGCCGGCGTGCACCTGACGCTCGACCTCGCGGGACGAGCGCGCTTCGGTCCCGATGTGCAGTGGGTGGAGCGCCGCGAGCTCGACGTCGACCCGCAGCGCGCAGCGGCTTTCTACGGCGCGGTGCGCCGCTACTGGCCGGCCCTGCCCGAGGGCGCGCTCGCGCCCGGCTACGCGGGAATCCGCGCCAAGCTCTCCGGGCCAGGAGAGCCGGCGGCGGACTTCCGCATCGACGGCGAGCGCCAGCACGGCGTGCCCGGCTGCGTGCAGCTGTTCGGCATCGAATCGCCGGGCCTCACGGCATCGCTCGCCATTGCGAGCCAGGTCGCGGCGATGCTCGGCGGCAAGCCGCTCAGGTCGAGGGCGGCGCCGGTGCCGCCTCCACCTGGATCTGCAGCTTCACCTGCATATTGAAGCCGTACTTGTCGCCGTAGTTGATGCCGAAGTCACTGCGGTTGAAGCTCGCGGAGGCGTCCGCGCCGCAGCGCTCCTTGCCGCCCATGGCCGCAGGCATTTCGCGGCAGGTGAACTGGTTGATCGTGAGATTGAGCGGCCGCGAGACCCCGTGCAGCGTCAGCTGGCCGTGCACCTCGGTCGGCGCGCCGTTCTTGAAGTCGGCGAGCGTGCCCTTGTAGGTGGCGGTCGGATATTTCTGCACGTCGAACATCTCGGCGGACTTGGCGTGCTCATTGAGCTTGGGCATCCCGAAGTCGATCGAGGAGGTGTCGACGGTGATCTCGACCGTGCCGGCGGAGGCGGCCTTGTCGAGCACGATGGTTCCCGAGGAGCGGTCGAACTTGCCGCGCCAGACGGACAGGCCGCCGAAGTGATCCGCTGAGAAGCTCGGATAGGTATGGGACGGATCGACCTTGTAGGTGACGGGGGCGGCGAGCGCGGAACCTGCGACCAGGCCCAGCGCGACGGCCAGCGCGGCTTTCATTAGGCGTTCCTCCAATGTATGTACGGACCGGAAGTATAGCGACCGGGGCGTAAGCCTAACGTCACAGATGGGTGGCCGGCCACCCTCGTTCGGGAGACCTTAACGGTCGAGCGCCGGGCGCGCTTTGAGCCCGAGCGCCCGGGCGACCACCTCATGGGCGATCTCGCCCGCATGGACGTTGAGGCCGGCCGCGAGCCCGGGATCGCGCCTGAACGCTGCCTGCCAGCCGAGGTCGGCCAGCGCGCGCACGTAAGGGAGCGTCGCGTTGGTGAGCGCGAAAGTGGAGGTTCTCGGCACTGCGCCCGGCATGTTGGCTACGCAGTAGTGAATCACCCCGTCGACGACGAAAGTCGGGTCCGCATGGGTGGTGGGCCGGCTGGTCTCGAAGCACCCGCCCTGGTCGATCGCGATGTCGACCAGCACCGCGCCGGGCTTCATGGTCCTGACCATGGCGCGGGTGACGAGCTTCGGGGCAGCGGCCCCGACCACCAGCACCGCACCCACCACGAGGTCGGCATCTTTCACCAGGCACTCGATGGTCTCGGTGGTCGAGTAAGCGGTATGCAGCGCCGGACCAAACAGCGCCGACAGCTCGCGCAGCCGGTCGATCGAGCGGTCGATCACTGTGACGTCGGCGCGCATGCCGACGGCCATCTCGGCCGCGTGGGTGCCGGAGACTCCGCCGCCGATGATCACCACCTTCGCCGGCGGGACGCCCGGCACGCCCCCGAGCAGCACGCCGAAGCCGCCGTTCGCCTTCTGCAGGCTCGCCGCCCCGACCTGGATGGACATCCGGCCCGCGACCTCGCTCATCGGGGTGAGGAGCGGCAGCGTGCCGTTGGGCGCGGTGACGGTCTCGTAGGCGATGGCCGTCGCTCCGGACTTCATCAGCCCTTTCGCCTGCACCGGATCGGCGGCGAGGTGCAGGTAGGTGAACAGCACCTGCCCCGGCCGCAGCATCTCGCATTCGGCGGGCTGCGGCTCCTTTACCTTGACCACCATGTCGGCGCGCTCGAACACCTCCGTGGCCCGCGCGGCGATCGCCGCCCCGGCCACGTGGAACTGCGCGTCGTCGACGCCGATGCCGCTACCCGCGCCCGTCTCGATGAGCACCTCGTGGCCGGCCGCGACCAGCTCGCGCACGCCCGCCGGGACGAGTCCCACGCGGTATTCCTGCACCTTGATTTCCTTCGGAACGCCGATGCGCATAGCTGCCCCCTTCATGCCTGCCGCCCGAGCCGCAAGATTAGGAGCAGCCGCGCGACGACAGCTTGCGTAATGGCTGTCGCGCCCGGGCCATTTATGGCAGAATCTGCCGTTCAGAGCTTGGTTTGCGCAGGATTCATGCGCCTATGGACCTGGACCGCTACGATCGCGCCATCCTGCGCCTGCTGCAGCACGACGCCCGCATCACCAACACGCTGCTGGCAAGCAAGGTGAGCCTGTCGGAATCCGCGTGCCTGCGCCGTGTGCGCGCGCTCGAGGAGTCGGGAATCATCGAGGGATACACCGCGCTCATCGATCAGCACGAGGCGGGCTTCCCGGTGAACGTGTTCGTCAGCATCACCCTCGACCGCCAGAGCCAGCCGGGGCTCGAGGCCTTCGAGAGCGCCGTGCGCAAGGTGCCGGAGGTGATGGAGTGTTATCTCATGACCGGCGAGCACGACTATCTGCTGCGCCTGGTGGTGGCGGACATGGCCGACTTCGAGCGCGTGCATCAGCAGCTGACACGCCTGCCGAGCGTGGCACGCGTGCACTCGAGCTTCGCCATGCGCATCGTGACGCGCTCGCGCAGCCTCCCCGTAAGATAGGCACGTTGGTAAGCGGCCGAAAGCCGCGCCTTTCGGCCGCGGGGGCGACAACGCCGTTCGGCCTGGCCTGCGGGCGGGGCCGCAGGCCCTGCCCGCCAGTAGACTCAGCCGCGCGAGTAGGCGGGCAGCAGCCGCGCGAACTCGCACAGCGCGCCGATGCCGCTCGACTCGGCGCCCCGGCACCAGTCGCGCAGCTGCGCCAGCGCACGCGGCGGGCTCGCACCGCTGCCGTTCCACAGCTGCTGCAGGCTCTCGCGGTACTCGATCACGCGCCGCAGCACTTCGTAGCGAGCCAGCAGCTCGTGCAGCCGGTTGCGCGCCTCCTCGGCGAGCAGCGTCGGATGGCGGATGAGGAGCGTGGGCGCACTCGCCGGTAGCGCCCCGTGCGGCTCGCGCCGCGCCAGATCACGGCACACCGGCAGCACCACCCGCCGCGCGTAGGCACGCAGCACGTGCATGCGGTTGACGAACAGCGCCTGCACGCTGTCGGCATCCAGCTCGCGGCGCCGGCGCTCCAGACGCAGGCGCGGGGCCACCCAGCGCACCTTGGCGAGCCGGAGCGCGCTGAACAGCCGGATCCACAGCCAGCCGACGTCGAGCTCCCAGCGCTGCACCGCAAAGCGGGCCGAGCGCGGAAACGCGTGATGGTTGTTGTGCAGCTCCTCGCCGCCGAGCAGCAGCGCCCAGGGCACGAGGTTGGTGGCCGTCGAAGGCATCTCGAAGCTGCGGTAGCCGACGGCGTGACCGAGGCCGTTGATCACCCCACCGGCGAAGAACGGCTGCGCCGCGAGATGCACCGCGATCATGATGATCCCCGGCACGCCGAACAGCACCAGGTGCGCGATGACGAACAGCAGGATGCCGGTGTGTGAATATCGGCTGTAGAGGTGGCGTTCCAGCCAGTCATCCGGAGTCCCGCGGCCGTAGGTGCGCAGCAGTTCCGGGTCGCTTGCCGACTGCGCATAGAGCTCGTAGCCCTCGAACACCACGCGCCGGAGCCCGAAGATGAGCGGGCTGTGAGGGTCGCCGGGCTGGTCGGCATGCGCATGGTGGCAGCGATGCACCGCGACCCATTGCCGGGTGACAACGCCCGAGCTGAACCACAACCAGAACCTGAAGACGTGCCGCAGCGCCGGGTGCAGGATCAGTCCGCCGTGGGACTGGTCGCGGTGCAGGTAGAGCGTCACCCCGAGAAACATCGTCTCGATGGTAAGGAAAGTCACGAGCACGTAGCCCCACCACGGCAGCTGGACGAGACCGTACGGCGAAAGGCTCATGTGGAGGCGCCCCGGCGACTTCTTGTGCGAGTCTGCCGCAGCAGATTACGTCAATTCACCGACGCTCTGGCGACTTTTTACCAGTCGCGCGGCGCCGCGGCCGTCGTGATCCGCCGCTCAGGCGATCAGTATGATCTTGCCGATGTGGACGCCCGACTCCATCAGTCTGTGCGCCGCCGCTGCATCGGCGAGCGGGAAGCGCGCGTGGATTGGGGGCTTGAGTTTTTTCGTGGCGAACAGCGGCCACACCTGCTCGCGCAATGCTGCTGCCAGCCGCCCCTTCTTCTCGACCGACTGCGGACGCAGCGTCGAGCCGCCGAGCATCAGGCGCTTGGTCAGGAGCGGCCGCAGATCGAGCTCGGCCTTGGTGCCGCCCTGCACCGCAATCAGCGCGATGCGCCCCTCGGTCGCCGCAGCCGCGACGTCGCGCGCCACGTAAGCGCCCCCGACCATGTCGAGGATGACATCCGCACCGCGCCCGTCGGTCGCGCGCAGCGTCGCCTCGACGAAGTCCCCTTCGTGGTAGTTGATGGCGTGATCGGCGCCCAGCTCGCGGCAGGCCGCGCACTTCTGGGCGCTCCCGGCCGTCACGATCACGGTTGCTCCGAACGCCTTGCCGAGCAGAATCGCGCTGGTGCCGATGCCGCTCGAGCCGCCATGCACCAGCAGCGTTTCTCCGGCGCGCAGCCGCGAGCGCTCGAACACGTTGAGCCACACCGTGAAGAAGGTCTCCGGGAGTGCGGCCGCCTCCTCCACGGTCACCCGCGGCGGCAGCGGCAGGCACTGCGGCGCGGGTGCCACGGCGTACTCGGCGTAGCCGCCGCCGGCCAGCAGCGCGCACACCTCGCTCCCGACCGCCGGTTCGCGCACGCCGGCGCCCGCCGCCACAACCGTGCCCGCGACCTCCAGTCCCGGAATGTCGGTGACGCCCGGCGGCGGCGCGTATTGACCCTTGCGCTGCAGGATGTCCGGGCGGTTGATGCCGGCGGCGGCGACGCGAATCAACACCTCGCCCGGCGCGGGTTGCGGCACCGGGCGCTGCGCGGGCCGGAGCACCTGCGGGGGCCCGGGCTCGCGGATCTCGATCGCGGTCATGGTGGCAGGGATCACGCGAGCTGAATGTTGGGGTTCGTGGAGACGCCCCGTCAACCCGGCTGCCACTGCGACTGCAGTGCGAGCGTGCCCGCTCGCCCCGCGACGCTGCCGGCCACCACCTCGCAGTGCGGCAGGCTGGCGAAGTGGAGCAGCCCCGCATAGGTGCCCAGATCCGTGAGCCGGATGCCGCGCGCGCGCCACTCGAGCAGCAGCCGCTCGAACGCCTGCAGGTATGCCCCGCCCTCGAGCTCGGCGTGCAGCGTGAACACCTGGTCGCGCTCCGCGGTGCCGGTCGAGAGGGCCAGCAGGTGATCGACGGGATCGGTGCCTTGCAGATCGCTGCGGCCGATCAGCTCGTCGAAGGTCGGCAAGGTCGTCGGCAGCTGCGGCACGTGGGCTGCGACCCGGCCGAACACCGGACGAAAAGGCGCGGTGCCGCGCGTGTCGGATGCGTAGCGGATGCCGAGCTCGCGCTCGAGGGCGGGGACGTATTGATTCATCTGCCAGCCAGCCGCGCCGTGAACGCGCGGCCGCTCGCCGAAGATGTCGGCGAACTCGCGGCAGGCGCGCTCGAGCTCGCGGCGCGTCCACGGCTCGCCCGCCGCGGCCACGCCATCCTGCCAGCGCACGTGGTCCCAGGTATGCACGCCCACCTCGAAGCCGCGGCGTGCGATGCCCCGCATGAGCTCGCGGCAGCGGCGGCCGATGCGCGGCCCCGGGAGCAGCACTCCGTAAAGCAGCGTCGTCAGGCCGTAGTGCTGCAGCACCGAAGTGCGCTGCACCTTGCCGATGAAGCCGCGGCGGAACACGCGCCGGATGGCGCGTCCGGTGTGATCCGGACCGAGACTGAAGAGGAAGGTCGCCCGAGCGCCGATTCTCTCCAGCAGATCCGCGAGCCGCGGTACCCCCTCGCGCGTGCCGCGATAGGTATCGACGTCGATCTTGAGAGCAACCAGCGACATGGGCCTTGGGAGCGCGCGGCGCGTCAGCCGAGCGGTGCGGGCTGCTGCTCGAGCGCCCCTGCCAGCCGTGCGGAATTGACGCGACCGCGGCTGTTGGTGGCCTCGAGCAACCTGAGAACGCCGCCGCCGCCGCAGGCGACATACAGTTCCCCGCCGGCGCCGAACAGGCACGGCGCCGACGGTCCCGCGGCCGGTGCCGGCCGCTCGCTGAGCCGCGTGCGATGGATCTCCCAGCGCTCCGCGCCGACTTGCGCGAATGCCCCAGGGTATGGCGGCGCCACCGCCCGCACCAGGTCATGGATGCGCCGCGCCGACCAGCTCCAGTCGATGCGCCCGTCCTCGGGACGCCGGCGGCCGAAGTACTGTCCGGGCTCGAGCTGCTGCGCACGGCGCGGTGCCGTGCCCGCGATGAGCCCCGGAAGCGAACGCGCCAGAACGGTCTCCGCGGCAACCGTGACCTTGGCGAACACGGCGCGCGCGTCGTCGTCTTCGAGGATAGGCACGCTCATCTGATCGACGATGTCGCCGGCGTCGGCCTGCGCCACCATGTAGTGGAGCGTGGCGCCGCTCTCGGGCTCGCCGCTCAAGATCGCCCAGTTGACCGAAGCGCGACCGCGATACTTCGGCAGCAGCGAGCCGTGCATGTTGAGCGCCCCGCGCCGCGCGGCGCGCAGCAGCGGCTCCCTTAGCAGCGAGCGGTAATAAAAGGAGAAGATGAAGTCGGGCCGCAGCGCCGCGACCCGCTGCTCGAGCTGCGCGCCCGCGCCATCGGCCGGCGCCACGACCGGCAGTCCGTAATCGGCCGCGGTCGCCGCCACGCTCGCGAACCAGCGGGTCTCGCCCGGATCGTCCGCCACCGTGACGACCAGCGGAATCCCGACACCGCCGGAGAGCAGCGCCTTGAGGCAGCGGACTCCGACATCGTGATAGGCGAACACCACGGCCGTCGGGCCGCTCACTCCAGCGTCTCCCGCGCGCGCTCAGGCAGGCCGAGCGCCGCGCCGCTGCCTTTGGGCTGCGGCTCCTCGCCCAGAACTGTGGCGATCGTGTAGCGCGGGCGCTGACGCACCTGCTCGTAGATGCGTCCGACGTACTCGCCGACCACACCCAGCCCGATGAGCGCGACGCCGATCAGGAAGAAGGCGATGCCGAACAGCGTAAACACGCCCTCGGCCTCGGGACCCATCACCAGGCGGCGGATGGCGAGGTAGACCACGAACACCAGCGACAGCAGCGCGATGACGATGCCGCTCATGGAGAAGAACTGCAGCGGCACCACCGAAAAGCCGGTCATCAGGTCGAAGTTGAGCCGGATGAGGCGCAGGAGCGAGTACTTCGACACCCCGACCGTGCGCTCGGCGTGCTCCACCTCGACCTCCACCGGGTGGCGCGCGAAGGTGTAGGCCAGCGCCGGCACGTAGGTGCTCGCCTCGTTGCAGCGGTTGAGCGCATCGACGACGCTGCGGTGGTAGCCGCGCAGCATGCAGCCCTGGTCGCTGATGCGGATCGAGGTGGTGCGCTCGCGCAGCCGGTTCATGAGGCGGGACGCAGCCTTGCGCCACAGCACGTCGCGGCGGCGCACGCGGATGCTGCCTACGTAGTCGGCGCCCTGGTCCATGGCGGCAACCAGCTTGCCGATCTCCTCCGGCGGGTTCTGCAGGTCGGCATCGAGGGTGATCACGTATGTGCCGCGCGTGTGCGCGAACGCCGCCAGGATCGCCATGTGCTGTCCGGCGTTGCGCGCCAGCACCACCACCCGCGTGACATCCGGCCGCCGCTCGAACTGCCCGCGCAGCTCCACCACCGAAGAGTCGCGGCTGCCGTCATCGACGAACACCACCTCGTAGGAGCGACCGAGCGCATCGAGCGCCGCGTACAGCCGCTCGAACAGGAGCGGCAGTCCCTCCTCTTCGTTGTAGACGGGGATGACGACCGAGATGTCGGGCGTGCCGTTCCGGGCGCTCATGTGCGCGCTCCGCGCAGGATCGCGGTCGCGGCTGCCACCACCCGCTCCACGTCCTCGGGCGCCATCGCCGGAAACAACGGCAGCGTCACGGTCTCGCGCCCGATGCGCTCGGCGTTCGGGAACTGTCCCTCGCGGTAGCCGAGCGCGCGGTAAGCACTGAACAGGTGGATCGCCGGGTAGTGCACACCGACGCCGATGCCGCGCGCCTGCATCGCCTCGATGAACTCACGACGCGTGAGCGCCAACCGCTCGAGCGGCAGCAACGGCGTAAAGACATGCCAGCTGTGGCCCGCATCACCGCGCTGCGGCAGTCGCAGCGGCGGATCCTCGCCCCACAGCGCGAAATAGCGCGCCACGAGCGCGCGCCGCCGGGCGTTGAATTCCTCCAGGCGCCTGAGCTGCCCGAGACCGACCGCGGCGGCGACGTCCGACAGGTTGCACTTGCCGCCGGCGAGCAGCGTGTCGAAGTCGTCCGGGCCGCGCCTCACCTGCCCGTGCCAGCGATGCAGCTCGATCGCCGTCAGCTCGTCCGCCGAGCCGCCCGAGATCGCGCCGCCCTCGATGGTGGTGATGTTCTTGTTGGGATGGAAACTGAAGCACACCAGGTCGCCGAAGCTGCCGATGCGCTTGCCCGCCCACGTCGAACCGATCGCATGCGCCGCGTCCTCGATGACGCGCAGCCGGTGGCGCGCCGCGAGGGCGTACAGCCGCTCCATGTCGACCGCGCGGCCCGCGAAGTGCACCGGCAGGATGGCGCGCGTGCGCGGGGTGATCGCCGCCTCCACCTGCCCGAGATCGATATTGCGCGAGTCGAGCCCGACGTCGACGAACACCGGCCGCGCGCCGACGCGCACGATGACGTTGGCGGTAGCGACGAACGACAGCGCCGGCGTGATGACCTCGTCGCCACTGCCTATGCCGCAGGCGAGCAACGCCATTTCCATCCCGGCGGTGGCCGAGGTCTGCGAGCGCACCGGGCGGCCGCCCAGATACTCCGACAGTGCCGCCTCGAACTGCGCCACCTTCGGCCCGCTCGCAAGCCACCCGGAGCGCAGTACGTCCGCGACCGCGGCGATCGTCTGCTCGTCGATAGCCGGGCGCGTGAAAGGCAGCCACGCCGCGCCGGAGGTCTCAACACCGCTCATGAGCGTGCCACCAGTACCACTCCGATCACGATGACCGCGATGCCCGCCACGCGCTGTACGTTGGGGATCTCCCCGAGCAGCCACCAGGCGAGCCCGATGTTGATCACGTAGCCCAGAGACAAGAGCGGATACGCCTGGCTCACCGGCACTCGCGACAGGCCGACCAGCCAGACGATGACACTCAGGCCGTAGGCGCACAACGCGTACCACAGCGAGGGCACCACCAGCAGCTTCGCTGCGCGCTCGAGCACGCCGCTGTCGGTGGCGATCAACGGCCCGCTGACACGGGTCGCGGCCTTGAGGCCGAGCTGTGCCAGGGCGTTGAGCAGCACGCCGGTGCCCAGAATGGCGAATTCCGTAAGCTTCACAAAGAACTCACTACCAACGACTCACAGCGACCGTATAGCTGTCGGCGGCCACGACGCGGCCGGGCAGGCCCCGCCGCCGCCAGTCATCCCACATGCCGGGATCGAAGAATGCCACGGCATCGCGGCTCGCGTCCCAGGCGGCGGCAAACTGCTGCGGTGTCGCCGTCTGCCTGCCCGGCTCGGCGTTCAGTCCGAACTGCAGCTCGCCCTCGTATGCCACCAGCGTGAGCGTCCGCCCGAGGTACGGCGAGACGGTCTCGCGGTACTGGCCGATGCTGTACAGGCGGGTCTGCGGACCCACGTAGGGACGCACCGCCGCCACCAGGTCGCGCGCCGAGTGCGACGGCGGGATGACGCCGTACGCGCACAGCAGGCACTGCCAGGCGAGGATCGCGCTCACCGCGGTCACGCCGGCCGCGCCGCGCGCGTGCGCGCGCAGTCCGGGCAGGAGAGCTGCGAGCCCGCCGGCGGCCGCGACCGTGCCGGCGAGCACCCAGACCGAAGCCTCATGCGGCACATAACTGTTGTGCAGCGCACTGTAAACCAACAGGCCGAGCCCGACGAACGCCACCAGCACCGCGCCGATCCAGGCCGCGCGCTGCGTGAAGCGCGCATCGCCCGCGGCCTGCGCGCCGGTGACGGCCGCCAGCACCGGGAACATCGGCAGAATGTAGGGCGCGAGCTTCGAGTCCGAAAAGGAGAAGAACACCAGGGTGAAGAGTGCGTAGATCAGCAGGAACTTGCACGGCTTGAAGGCGCTCGCCGGGCGCTGATCGGGCGGCCCGGACGCAATGCCCGCCCCCGTCCAGGCGGGCCGCAGCGCGCGCGCGAGCGGCACGATCCACGGCAGCGTGCCGGCGAGCAGCAGCGGCAGGAAGTACCACCAGGGCTCGACGCGCTGGTGTACCGTGGTGAGAAAGCGCGTGAAATGCTCGTGCACGAAGAAGAACTGCGCGAACCCCGGATTGCGCAGCGACACGACCGCGAACCACGGCGCGGCCAGCACCAGAAACAGCGGCAGCCCGGCCCCCGGATGCAGCCGCCGCCACGGCCGGGCGTCCCGCTCGAGCAGGCTGTAAATAATGAGTGCGCCGAGGGTGAGCACCCCGACCACGATGCCCTTGGTGAGGATGGCGAGCGCCCCCGCCCCCCAGGCCGCCATCATCCAGCGGCGCTCGGCGTCCGAGTGCTGCGGCGCGCTCTGCGCCAGCGTGAAGGCCAGCACCGCCGCGGTCAGCCACAACGTGAAGCCCGGATCGAGCAGGTCGAGGTGCCCAACGACCAGGAAAAACGGGCTCACCGCGAGCGCGACCAGCGCGCTGCGCGCCGCATCCCGCCCGTGGAGCCGGCGCGTCCAGCCGTACACCGCCCCGAGACACGCGAACGCGAGTCCCACCGTCCACAGCCGCGAGCTCCACTCGTGCACACCCACCACGCGGTAGATGGTGGCGGTGGCCCAGTACTGCAGCGGCGGCTTCTCGAAGTACTTCAGCCCGTCGAGGCGCGGCGTCACCCAGTCGCCGCTCAGCAGCATCTCGCGCGGGATCTCCGCGTAGCGGCCCTCGTCCGGATCGAACAGCGGCCGCACCTGCGCGGTGGCGAACCAGGCGAGCGCCAGCGCGAGCCACGGCAGCCAGGCGTACGCGCGCGTGCGCCGCTCCTGCCCCGCCTCGATTGTCATGCGTGACCGGCGCGCGCCGCCTCAGATGCTGACCCGTGAGGCCGCGCGGCCGCCGAAGCCTTCCTGGTTGACGTAGTAGTCGATGGTGCGCCGGATGGCGGTGTCCATGTCGGTGCTTGGCTGCCAGCCGAGGTCGCGTTTCGCGGCCTCGATGTTCGGCACCCGCACCTGGATGTCCTGGTAGTACTTGCCGTAGTACTCGCCCGCGGTGACGTCGACAATCTCGGTGGCGCGGGCGTTCGCGGCCAGCACCGGAAATTCCTGGGCGATACGGATGGTGCGCTGCGCCAGGTCGCGGATCGATATGCAGTTGGCCGGGTTGCCGATGTTGAAAATGCGCCGGGTGGCGCGCGCCCCCTGATTCTCGAGGATGGTCAGCAGGCACTCGATCGCATCGTCGATGTAGGTGAAGGAGCGCTTCTGGCTGCCGCCGTCGACCAGCTTGATCGGCCGCCGGTACAGCACGTTGGACAGGAACTGCGTGAACACGCGCGAGCTCCCCTCCTTCGGCTCCTCGGGGTTGTCGAGCTTCGGGCCGATGAAGTTGAACGGCCGGAACAGCGTGTAGTCGAGCTGGTCGCGCACGCCGTAGGCGTAGATGACCCGGTCGAGCATCTGTTTCGAGCAGGCGTAGATCCAGCGTTGCTTGTTGATCGGACCGTACACCAGCGGGCTCGTCTCCTCATCCAGCACCGCGTCCGGCGACATGCCGTAGACCTCCGAGGTCGAAGGGAACACCAGGCGCTTGCCGTACTTGACGCACTGGCGCACCACCTCGAGGTTCGCCTCGAAGTCGAGCTCGAACACCTTCAGCGGATGAGTGACGTACTGCGCCGGGTTGGCAATCGCCACCAGCGGCATCACCACGTCGCATTTCTTCACGTGGTACTCGACCCATTCCCTGTTGATGGTGATATCGCCTTCCACGAAGTGAAAGCGATCGTGCTTGGGGAGATCCGACAGCTTGTTGTCGGCGAGGTCCATGCCGTAGACCTCCCAGTCGCGGCCGCGCAGGATGGCATCGGTGAGGGCGCTGCCGATGAAGCCGTTGGCCCCGAGTATCATGATTTTGAGTGCCATATCCTCACCTGCGGATGCGCGCGGGAAGATGCGCGGCTGCGAGCCCGAAGCTACTGTCGTAGCACTGCGGCACGTTTACGGACATCCGCTGCAAAGGCGGCGTCCTTGATCGACTCCAGATTGATCTCGACATTTGCCGATGCACCTGCGATGGCGGCCTGCGCCAGCGCCGCAGCCGTCGTCAGATCGGACTTCATGTTTGGATTGGTAATGGGCCGCAGTTTCGCGACAATCGAGGCGATTTCGTGAGCACTTTCGGCGACCGCCAACGGCACGCTGGTGGCCTGCTTCAGCGCGGTATCGATCATAGCGGCGCCATCGGCCGACTCTTTCGCTGCCCGGTAAGCCTTCATCACGACGTTGAACGATTCGGCGTCGGCATCGATGGCAGCCTGCATCTCCTCGCGCAATTGGCCCAGGCGCGCGATCGCGTCACTGAGCTCAGGCCCGTATTGAAGGTACGCCTTCTTCCCACGGGACATGCAAGCCACCATCGTGGCCAGTGCCGCGGCCATGGCGGCACTGGCGGCCGAGGCGCTGCCGCCCCCGGGAGCGGCCGTCGGCGCGGCAAGCTGCTCGACAAACGGCTCGATTCCGGCGCGCAACCCGCCGACCGTCGCTTTGCCGCCCATCACCGCACTCAAGCGGTTTTCCAGGATCAACGACGAATCAAAGTTCTCGACCTGCAGAAACCATTCGGCCGCCGCCTCCAGCGCTTTCTTCGGGATCAATCCGACGATTTCGCTGCTCACCGGTGCCACGCCGTAGCGCGCCGCTTCGCGCTTTACCATCTCGAACACCCGATGGATGGGCGTCTGCTCGAAATCGGTGAGGTTCATGGACACCTGGGCTACGCCGCGCACCAGAAATCCCGCGCCCTTTACAAAACGCAACCCGCCGCTCGAGGCGCGAATTGCCTTGGCAATCTTTTTCGCAATCTCGACATCCGCCGTGCTGAGGAACACGTTGAAGGCAATCAGAGATTTTCTCGCGCCGACCGCCATGACCCCCGCCGTCGGATGCACTCTTGTGTCGCCGAAGTCGGGCTTCCTGGCAGGATTTGTCGCGATGTCGGCACGGATGCCTTCGAACTGCCCGCGGCGAATCGTTTCCAGGTTCTGCCGCTCGGGAGTCGTTGCGGCGGCCTCGTAGAGATACACCGGAATCTGATAGCGCTTCCAGATCTCGGCGCCGACGTGGCGCGCCATGGCGACACAATCCTCGATGCTCGCGCCCTCAATCGGAATGAAGGGCACCACGTCGGTCGCACCCATGCGCGGATGCGCGCCCTGGTGAGCGTTCAGATCGATCAGCTCGGCGGCCTTGCCCACGCCGCGAATCGCCGCTTCCTGAATCGGCTCGCGCTCCCCCACCAGCGTGATCACGCAGCGGTTATGGTCGGCGTCCATCTCGCGATCGAGCAGGTACACGCCGTCCAGCCTCATGGCCGCAACAATGGCGTCCACCTTGGCTTTATCGCGGCCCTCGGAGAAATTGGGTACACATTCAACCAGCGTAGGCATAAGAGAGGAAGCATAGCTGGCGAGGTTCGCGACTCGCAAGCCAGCTCCTCGGAAGCGTTGGGTCGCGCCGTGCCCGGCGCTTGGCGATCAGAAACGGATGCCGACGCGGATCGGCAGGAACTGGGTCGCTCCCGGGGTCTCGATGCTCTCGTAACGCGCCTCGACGAACCACGACTGCCCGCCGGGCAGCGGGAAATCGAACCCGGCGCCGACGTTCCAGGCGAAGCGCGTCGTATCGTAGCTCGCCACCCCGCTGGTGGTGCTGCCCGAGAAACCGGGCCCGCACACGCCGAGGAACTGGTTGCACGGAGTCGGCCCGCTCTGGGTGAGCTCGATGCGCCGATAGGCAAGACCGATGCCGCCGGTCGCGTAGAAGTGCGACCAGGCGTTGAACGGCTGCTCGAACACGCCGTTCACCTGCCAGTCGAAGGTCTCACCGTAGCCGCCGTTGATCTGCGTCGGGCCGGCCGCCTGGCCCGCGGAGATCAGCTCGCTGCTCGCGCCGAAGCGGCTGTAGTCGAGCTCGGTCCGCAGATAGAACGGTTGCGCCGGATCCTGGCGCACCGCGAATCCGCCGCCGACGGTCCAGCCGGTGTTGAAATAGTCGGCGGTGGTGCCGAGCGGGAAGCTCGGGCCGCCGTCGACGAACCATTGCAGCGGCAGCGGCTGCACGGCATACACCTGGGCGAGCGCCGGAGCGCAGAACCCAACCAGCAACACGGGGGCGAGAAGACGCGCAGACTTTTTCATGGGGTGCATCATCCGGTCCTTTGGCTGAATCACTCCTGAATAACCGCACCTCGTGGCGCGTGTAACACACTGTGAGACCGGGCCGAAGCCTGCCGGCCGGCGCGGACGCACGTGCACAGCAGCTTTAGTCCCGCGCGGGGCGCCGAAGTTTCCGGTGCACGCTGCGTGTCACGCTGCGCGTGATGTCCTGCAGCTCCCCGATGCCAAGCGCGCTGGCACAGAGGAAGAACGCGCCAGCCGCGCAGGCGATGACAGCCACGAGGCTCAGGAGCTTCGGCCAGAAGGCCTGCACCGCCCAGTCCGCCAGCAGCCAGTGGCCGCCGGCCCAGGCGACGCCGAGCAGCACTACGCAGGAGAGCGCCAGCTTCGCCAGCAGCGCCCCCATGGCGCGCGACTCGAGCCTGCCCAGATGCGCACGCATCAACAGATAGAGGATCAGGAAGTTGCTGGTGGCAACGCATGAGGTCGAGAACGCCAGCCCGCGGTGGCCCCAGCCGAGCCGCACGGTGAAGATCCAGTTGAGCAACAGGTTGACGCCCACCGCAATGAAACTCACCACCATCGGCGTCTTGCGCCGCTCGAGCGCATAGAAAGCGTTCACCAGCACCTTGAGCGCCGCATAGGCGCACAGCCCGATGGCGTAGAAGCGCAGCGCGGCCGCGGCCTGCGCGGTGGCGTGCGCGTCGAAACGGCCGTGCTGGTAGAGCACCGACATGATCGGCGCGGCGAGCACCATCAGCCCGACGCTCGCCGGAATCGTCATGAGGAACGCGAGCCGCATGCCGCGCGCCAGCTCGCTCCTGAACGCCTGCATGTTGTTGCCCGCAGCCATGCGCGAGAGCAGCGGCAGCGCCACCGTGCCGAGCGCCACGCCGAACACGCCGAGCGGCAGTTGCATCAGCCGGAAGGCGATGTTCAGCCAGTAGGTCGGGCCGTCGCCGAGCTGCGAGGCGAACACCGAGTTCACCAGCACGTTGACCTGGGTGCTGCTGGCGGCGATCACCGACGGCCCCATGAGCCTCAGGATCGCGCCGACGCCGGGGTCGCGCCAGCGGAAGTCGACATGGTAGCGATAACCCTGACGGCGCAGCGCCGGCAGCTGCACTGCGAGCTGCAGCGCGCCGCCGAGCAGCGTCCCGACGGCGAGTCCCAGGATCGCGCGCGGTCCGAAGTGCGGATCGAGCCAAAGCCCGAGCAGCAGGCCGCCGATGATTGAGCCCAGGTTGAAGAAGCTCGAGGCCATTGCGGGCACCCCGAACACGTTCTTCGCGTTCAGCATGCCCATCACCAGCGCCGCGAGCGACACCAGCAGGATGAACGGGAACATGACGCGCGTCAGCGTCACGGTGAGGGCGGCCTTGTCGCCTGCGAAGCCCGGCGCGAGCAGCTCGACCAGCTGCGGGGCGAACGCGATGCCGAGCAGCGTGATGGCGCTCAGGACAACCGCCGCGAGCGTCGCCACCTTGTTGGCGAGGCGCCAGGCCGCGGCGTCGTCCTGCAAAACCACAGTCTTGCTGAAGACGGTGACGAAGGCCGTCGACAGGGCACCCTCGGCGAACAGGTCGCGCAGCAGGTTGGGGATGCGGAACGCGATGGTGAACGCGTCCATGACGCGGCCGCCGCCGAACAGCGCCGCAAACACCTGCTCGCGAATCAGGCCGAGCACGCGGCTGCAGAGCACCGCCAGCCCGACGACCCCGGCCGCGCGGGTATTCAGCCGCTCGGCGCGTGCCTCCGGCCCGGCCGCCGCGGCGGCGCGGTGCGCCGGTGTGTCGCCTGCTGCCATGTGGCCGTCACGGTAGCATTCACCGTGCGGCCGCTGCCAGTCAGTGCCCGATGCGCCAGACCGCCGTGAGCCCGATCGTGCGCGGACGGTACGTGTACTGGTTCTGCTCCACGGTGGGTGCGCGGCCGGCGAGCTGGTAAAGGTAGCTGTCGAACTGGCTCATCTGGTAGTTGATGATCGTGTGTGAATCAAACACGTTGTCCATGAAGAGCGAGACCTGCCAGTCGCCCAGGGTCGTGCCGGCCCGCAACGTGGTGAAGGTGGTCGAGGGGAGCGAATAGACCGCCGGCTGCTGGCCGGTGACGTACTGCGAGGTCCGCGGATCCTGAATGGCCGCCAGCCAGGGGTTGCTGCTCTGATAGGTCCAGTCGACCCGCACGAACGCCTCATGCTGCCACGGGTGGAAGTGGTACTCCGCACCCACCGCGACGTCCCAGGGGGGATTGGTTCCCGGCGCCCCATTGATCGCCGCCTGACCGGAGATGGCGTCCCCGGTCACCACCAGCGGCTGCCCCTGCGCATTCTGGATCGGCGAGTTCGTGCTGAAGCGCGCCGACGTATAACCCACGGCCATATCGAACAGGAACGGATCGGGAGCCCAGTCGGCCTGGAAGTCGAAGCCCTTGGAGACCGCGGTACCGACGTTGTCGATGAACTGCAGCCCGCAGCTGCCGGCGACGTAGATGCTCTGCTGGATGTTGTTCCACTTGATGTAATAGAGGCTGGTGGCGAGACGCAAGTCGCCGCCGATGAGATTCTTCGAGCCGATCTCGTAGTTCTGCGTCGAGTCTGACCCGTAGGTGAGCGGCGCCTGCTTCAGGCCCGTCTCCGCAAAGAGATCGCCGCCGTCGGGCGTGGTGCAGTAGCTCGGCAGCGGCGGGTTGCCGCCACCCACGCGGAAACCCTTGGCATAGGTCGCGTAGAACAGATTGTTCTGGTCCATCTGGTAGCCGAGATTGGCCTTGGGCGTGTTGGGCGTCTCGCTGCTCGATCCCGTGCGCGGCACCAGGTACGCGGTCGGGCCATTGATCGGGCCATAGTTCTCCAGCCCGTCCGAGTAGCTGGAGATATTGAACGTCGTGTGCGCGACCCGCTCGCCCAGAGTGAGCTTCCACTGATCGGTGAAGGCGTAGCTGATCTCGCCGTATCCGGCGATCTGCTTGTCGATGGTCTGGTTGTTCAGGTAGTAGATGTCGCAGGCCGGGATGTACGGGTAGGCGCTCGCCGTCGGGCAGGAGTAGTACGAGCCAAAGATATCGGTAGCCGAGTCGCCGTAGAGATAGTTGAAGAACGGATTGATCTGATTGTTGGGGTCCTTGAGCTCCTCGATGCTGCCCTCCTTCGCTTCCTGCCAGAACGCGCCGACCGTCCAGGTCCAGTGCGACGTCGGGTCGTTCGACTGCCAGCGCAGCTCCTGCACGTAGCTCTGCTGCGTATTGGTCATCTGGTTCGGCGTCTGGAAGTCCTGGAAGGCCGACGGCAGGTGAATGCCGTTACCGTCGAGCAGCGGGTACCACGGGCAGCTGGTGGGCGGGCCGGATGCTTCGCAGCCGAGTCCGCCGGTCAGCGGATTGTTCGGCCAGCCGAGCAGCTGGAAGAAGCCGAGGTCATAGACCGTGCCCTGATAGGCCGTGAGCTCCTTGCGATGATAATAGGAGGTGTCGGCGATGATCTCGCTCTTGCCGAGATCCCACTGCAGCTTCAGCGCCGGCAGGTACCATTGGTCGTCCACCGGCATCAGCTCCGGAGTGGCGGTGTTGAACTCCCCGCCTGACGGGTTGGAGTAAGACGGCCAGTAGGTCGATTCGTTGCCCTGCTTGGAGTCCTGATAGACCATGCTCGGCTCGACCGTGAACGAGGTGACCGGCGCCCAGATGAACGCCAGACGGAACATGGCGGTACCGCGGTAGTTCGAGTTGGGATCCGTCACCGCTCCGGTCGTGTCGTTCACCTGGTTGATCCAGCCGCCGTCGGCGCGGTACCAGGCACTCGCCCGGAAGCCGAGCGTGCCGTCGATGATCGGCGCCCCGTGCGCCAAGCCGATCTCATAGCTCGGCTGGCCGTATTCGGTATAGGACGCCTCGGCGCGGCCGTAGGTGCTGGACTGCGTCAGGCTCGGCTCGGTGAGGATGTAGCGCACCGTGCCGCCCTCGGAGCCGGAGCCGAACAGCGTCCCCTGCGGCCCGCGCAGTACCTCGACTCGTGCCAGATCGAAAGTCTTCGGCAGCGTGTCGTCCGGGTTAAAGCCCACGTCGCGCATTTGAATCGGCGTGTCGTCGAGGTAGATGCCGGTGGTTCCGGCGCCGGCCGACGAGGAGATGCCGCGAATCGAGATGTTGTTGGTTCCGGAGGTATCGATGCTGACCCCGGGGGTGAAGCGCACGATGTCCTGAAAGTCCTTCAGACCCCGTGCGTCCATGTCCTCGCCGGTGAGCGCCGTTACGCTGATCGGCACTTTGCTCAGGGATTCCTCGTGGCGGGTTGCCGTAACCACGACCTCCTGCAGTCCGACCACGGTCTGCTCACTCGTGCCGGTGGCGGGCGCCGCCGCCTGCTGGTCCGCCAGCACCGGCGCATCCGCACCCGACAGTAACGCCCCCAAGAACAGTGACGCCGAGACCCACACGGCGTGCGTTGAATTCTTCATCTGCCGTTCCTCCCCCGTTGTCCCGTAAGTCTACGATTCCAGCAAGACCGCCGCCTCCGCGCTCCAGCTCATGAACACCTCGTCGCTCCAGTCTATGGCGGGCTCGGCGGTGCGCCGCTCGTTCTGCGAGAACGCCGTGATCAGCTTGCCACTGCTGGTCTTGATCCGATAGGTCGAGCGATTGCCGAGGTAGCCCAGCTCCCAGACGGTGCCGCGCAGCTGATTCACGCGGCCGGCCGTCACCGGCTCCTTGCCGATGCGGATCTTCTCCGGCCGCAGCGCCACCCAGATGCGCTGCCCCGGGCTGAAGCTGCCGGCATGGTCGACCAGCAGATCGCAGCCGGTCTCGGCGCACTGCACCGTGATCAGCCCGGCCTCGCAGGCGCGCACCGTGCCCTCGAACAGGTTGGCCGTGCCGACGAAATCCGCCACGAAGCGGCTGGCCGGAAACTCGTAAATCTGCGACGGCGTGCCGACCTGCACCACCCGGCCGCGGTCCATGACCGCGATGCGGCTGGCGAGCGCCATGGCCTCGTCCTGGTCGTGCGTCACCACGATGAAGGTGATGCCGACTTTGTATTGCACATCCATCAGCTCGAACTGCGTCTGCTCGCGCAGCTTCTTATCGAGCGCCGACAGCGGCTCATCGAGCAGCAGCACCTTCGGCCGGCGGATGAGCGCCCGCGCCAGCGCCACGCGCTGACGCTGGCCGCCGGAGAGCTGGTGCGGCTTGCGCTGCGCCACCGCCCCGAGCTGCACCATCTCGAGCGCCTCCTGGATGCGACGCTTGCGGGTTGCGGGATCGAGCTTCATGCGGCTGATGCCGTAGCCGACGTTGCGCTCGACCGTCATGTGCGGAAACAGCGCGTACGACTGGAACATCATGTTGACCGGGCGCTCGTGCGGTGGCACGCCGCTCATGTCGACGCCGTCGATGCTGATGCGGCCGCCGCTCGGCTCGGCGAAACCGGCGAGCATGCGCAGGAGCGTCGTCTTGCCGCAGCCCGAGGCGCCGACCAGCGCGAACATCTCGCCGCGGAAGATTCTCAGATCCACGTCGTCGACGGCGGTGAAGGCCCCAAAGCTGCGGCTCACGTGGTCGATCACGATCTGCGGCCTGGCGGCGGAATCGAGCCAGGGCCGGTCGGCGTTCGGCTTCGACTGCGTGGCGATCATCCGGTCCCCTCCCCCTGCATCGTACCGTGGCGTCAGAAGTCCGCGGGCGGCGTGAGCCGGCGCCGCTCGGGCGCGTAGAACGGCCGCTCGACCACTCGGGCGCGCGCCATGCGCCGCTCCCATACCAGCTCGCGATTCAGGTAGATCTCGGCCCACACCTCACGGCCGGGCGCGAAGTGCGGCGCATCGAGCATGGCGAGCGCCAGGTTACGCTTGGCGGTGGGCGACCAGACCGCGGAGGTAACGCTGCCCACCTGGCGGCGCCCACCGCGCTCATCATAAAGCAGCGCGTTGTGCGCGGGCTTCTCGCCCTCGATCTCGACCCCGGCCAGACAGCGCCGTAGGCCGCGACGCTGCTGCGCGAGGAGCGCGCGCCGTCCGGTAAAGTGTCCCTTGCCAAAGTCAACCAGCCACGCGAGCCCGAGCTCGAGCGGCGAGCGCTCGGTGCCGAGGTGCAGTGCGCGCTCGGCGGGCACGAAGTCCAGGTTCGGCAGCAGGAAGCCCGCCTCGATGCGCGCGATGTTGAGCGCGCGCGAGCCGATCGCGCGAATGCCGCGCGTGCGGCCGGCCTCCATGAGCGCGTCCCAGACCGCTTCCGCATTTCCCGGTCGCATCCACAGCTCGTAGCCGAGATCCCCGGTAAAACCGGTCCGCGACACCATCAGCGGTGCAGCTGCGGTCCCCTGCAGCACGAACGTGCCGAGCTCGAAGGGTTTGAGCTGCTCGACGCCGGCGAGTCCCATCGCCTTCAGCACCGCGCACGAGGTCGGTCCCTGCACGGCAAGCGCCGCCACCTCCTCGGTCACCTCCGCGACACTGACATCGAAGCCGAGGCTCGAGTCGAGCAGCCAGTCGAGCTGGCGCTCGGCGGTGCACAGGCGGTATTCCCCTTCGCCGAGGCAGAACACCGTGCCGTCGTCGATCAGATGGCCCTGGTCGTTGCACCACACGACGTAAGCCACGCGCCCGGGGCGGAGCTTGCGCAGATCGCGTGTCACCAGCCGGTTGAGGAAGCGCAGCGCATCCGCACCCGCGACCCGGTACTTGACCATCGGCGTCAGGTCGTACACGGAGGTGGCGTTGCGGATCGAGAAATATTCCTGCTCGACGGCCGTGAACACGTCGACGGTGGTGTAGCCGGCCCAGGGAATGAAGCTGTCGATCTGGCTCAGACGCCGCGCACGCTCATGGAACGGCGTCTTCAGCAGTGGCTCGCGAAAGAGCGGCGCGCTCTCGGTGAGCATCTCAGGCGGCCTCTTTCAACACCTGGCGGGCGGCGTTGCGGCCGGCCAGGCCGAGCACGCCACCTCCCGGGTGACAGCCGGCGCCGCACAGGAACAGCCCGCCGACCGGCGCGCGGTAGGCGGCAGCGCCCGGCACCGGGCGCAGCATGAAGAACTGGTCGAGCGCGAGCTCGGCGTGGTGCCAGTGACCGCCGCTGATGCGAAACTCGCGCTCGATGTCGGGCGGCGCGAGCAGCTGCGCACCGCGCACGCGCGCGCGCAGTCCCGGAGCGAAGCGCTCGAGCGTGTCGATCACCAGATCGGTGAAGCGCTGCCTGCCGGCCTCCCAGCCCCCGGCCAGGTCGTAGGGCGCGTACTGCGCGATCACCGACAGCACCTGTCCCCCGGGCGGCGCCAGTGCCGGATCGGCCAGCGTCGGCATGGTGATCTCGAGCATCGGCGCGGCGGAGCACTCGCGGTACTTGGCGTGATTGAAGGCGCGCTCCAGGTACTCGGGCGACGGCGCCACCAGCAGACGGCCGGCGAGCGCCGCCGGCGCGACGCCGGTGAACTGCGGCAGGTCGTCGAGCGCCAGATGCACCTTGGCGGCGAGCCCGCGCGAGCGCAGGTTCACGATGCGCCGTACGAAGCCGGTATCGAGGTGCTCGGTGCCGAGCAGTCTGAGGAAGGTCGTCTTGGGATCGGCGCTCGAGATCACCGCGCCCGCGGCGAGCTCCTCGCCGGACTCGAGCACCACGCCGACCGCGCGGTCCTCGCGCACGAGAATACGTTGCACCGCGGCGGTGGTACGGATTTCGGCGCCGGCGGCGCGCGCCGCTCCGGCGAGCGCTTCCGAGAGCGCGCCGAGGCCCCCCAAGGGCTGGGCGAGCCCGGCGCCGCCGCCTGCCGCCAGGCGGTACAGGAGCGTGAACACCGTGCCCGGTGAGCGCGGCCCGTAGTTGGTGCCGAGCACCGCATCGAAGGCGAGCGCCCCCTTGACCAGCGGCGACTCGAAATGCTCATCGAGCAGATCCTGCACACACATGCCGCCGATGCGCAGCAGCTCGCGCAGGTCGCGCCGCCCGAGCGCACGCAACCTGAGCGCCAGGCCGCCCAGCGCCGCGCGCTCGGCCCACGATGAATTGGCGAGGCGCGGCGGCGCAACGTCCAGCAGCGGGCGCAGCGCCGCGGCGAGTCGCGCGAGACGCGCCTGATATGCCTCATGAGCCTGCGCGTCGCGCCCGGCCCCGGCTGGCCAGTCCCCTGGGGCCGCAAGCGGCAGGTGGGCGCCGTCGGGAGCGAGCGCCAGCGTCGTCAGCGCCCCCGGTGCGAGCTTCAATCCGTGAGCTGAGAGCGCGAGTTCCCGCAGCACGGCCGCCGGCGCGTGCAGCAGGTGCGCGCACGCCGAGACGCGAAAGCCCGGCGCGAACTCGCGCGTCACGGCCGCGCCCCCGACCTGCGCGCCGGCCTCGAGCACCAGCACCGAGCGGCGGCCGCGCGCCAGATAGGCCGCGCAGGTGAGTCCATTGTGGCCGCCCCCGACCACGATGCAGTCATAGGCCCGGCGTGGCGCAGCGCTCATGCGGGCTTTGGTCCCTTGAGGTCGGTGAGGATCGCGCGCGCGGCATTCGCGCCCGGCGCGCCCATGACGCCGCCGCCCGGATGGGTGCTCGCCCCACACATGTACATGCCGGCGACCGGCGCACGGTACTGCGCATAGCCGGGGATGGGGCGGTTGAACAGCAGCTGATCGAAGGTGAGCTCTCCCTGAAAGATGTTGCCCTCGGTCAGGCCGACCTCGGTCTCGATGTCCTGGGGCGTACGGATCTCGGCGTGCAGAATCAGGTTGCGAAAGTCCGGACTGTGCTGTGCGATCGTATCGATCACCGTGTCGCCGAAGGCCTGGCGCTTCTGCGGCGTCCACGGCCCATCGGCCAGGCGGTACGGACAGTACTGCACGAACACCGACATGTAGTGCTTGCCGTGCGGCGCCATGGTCGGATCGATCTGCGAGGGAATCAGCATGTCGAGATAAGGCGCGGCCGACCAGCGGCCCTCCTTCCAGTCGTCGTAGGCGCGCTCGAGCATGTCGATGGTATCGGTGACGTGCATGTCGCCGCGGATGCAGGGTGCGCCCTGCGGGATCGCCGGGAAGCGCGGCAGGCCATCGAGGGCGATGTTGAGCTTGCCGGAGGAGCCGCGGATCTTGAAGCGGCGCACCTGCTCGAGAAACTCCCCGGGCAGGTGGCGCGGGTCCATGGTCTCGAGGAAAGTGCGGCGCACATCGAGGTTGGAGACGACGGTGCGTGCGCGGATCTCCTCGCCGCCGGCCAGCACCACGCCCTGGGCGCGGCCGTGCTTCACCAGGATCTGCTCCACCGGCGCATCGCTCCGTACCGTGCCGCCGCTCGCCGTTAGCGAGGCCGCGAGCGCCTGGGTGATCGCGCCCATGCCGCCGCGCGCGAAACCCCAGGCGCCGACCGTCCCGTCGATGCTGCCCATGTAGTGATGCAGCAGCACGTAGGCGGTGCCCGGCGAGCGCGGCCCGAGCGCCGTGCCGATGATCGAGCTGCCGGCCATGTGCGCCTTGACGATTTCGCTCTCGAAGTACTCATCCAACAGGTCGGCGCAGCTCATGGTCCAGAAGCGCAGCGTGTCGTACAGGCGTGCCTCGCCGAGCTTGTGGAAGTGCCGCCCGAGCCATAGCAGCTCCTTGAGATCGCGCGCGCGCCACGAGGTCGGATCCGGCGGCTCGCGCAGCAGCAGCGGCTTGATGAAGCGGCAGTGCCGCAGCATGTCGCGCACGAAGCGGTCGTAACTCTCGGCGTCGCGGCGCGAATGCCGCGAGATCTCCCGCCGCAGCGCGTCGTGATTATCGTACAGCGCCAGGTGCCCGCCGCCGCGCATCAGGGTACAGCCGCCCTCGTAGGGGATGATCTGCAATCCGTAGCGCGGCAGCTCGAGCGCACGGATGATCTCGGTGCGCAGCAGGCTGCAGACGTAGGAGCAGTTCGAGTAGGTGAAGCCGTCGTACAGGCGGCGGCTCACCGCCGCGCCGCCTACGTAAGAATTGCGCTCCAGCACCAGCACGTCGAGGCCGGCGCGCGCCAGATAGCAGGCAGCCACCAGGCCGTTGTGCCCGGCGCCGACCACGATCACATCGTGCCGGGCGCGGCGCGCGCCGCCGTTGGTTTCCCCGTTCAGGCGGGTACCCGGCGATTGGTACCGAGCGCGTTCAGCGTGCGATCGACCGCCACCTCGAAGGCGGCGAGCGTGTCCTTCAGGCACGCGTCGTCGTGCGCGGCGGACACGAACCACGGCTCGCGCGAATCCGGCTCGCACAGGATGCGCTCGTCGTGCAGCGCCCGCGCGGTCGCATCGTAGAAGCTGTAATCGCTGCTCTTCCAGTCACGGTAGGTACGCGGCGGGTCGTGCGCGAAATACAGTCCGCTCATGGAGGGATGGCCGACGAAGCTGTGGGCGATGCCGCGCGCTTTCAGGACGGCGCTCATGCCGGCGCGCAGCCGCGTGCCGTAGGCGGCTACGGTCGCAAGCGCATCGGTCTCGTCGAGGATCTCGAGGGTCTTCTCGGCCGCGGCGAGCGACACCGGATGGGCGGTGTAGGTGCCGCCGTGCGCCACGCCTTTGCCGAGCTTGCGCATGATCTCCTCGCGCCCGGCGAGCACCGAGATCGGGTAGCCGTTGGCGAGCGCCTTGGCGAAGGTGCACAGGTCGGCGCGCACACCGTACAGCTCCTGCACGCCGCCGCGCGCCACGCGGAAGCCAGTCTTGACCTCGTCGATGATCATGACGACGCCGTACTTGTCGCACAGCGCGCGCGCCGCGCGCACGTAGGCGGGCTCGGCGGCGATGCCTAAGCAGTTGCCCATGATCGGCTCGATCAGCAGGCAGGCGATCGAGTCGCCGTGTCGCTTGAGCACGTCCTCGAGCTGGTTGGCGTCGTTCGCCTGCACGAAGTGTGCGAAGTGACGGGTGCTGAGCGGCACCCCCTCACTGTAGGGATACACCTCGGGGTCGCCGACCTGCCCCCACTTGTCCATCGGCGTGTACCACATGGCCGCGTCGAACAGTCCGTGGTAGCTGCCCTCGAGGATCACGTAGTCGTCGCGTTTGGTGTAGGCGCGCGCCAGTCGCAGCCCCGCCATCACCGCCTCAGTGCCGGAGTTGGAGTAACGCACCAGCTCGGCCGCCGGCACCATCTTGGCGATGCGCTGCGCGACCCGGTACTCGGCCTCGGTCGATAGCGCGAACACGCCCCCGACCTCCATGCCGCGGCGGGCCGCCGCATCCACGCGCGCATCGGCATAGCCGAGAATCGCGGGCCCGTAGCCCATGCGGTAATCGACGTAGACGTTGCCGTCGAGATCAGTGATGCGCGCCCCGCGGCCCTCGCGCACATAGATGGTGCGCTCCTCGCCCCAGTAGCGGAAATTCGAGGCGACCCCGAGCGGCAGCCGCTGCAGCGCGCGCCGGAAGTGCTCGTGATTCCTGGTCATGACTCTGGCCATGGCTGTCACCCCGCTCGCCTGCACGATGAGATGGGATCCTTTACGGGGCTCTTAATGAGGCGACCTCACCGACCCGACTATATGATCATATAGTTTTTTGGGGTAAAATTAAATGGTCATATACATCGGCCCGATCCTAGGGGGATTTCCATGAGCCTGACAGCCGCCCGCCCGGTCGACACCACCCCCGCGCCCGCCCCGCGCTCACTCCCCGCCTGGGTATACAACCACCCGGAGATGACGCGTCTCGAGTACGAGCGGATCTTGAAGCCGAGCTGGCAGATCGCCTGCCACCTGAGCCAGATCCGCGACCCCGGCGACTACGTGACCTTCGAGCTGGGGGGCGACAGCGTGATCGTGCTGCGCGATCCGAGCGGGGCCATCCGCGCCCTGCGTAACGTCTGCCGCCACCGCGGCACCCGTCTGCTCGAGGGTGCCGGCCGCTGTCCCGGTCGCATCACCTGCCCGTACCACGGCTGGACTTACCGCTACGACGGGTCGCTCCTCGCCACCCCCGCCCGCGACACCTTCCCCGACCTGAACCTGCGCGAGCACGGGCTCGAGCAGGTGCGTCTCGAGCTTGCGCTCGGCTTCGTGTGGGTGTGTCTGGGCGCGGACGCCCCGCCGCCGCCTTCGCAGGTGTGGGCACCGTTCATGGAAGAGCTGGCGCCCTACCGGCTCGAGGAGCTGGTCCCGACGCAGCGGATCTTCCTCGAGGAGTGGGACGTCGACTGGAAGATCGCCATGGACAACTATCTGGAGTCCTATCACGTGCCGATCGGCCATCCGGGACTGAACCGATTGTTCACGCCCGACTACGAGGATCAGCGCGGCGTCGGCGGCATTGCGCGCGGCGCCAGCTGGATGCGCGAGGCGCCCTCCTCGCGCTGGGGCGAGCGCATCTATCAGAAATACATCGGCGAGGTGACAGCACCGTATCTGCCGGAGCGCGAGCGGCGCTGCTGGCGCTTCTACAGCTGCCTGCCCAACTTAGGGATCGACATCATGCCGGAGCAGATGGACTTCTTTCAGGTGCTGCCGCGTGGACCCGGCAGGACGCAGGTCAGATATGCCTCCTTCGGCAGGCCCGATGAGCGGCGCGAGATGCGCCTGATGCGCTGGCTCGGCAACCGCATCAACGCGCAGGTCAACACGGAGGACCGTGAGCTGTGCGAGCGCCTGCAGCGTGGCATCGCTGACAGCCACTACCGGCCGGGACCGTTGTCACGGCTCGAGACCTGGATGCTGGAGTTCCACGAGCTGCTGTGCGCGCGCATTCCCGAGATGCAGCTGCCCTCCCCGCCCGCGCACTTCAGTTGACACGCCGCACCGGATCAGCGCACGTGGCGGCATCTGCGGCATCGGCTGCCACACCCGCCCCGCAGGCCGGCCGTCGCCCGGGGCGGATGCGCGCGCGGCAGCGCCTGATCGATGCCTGTATCTCGGCGCTGCACATCTATGGCCCCTCGCGCACCACCGTCGGCCGCGTGGTGGCGCTCGCGGGTCTGTCCCCGGGCATCGTGCGGTTCTACTTCAACTCCAAGGCGGCGATGCTGGTGGCGGCGCTCGAGTATCTCGCCGGCGAGTTCGAGGAGCGGGTGCTGCGCCCCGTGGCCGCGCTGCGCCACTCCCCGGTGGCGGCGCTCGGACTGCTGGTCGAGCTGTATCTCGACCCTGAGATCGCGAGCCCGCGTAAGGTGTCCGTCTGGTACTCGTTCTGGGGCGAGGCGAGCTCGCGCCAGGAGTATCTCGACATCTGCGGCCAGAAGGACGAGGACTTCGCGGACCTGGTACACGACCTGATCGAGCGGCTGATCGCCCAGACCGGCGCTCGGCACCTGGACGCCGACGGCGTAGCGCTCGGGCTGATCGGGGTGCTCGAAGTGCTGTGGCAGGGAATCGCGTTCCAGAGCGAGAAAAACATCAAGCGGCGTGCCTGCGTGGCGCGCGCGTTCGCCTACCTGCGCTCAGTGTTTCCGGGTCAGTTCCCCGGTCCCGGCCCATCGTGAAAACCAACGGGCATCCGGGCCGCTGGCTGATCATTCTGCCGCCGCTCATTTTCCTGCTACTGTTCTTCCTGGTGCCGTTTGGATTCGCGTTCAAGATCAGCTTCGCGCAGGCCGCGGCGCACGTGCCGCCGTACACCGACGTGGTGTCGTACACCCCCGATCACCATCTGCAGTTGGCGATCAGCCTGGCGAACTACCGCTTCCTGGTGACCGACCAGCTCTATGGCCTCGCCTACCTGTTCTCGCTCAAGACCGCGTTCTTCTCCACGCTCGTTTGCCTGGTCCTCGGTTACCCGATGGCTTACGCCATCGCGCGCTCGCCGCGCGGGGTGCAGGGTGTGCTGCTGCTGGTCATCATGCTGCCGTTCTGGACTTCCTTCCTGCTGCGCGTCTATGCGCTCGAGGGCATCATCCGTGACAACGGCCTGCTGAATACGCTGCTGCTGCACCTCGGGGTGATCCACCACCCGCTGCGCATCATGCGCACCAACCTCGCGGTCTATCTCGGCATCGTCTACTCCTACCTGCCGTTCATGGTGTTGCCGCTGTTCGGCACTCTCGAGAAGCTCGACCCGGCGTTGCTCGAGGCGGCGACCGATCTCGGCAGCACGCCCTGGCAGGCGTTTCGCGACGTCACCCTGCCGCTGTCGATCCCCGGCGTGATCGCCGGCTCGATGCTGGTGTTCATCCCCGCGGTGGGCGAGTTCGTCATTCCTTCGCTGCTCGGGGCGCCCGGCAACCTGATGATCGGCCGGGTGCTGTGGGACGAGTTCTTTGGCAACCATGACTGGCCGGTCGCCGCCGCGGTCGCGATCGCCTTCCTCCTGCTGCTGGTGGGCCCGATCGCCGTCTACCAGTACTACAACGTCAAGCAGCTCGAGGCTTAGAGGATGCCGGAGCGCACTCCGCTGTTTCTGCTCTCGGCGCTGTGTTTCGGCATCGCGGTGCTGTACGTGCCGATGCTGGTGCTGATCGGCTACTCCTTCAACGCCTCGCCGCTGGTGAACGTCTGGGGCGGCTTCTCCACCGCCTGGTACGGCACGCTGTGGCACAACAGCGAGCTGCTGCGGGCGGCGCTGCTGTCGCTCGAGGTCGCAGTCAGCGCCTCGAGCGCCGCCGTGATCCTCGGCACGCTGGCTGCCACCGCCCTGGTGCGCTTCGCGCGCTTCCCGGGACGGCTGCTGCTCACCGGCATGGTGAATGCGCCGCTCGTCATGCCGGAGATCATCACCGGCATCACGCAACTGCTGCTGTTCGTGTCGATGATGCAGCTGCTCTCCTGGCCGCACCGCGGCTTCACCACCATCGTCATCTCGCACGTCACCTTCTGTACCGCCTACGTGACCATCACGGTGCAGGCGCGGCTGCAGAGCGCCGACCGCTCGCTCGAGGAGGCGGCGCAGGATCTGGGCGCGAGCCCGGCGCGCGCCTTCCTCGAGATCACGCTGCCGATCATCGCCCCGGCGATCATCTCCAGCTGGCTGCTGTGCTTCACGCTGTCGCTCGATGACCTGGTGATCTCGAGCTTCGTGTCCGGCCCGGGCGCCTCCACCCTGCCGATGGTGATCTACTCGAAGGTGAAGCTCGGGGTGAGCCCCGATATCAACGCGCTGGCGAGCCTCATTGTGTGCGCGGTCGGGGGGTGCATCATCCTGGCCGGCTGGCTCATGCGCCGCAGCGAGCGCCGCCGCGCGCTCGAGGCGCAGCTGGCCCGCGCCTGAGCCGCTCTACAGGTCGGTCTTGATCCGCGTCCAGGTACGGGTGCGCAGCCGCTCGAGCCCGGGGCCGACCTCGGCCGACTGGTACAGCCGCGCCTCCTCCGCCGGCGTCGGGTAGATCGCCGGATCGTCGAGGATGCGTGGATCCACGTAGGGGCCGGCCGCGAGGTTGTCGTTGCCGTAGTGGATGTCGTTGGTGATCGCGGCGATCACCTTCGGCTCGAGGATGTAGTTGAGGAACTTGAGCGCGTTGTGCGGATGCGGCGCATCCGCCGGGATCAGCAGCGCGTCGAACGACACATTGGCCCCCTCCTTGGGCACCGTGAACGCCAGATTGAGCTTCACACCCGCCGAGCGGGCGCGTGCCAGCACCGTGCCATAGTCCCCCGACCACGACATGGAGATGCAGAACTCGCCGTTCACCAGCCCGTTCATGTACTCGCTGGAGTCGAACGCCTTGACGTAGGGGCGCACCGCGAGCAGCAGCTGCTCGGCCCGCTGGTAGTCCTCCGGGCGGGCGCTGTTCGGGTCGAGATGCAGGTAATTGAGGGCCAGCTGCAGCACGTCCTCCGCCGAGTCGAGGAACGACACGCCGCAGTCGGCGAACCGGGCGATGATCTGCGGCTTGAAGATCATGTCGAGGCTGTCGACCGGAGCGTCCGGCATGCGCGCGCGGATCATGTCGAGGTTGTAGGCGAAGCCGTTGACGTGGCGCATGTACGGCATGGCGTACTGGTTGCCGGGGTCGGCGCGTGCCTCGATGGCGAGCACGTGCGGATCGAGGTTCTTCCAGTTGGTGAGTTTGCTGCGGTCGAGCTTCTGGTAGATGCCGGCGCGGATCTGGCGGCTGAAGTAGTCGGTGGAGGTGCTGACGACGTCATAGCCGGAGTCACCCGCCATCATCTTCGCCTCCAGCGTCTCGTCGGCATCGTAGGTGTCGTACACCACCTCGATGCCGGTGCGGCGCTCGAACCCGGCGATCGTGTCCTTGCCGATGTAGTCCGCCCAGTTGTAGATGTGCAGCACCTTCTCCTCGGAACCCGGCGGCCGGCGCGGGCCGCAGCCGGCGAGCGGCAACAGCGCCACGAGCGCCAGCGCCGCGCCAGCCGGGCAGGATGCCCGGATCCGGCGCTTCATCAGAGCTTCACCATCACGTGCCGCACCACCGTGTAGTCCTCGAAGGCGTATACCGACAGGTCCTTGCCGTAGCCGGAGCGCTTGAAGCCTCCGTGCGGCATCTCGCTCACGGTCGCGAAGTGCGTGTTGATCCAGGTGGCGCCGTACTGCAGCTGCGCTGCGACCTGCAGGGCGCGCGCCACATCGCGCGTCCAGACGGACGAGGCCAGCCCGTACTCCGAATCGTTGGCCCAGCTCACGGCCTGCGCGGCATCGCGGAAGCGCGTCACCGACACCACCGGTCCGAACACCTCGCGCTGCACGATCTCATCCTCCTGGCGGGCACCGGCAATCACGGTCGGCTCGTAGAAGAAACCGCCGCCGCCGCGCCCCCGACCGCCGGTGGTGAGCTCGACGTGCGGCGCCGCCGCCGCCCGCTCGACCATGCCGGCGACGCGCGTGCGCTGCGCCTGCGAGATCAGCGGGCCCATCTCCACCCCAGGCTCCTGCTGCGTGCCCACTTTGATGCTGCGCACGGCGCTGGTGAGATCCGCGACCACGCGCTCATAGACGGGCTCGGCCACGTACAGGCGGCAGGCGGCGGTGCAGTCCTGACCGGCGTTGTAGAAACCGAAGGTGCGCACCCCTGCAACCAGCTCGGCGATATCGGCGTCGTCGAAGACGATCACCGGGGCCTTGCCGCCGAGCTCGAGGTGGGTGCGCTTGAGATTGCCCGCGGCGGCGGCCAGTACCTTCTGTCCGGTGGCGATCGACCCGGTGAGCGACACCATGCGCACGCGCGGGTGGCTGGTGAGCGCGGTGCCGACCGGCTCGCCCTGCCCGCAAACGATGTTGACCACCCCCGCGGGCAGCACTTCCGCCAGCAGCGCCGCCAGCTTCAGCGCCGTGAGCGGGGTCTGCTCGGAGGGCTTGAGCACCAGGGTGTTGCCGGCGGCGATCGCCGGCGCGATCTTCCATGCGGCCATCATCAGCGGGTAGTTCCACGGCGCCACCGAGGCCACCACGCCGACCGGGTCGCGTCGGATCATGCTGGTGTGGCCCGGGAGGTACTCGCCGGCGGCCAGTCCGCTGGCGCAGCGCGCTGCGCCGGCAAAGTAACGGAACACATCCGCGATTGCCGGCAGCTCGTCGTTGATCATCGCCGCGATCGGCTTGCCGGTGTTGCGCGACTCGAGCGCCGCGTAGTCCGACGCCTGCGTCTCCAGCCCGTCGGCGATCTTCAGCAGCAGCGCCGCGCGGTCCTTCGGCGCCGTGCGCGCCCAGCCCTCGAAGGCCCGCTCGGCCGCCGCCACCGCCGCCTCCACCTGCGGCACGCTGGCGGCCGCGACCCTGACGAGCTCGGCGCCGGTCGCCGCGTCGAGCACCGCATCCTCCGGCCCCTCGCCCGCGATCAGCCGGCCGCCGATCAACAACTGCGTGTGCATGCTCCGACTCCTTATGTCGCGATGTCGCGCGCGCGGCTTGCCGCACCGCGCCGACAAGTTATATTATTATCGCCATAATATTACCATGCTTGCGCCGCCGCGGCGCCCGAGGCCCGCATGAACTCCGATGTGATCATCACCTGTGCCGTCACCGGCGACGACACCAAGGTCACCAAGAGCCCGCACTGCCCGATCACTCCCGAGCAGATCGCGAGCTCCGCCATCGAGGCGGCGCGCGCCGGCGCGGCCATTGTGCACATTCACGTGCGCGATCCGGAAACCGGCGCTTTCAGCATGGCGACCAGACACTACCGCGAGGTCGTGCGGCGCATCCGCGAGAGCAAGGTGGACGTGCTGGTCAATCTCACCTGCGGCATGGGCGGCTACCTGTGCGTCGGCGACCAGGGCCTCACCGACACCCCGGCGCCCGGAACCGACTTCGTCAGCCAGGAAGAGCGCATGCGGCACGTCATCGACCTGTGCCAGGAAGGGCTCTACCGCCCCGACATCGCCACTCTCGACTGCGGCTCGCTCAACTTCGGCGACGGCAACCGCGCCTACATCTCCACCCCCAGCTACCTGCGCAAGGGCGCGGCGATCCTGCGCGACCTGCGCGTCAAGGCGGAACTGGAGGTATTCGACACCGGCAACCTGTGGTTCGTCAGCCAGCTCGTCAAAGAGGAGCTCATCCCCTCCCCGGCGCTGATCCAGCTGTGCACCGGGATCCCCTACGGCGTGCCCGCTGACACCGGTCACCTGCTCGCCATGGTCAATGCGCTGCCGGCGCAGTCGGTGTGGACCTCGTTCGCGATCGGCCGGATGCAGATGCCGTGGGCGGCGCAGTCGGTGCTGCTCGGCGGCAACGTGCGCGTCGGGCTCGAGGACAACCTGTACCTCAGTCGCGGTGTCTACGCGAGCAATGCCCAGCTGGTCGAGAAGGCGCGGGGCATCATCGAGGCGATGGGCGCGCGCATCGCCTCCCCGGCGCAGGCCCGCGAACGGCTGCAGCTGCATTGAGCCTCGCGCGCTAAGGGCGCCGACGTGGCAGGGGCTGCCGTATACGAAACGGGCATCGAGCCAGCGTGGATCGACTATAACGGTCATCTGCGCGATGCCTACTATGGGCTGATCCTGAGCTACGCGACCGACGCGGTCCAGGATCGGCTCGGCATGGACAGCGCCTATCGTGCCGCGAGCGGCTGCACCCTCTACACGCTCGAGCTGCACCTGCATTACCTGCGCGAGGTGAAGCAGTCGGAGCGTCTCACGGCCACCGCGCTGATCCTGGGGAGCGACCACAAGCGGCTGCACCTCGCCCTCGAGCTGCGGCGCGCGTCCGACGGCGAGGTCGCGGCGAGCGCAGAGCTGATGCTGCTGCACGTCCATCAGGGCGCCACCGTCGCCGGTGCCGCCTTCCCGGCACACATCGCGGCAGCGATCGCGGCTTTCCAGGCCGCCGGCGCCGGCGACAAGCCCGCGGGCCCCGGCTCGAGGCGCCTGGCGATCCCGCCGCCGGGCCCGCGCGCGCCGCACGGCTCATGAACGCCGGCGATCTCAACCGGCTACTCGCGCCCCGCAGCATCGCGCTCATCGGCGGCGCCTGGGCCGACTACGCCGCCGCCGCCAGCCGCGCCATCGGCTTCGATGGCGAGCTGTGGCGCGTGCACCCGACACGCGAGTCCACAGCGGCACAGCACTACTTCCGCTCGGTCGAGGAGCTGCCGCGGGCACCGGATGCGGCGTTCGTCGCCGCCCCGGCCCGCGAGGTGCCGGGCATCGCCGCGGCGCTCGCGCGCGGCGGCGCGGGCGGGTTCGTGTGCTTCGCGGCCGGCTTCTCCGAGATCGCGACCCCCGAGGGGGAGCGCCTGACGCGCGAGCTCGTGGCGGCTGCCTCCGATCTGCCGTTCTTCGGTCCGAACTGCTACGGGCTGATCAACTTTCTCGACGGCGCGGCGCTCTGGCCCGACCAGGTCGTCGGGCCGCGCCGCGAGCGCGGCGTCGCCCTCATCTGCCAGAGCGGCACCATCGCGCTCAATCTCCTCTTCAATCAGCGCTCACTCCCAATCGGCTACGTCCTCACGGTCGGCAACCAGACGCGGCTCGCCGCGGAGGATCTCATCGAGGTGCTCGCGGCCGATGCGCGCGTGAGCGCCTTCGGGCTCTACGTGGAGGGCATCGCGGACATCGGGCGCTTCGCCCGGGCCGCGGCCACCGCCCAGGCCGCCGGCAAGCCGATCGCGCTCGTCAAGGCCGGCCGCACGGAGACCGCCGCACGCACGGCGCGCACTCACACCGGCGCGCTGTCGGGCGCGGATGCGGCCTTCGACGCGTTCTGCGCCCAGGCAGGGATCGCGCGCTGCGAATCGCTCGCGACACTGTGCGAGACGCTCAAGCTCTTTCACTGCGGCGGGCCATTGCGCGGCCGGCGCATTCTGGTGATGGGCGCCTCGGGCGGCGATATGGCGATGACCGCCGATGCCGCGCGCGACCTGGCGCTCGAGTTTCCGCCGCCGCCGCCCGAGTCCGCGGCGCGCTTGACGGAGATCCTCGAAGGCCGCGTGACCGTCGCCAACCCGTTCGATTTCCACACCCATGCCTGGTTCGACCGCCCGCGGCTGCGCGCCATGTTCGGCGTCGCACAGCGCGCGGGCTACGACATGGTCGGCTTCATGATCGACTGCCCGCCCCCCGCCGAAGCGGACGCCGCCGCCTACCTCAACGTGATCGAGGAGTTCGCGCTGGCGCTGCCCGGTGCGGCGGCGCGCGGCGCCGTGATCTCCTCGCTCCCGGAATCGCTGCCGCAGGCGACGCGCGAGCGGTGCCTCGCCGCGGGCGTCGTGCCGCTGCAGGGCCAGCGCGCCGCCCTCGAGGCGGTGGATCTCGCCGGCGCGGTCGGCCTGGCGTGGGCGCAGGGCGCGGGTGTCACGCTGCTGCGCCCGCGACGCTCCCACGGCAGCTCGCGCAACCTCGCGGAGCACGACGGCAAGGCGGCGCTCGCCGCCCACGGCGTGCGCGTGCCGCGCTCGAGCGTGGTGCGGCCGCAGGATGCGGCGGCGGCCGCCGAGGCGCTCGGTTTCCCCGTGGTCATCAAGGCCGCAGGCGCCGCACTCGAGCACAAGTCCGACGTCGGCGGCGTGCTGCTCAACATCGCTACCGCGGCGCAGGCGAGCGAGGCCGCGCGACAACTGTCGCGGCTCACTGATACGCTGCTGATCGAGGAGATGATCACCGATGGTGTCGCCGAGATCCTGGTGGGCGTCAATGTCGATCCCCAGTTCGGCCAGCTGCTGGTGCTCGGCGCCGGCGGAGTGATGACCGAGCTGCTGCGCGACAGCGTCACGCTGCTGCCGCCGTTCACCGCCTCCGCCATCGCCGCGGCGCTCGCGCGGCTCAAGGTGGCGAAGCTCCTCGGCGGTTTCCGCCGGCGGCCGGCGGCGGACCTGCCCGCGCTCATCGAGACGGTGCTGGCGTGCGCGCGCTACGCCGAGTCCAATCTCGAGACGCTCACCGAGCTCGATATCAATCCCGTCATCGTGCGACCCGCCGGCCGCGGCGCGCTGGCGGTCGACGCCCTGATCCGCCTCGCGGAGGAACCCTGACATGTCCGACGGCATCAAGACCACCACCGAGGGCACGATCCTGGAAGTCACCATCGATCGCCCGAAGGCCAACGCCATCGATCTGCCCGCGAGCCGGCGCCTGAACGAGGTGTTCGCCCGCTTCCGCGACGACCCGAATCTGCGGGTCGCGATCGTCACCGGCGCCGGCGAGCGTTTCTTCAGCGCCGGCTGGGATCTCAAGGGCGCGGCGGGCGGCGAGCAGTCCGACGAGGACTGGGGTGCGGGCGGCTTCGGCGGCCTAAACTACCCGCGCAACCTC
>DATNKO010000017.1:0-66603 GCA_035603345.1 Steroidobacteraceae bacterium | reverse complement strand
TGTGCAACGAAGTGCAAGCCTCGCAGCCCGTCACGCACTCCCGGGTAATCCCGCGCGGGCGGCTCACCGAGCGCTAAACGGCGCACGTCCCTGATGAACGCGCGATAGAGGTTCGCGAACGCCTCGAGGTAGCCCTCCGGGTGACCGGCCGGAAGTCGGGTCGCCGCACGGGCCGCCTCGCCGAGATAATTCTGACCCGTCCGCAGCAGCGCCCAGGGCTTGCCGGCGGGCTTATGGATCAGCGTGTTCGGTTCCTGCTGGTGCCACTCGAGTCCCGCCCGCGAGCCGTAGACACGGAACGAGAGCCGGTTCTCCTCCCCGCACGCGACCTGTGAGCAGACAAGCGTCCCTTTGGCTCCGCCGCCGAGTCTCAGCAGGATGTTGGCGTCGTCATCGAGCCGCCTTCCGGCGACAAACGAGCTGAGGTCGGCACACAGCGCCTCGATGCGCAGTCCGGTCACGAACTCCAGCAGGTGGGCGGCGTGAGTGCCAATATCGCCGACACAGCCGCCTGCACCCGCCCGCGCCGGATCGGTTCTCCAGGCGGCCTGCTTGTTGCCGCGGCTCTCGATCGGCTCCATGAGCCAGTCCTGCGTGTAGTCGACCATCACCTTGCGGATCTCGCCCAGCTGCCCGTCCCGCACCATCTCGCGCGCCTGGCGCACGGCGGGATAACCGCTGTAGACATGAGTGAGCGCAAACAGCCGTTTGCCGCTCTCCACGAGGTGAGCCAGCTCCTCCCCTTCGGCGACCGTTAGCGCGAGCGGCTTGTCGCACACGACATGGATGCCCGCCGCGAGGAACGCCTTGGCGACGGGGTAATGCAGATCGTTGGGGGTCGCGACGATGACGAAATCGATGCCGTCGTCTGACGCCGCCTCCGCCGAGGCCATGTCCAGATAAGAGGTGTACGCGCGCTCGAGTCCCCAGGCGGCAGCGCTCTCGCGTGCAATCTCGGGGTGCGAGGACAGCGCGCCCGCGACCACCTGCGCCTCCCCGTCGAGCTCGGCGGCCATGCGATGCACGGCGCCGATGAATGCACCGCGTCCGCCACCCACGATGCCGGCGCGCAGGCGGCGTTGAGGTTGCGTGGCTGCGCTGCGGCTCATCGCACCGATGCTAGCGCATTTTGGCGATCAGACCCGCGCCAACATCCCGCAGGGTCATGCCCCAATCCGCAGCACCTTCCCTGCGTAGGGCTCGAGGTGCAGCCGCAGGCTGCCGCCCGCGGCGACTTCGAGCGCCGGCGCCTGTGGCTCGAGAACATCGAGCGCCTTTGAGCCAGCCGATGCGCCGTGAATCGCGACGGCCTCATCCACCGCCTGGTTTCCAAAGTTGATCGCCGTCACCTCGAGCCCGCCGTTGTCGGGCAGCTCGTGTACCAGCACCAGGAGGCCCGGCGACTTTACCTGCGGCACATCCGCCAGGTGCGCCGCGTAGAGCTTTATCTCCGCGCGCACCTTGAGGAGGCGCCCGAGCTGGGAAGCGAACGAGGCGGGGTCCCCGAGCTGCTGCGGGAGCGACCCGTAGAGCGCCACGGCGCGCGGCAGGCCGGCTGCCGAACGCGTCGCCTTCGGGCTCGAGCCAAGGAGATCGTAGGCGCCCCGGTTGATCCAGCGGGTGTCGTCATCGGCCAGCCGCTCACGCACTTGAGATGCCGGCAGCGTGAGCGCTCCGACCAGATCCCAGCCCGAGAGCGCAAATACGCCCGGTTGCATGGCATTGAAGAAAGCCAGCAAGAGGTGCAGGCGTTTGATGTTCTCGACCTGCGCCGGCGTGAGGTTGGAGATATCCCGGATGCCGAGCGTGGCCGTGATGACCGTGGCGCTCGTCGAGGCTACGCCGTTGCCGAACTTCAGGTTGTACGGCGCACGCTCGCCCATGAGTTGCGTGTACATCGCCTGATGCACCATGTCGCGCAGCTGCGCACCGGATGTCTGCCCGCCGTGAAACGGAAACAGGTCGTTCGCGTGCCGGCCGCCGAAATCCGCCATGC
The DNA here is from genome assembly GCA_035603345.1 of Steroidobacteraceae bacterium. Taxonomy (GTDB): domain Bacteria; phylum Pseudomonadota; class Gammaproteobacteria; order Steroidobacterales; family Steroidobacteraceae; genus 13-2-20CM-66-19. The sequence continues at coordinate 64,607 of DATNKO010000017.1, read as the reverse complement.
CGCCGGTCAATTCGTCGTGGTTCTGCAGCGCGTGCACCAGCCGTCCCGGGTCGACGCCGTACTTGAGCATGAGCTGATACACGAGCCGCAACAGCTCCGCATCGCCCGTCAGGAGTGCATAGTCGTAAACCGGCCGCGTGACGAAATCGTAGGACAGATCCGGACCGCCGCGGCCCATCTCGCGCATCTCATCGAGCGGAAAGTCGAGCTCCTGGAAAGTGAAGCCGCCGAGCTTGCGCACCATGTCGGCGATCAGCTGGTTGGCCGTCACCGACAAGGAATGGCCGCCCCACCAGACATGGCCGTTGGCTTCGCGCTCGATGCCGAGCAGCCCGTTGGCATCGAGCCGCAGCATGCCGTCGCCCAGCACGCCGAGCTCGTCGACCGCGTCCCCGATCACGAGACGCTCGGCGGCGAAGCTCGGGTCGAGCCAGTTGAGCGTCGGCTGCCCGTCCTTGAAGTAGTGCAGGTACACCCACCGACGCCGCTCGCCGTCGACCCCGCGCACGACCTCGGTCACGCTCCAGTCGGTCTCCTTCACTCCCGGCGCGTAGAAAATGCCCGAATGCAGCTGGCCCACGATGTAGCCCTTGGCCTGCAGGGCATCCACCGCGGCCGGACTCAGGTTGACGGAGTCGCGGCCGGACGGAACAGCCGGCAGGAGTCCCCAGTCGGACGGCTTGATGCTCACCATGTGGTAGATGCCGGGATAGTCGGCGTAGGCGCGCTCGGCCAGAAGGAAGTCCGCGCCCTTGCCGGTGTGCCCCGGGACGACGTCGCCGATCACGATAGCGCCGTGGCGATGCGCGGCGGCGACCATCTCCTTGTATTGCGCCTCGGTGCCGAACTCGGGATCGATCTCGAAGCTGATCCGATCGAAGTTGCCGTCGACCGAAGGGGTATGGGCGTAGCCGCGGATCCCGCCGGAGAGCTTCATGGGGCCGGTATGGACGCCCTGGATCCCGATCGTCTGGAACGCGCGCCACAGCCGCTCATCCGCGAGCGTCTTGAGGACCGACCAGCCCGGCGCGGCGGCAATGGTCGAGGCCGGGTAGGCGGTGAACCAGACCGAGGCCCGGGCGACTGCCGCGGCCGGTTCGGGCGTGCCATAGGGATGCTGCCACTGGAGTGAGCCACCGGAGTACTGCCGGGCGACCACCGCCGCCTGGTGCAGCATCGAGCGCTCGACGAGCCAGTGAATGTAGGCGGCGCCGCCTGGCAGTTGCGGTTGGCTCGCCGCCTGCACCTGGCTCGCGGGACTACCCGCCGGCTGGGACGCCGCGCCGAGCGCCGGCAAAGCTGCACAGGCAAATGCAGCGAGGCAAGCCCGGAGGAGTTTCAGGTGGCCGCCCTCTTGGCTGTTATACGTTCGAGTCGGGGAACGAGGCCTTGCGGCGGTTCATGTAGTCGTTCAGCGCTTCGTCGATGCTCGGGTCGAGCGGCGGCGCCTCGTACTCGGCCAGCTGCTTCTTCCACAGCGCATTCGCGCGCTGCGTCATGTCCTTCGCGCCTTCCGCTTCCCATTGCTCGACGCTGTTGTTGTCGGCAAGTGGCGAGCGGTAGAAGGCGGTCTGGAAGTTCGCCTGCGTGTGCGCGCAGCCGAGGAAATGCTTGCCCGGGCCCACTTCGCGGATGGCATCGAGCGCCTGGCCGTTCTCCGACAGATCCACGCCCGCAAGCAGCGTGTGGAGCATGCCGGCCTGGTCGACGTCCATGGCGAACTTCTCATAGCCCATGGCAAGCCCGCCTTCGAGCCAGCCGGCCGTGTGCAGCACGAAGTTGACCCCGGCGAGGGCGGTGGGAATGAGCGTGTTGGCGGATTCATAGGCGGCCTGGGCATCGGGGATCTTGGAGGCGCACAGGCCGCCGCCGGAGCGGAACGGGACCCCGAGCCGCCGGGCGAGAGCGGCCATGATGTAGAGCACGAGCGCGGGTTCCGGCGTGCCGAAAGTCGGTGCGCCCGACTGCATCGACAGCGAGGACGCAAAGCTCCCGAACACGACCGGCGCGCCCGGATTCACCAGTTGCGCGAGCGCCATGCCGGCGAGCGCCTCGGCGAGAGTCTGGGCCGCGGTTCCGGCCACCGTCACCGGCGACATCGCCCCGGCGAGTATGAACGGCGTCACGATGGTCGCCTGGTTGGCGCGCGCATAGACCTTGAGCGCGCCCAGCATGGTCGCATCCCAGGTGAGGGGCGAATTCGCGTTGATGAGGCTGAGAACGCAGGTGCGCGGCTTGCCGGTCTCCGGATCGATCCAGTTGTCGCCGAACAGGATCTTGGTCATCTCGACCGTGTCGCGCGCGCGGTCGGGATGGGTGACCGAGCCCATGTACGGCTTGTCGCTGTACTTCATGTGGCTGTACACCATGTCGAAGTGCCGCTTGTTGACCGGCAGATCGACGGGCTCGCAGACGGTGCCCCCGGAGTGATGGAGCGACGGCGTGGCGTACGCGAGCTTGACGAAATTCCTGAAATCCTCGATGCGGGCGTAGCGCCGCCCCTCGTCCAGATTGCGCACGAACGGCGAGCCGTAGGCGGGCGCAAGGACCGTACGGTTCCCGCCGATGATCACGCTGCGCTGCGGATTGCGCGCGTGCTGGGTGAACTCTTTCGGGGCCGAGCGGCGTACGATCTCGCGGCACATGCCGGGCGGGAAATGCACGCGCTCGCCCTTGACGTCGGCGCCGGCGTCCTTCCATAGCTCGAGCGACTCCGCGTCGTCGCGGAAGTCGATGCCGATTTCCTCGAGGATGGTGTCGGCGTTGCGCTCGAGGAGCTCGAGGCCCTCGTTCCCGAGTACCTCGTAGTACGGGATCTTGCGGGTGATGTAGGGAACAAACGCGTGGCTGCGCGCGGTGCGCGCGGCGATCTTGGCGTCCCGCCCGCTCGGGCGGCGGCCGCGCGCCGGCTGGCTGGGCTGCTGCTCCGCATCCATAGGTTGGTCCTTAAAACGCCATTATGGGTCAGCCCCGGTCAGTCCGCCTGACCGATATGCGGCATGGACTTCTCCGGCGGCGTCAGGGGCTCGCAGCCACCGGCAGCTCGATGAAGCTCGCGCTCTCGCCGGAGTGAAACACACGCTGCGTCGCCTTGCGGTAGTCGGCGGGCTGGGCGCGGAAAATGTTCTCAACATAAGTCTGCGGATTGCGGTCGTACAGCGGGAACCAGCTCGACTGGATCTGCACCATGAGGCGGTGGCCTGGCAGGAACACATGATTGACGTGTGGCAGCGCGAAGCGGTAGCGCTGCACCTTACCGGACGGGATCGGACTCGGATGCGCGAGGCTGTCGCGGTAGCGGCCGCGGAAGATGTCCATGCCGATCGCGAGCTGGTAGCCACCCATGGCGGGATCGGACGGGACTTCGTCGGGATAGACATCGATCAGCTTCACGACCCAGTCGCTGTCGGTTCCGGAGGTGGACGCGAACAGATTCACCATCGGCGCGCCGCCGACGTGTACCGGCGCCGTCAGTACGTCGGAGACATAGGTCAGTACGTCCGGCCGGTCGGCCACCGCGCGCTGGTCCATGAGGAGCCAGCGCTGCCAGGCCGGGCGGTCGCCGAAGCTCACCGGCCGCGGCTGGTAAGGCACGGGCTTCATCGGATCGGACACGTACTCGTCGTAGCCGGCGGCGCCCTGCGGCGGCGCGCCGAAGCCGAGTCCGAATCCGGCCTCGAGGTACAACCGCTCGGGCTTCGACGGACAGCCCGACTCGCACGACAGCGGCCAGCTGGGCAGGCTCTGCCAGCGATTGACGCCGGTCTCGTAGACGTAGGCGGCCGGCGTGTTGGCCCTGGGGCCGCCGTCCTTCAGGTGCTCGTCGAAGAACGGCAGGATGATTTCGCGCCGTACCTGCGCGGCCGTGTCGCCGTCGAACTTCAGCGGCCCGAGCGTCGTGCCGTCGCCGTTGATGCCGCTGTGCCGCCAGGGACCGAGCACCAGGAAGTTGTGATCGTGGGCAGAGTCCTTCGGCTCGGTCGCGAGGTAGGTGTGGATACCGCCGTACATGTCCTCCTGGTCCCACAAGCTCGTGATGTAGAGCGTCGGCACCGTGAGCGGCTGCGCAGCGAGCGTCCGGTCGAGCGCCTGCTCGCTCCAGAACTGGTCGTACGCGGGGTGCTCGCTCAGTTTCTGGTAGAAGGGCAGCGCGTCGATGCCGAAGCGGTGTGCGAAAGCGCCGGCGGAGCCGAGCCCGAGGAACAGCTGGTAGTCGTCGTACACGCCGCGCGCGATCCGCTTGCCCTCGCCGCGCTCGGTGGTCTGTCCGTAGATATAGTCGAAGTTGGTCTGGCGGTAGGCGCCGTTGTGGAACCAGTCATCGCCCCTCCAGCCGTCGACCATCGGGCATTCGGGGACCGCGGCCTTGAGCGCCGGGTGCGGGTTCACCAGTGCCATGACCACGGTGAACCCCTCGTAGGAGGAGCCGATCATGCCGACCTTGCCGTTGGATTCCGGCACGTTCTTCACCAGCCAGTCGATGGTGTCGTAGGCGTCGGTCGAGTGATCGACCGGCGTGTGGTTCAAGGGGCCGCGCAGGAAGCGCGTCATGACGTAATCGCCCTCCGAGCCGTACTTGCCGCGCACGTCCTGGTAGACACGGATATAGCCCGCGGTTACGTACACCTCGTCGGCCACGTTGAGCTCGGACAGCATGTGCGGGCTCGGGATGCGCTCGGCGCGCTTGGCGGCGTCATAGGGTGTGCGGGTAAGAATGATCGGCGCGCCGTGCGCGCCCTTCGGAATCACGATGACGGTGTACAGCTTGACCCCGTCGCGCATCGGAATCATGACCTCTCGCTTGACGTAGTCCGCATCCGCCGTCGGTACCGTGAAGCTCGGCGGAATGTCTGGTGTCATGGGCGGGGTTTGCGCGCCGGCGCCGGTACCGACCCCGGCGAACGATGCCATGCACAGTGCACCCGCAATCCGAGAGCGCGTCGAAAACATGAAAGTGACCCCCTGATTCGTCCGACTGATTCGTCCGGCGGCGCCGCGCCGGCCCCGGCCGATCGCGGAGCGCAGGCTATAGCGGAGCGCCTGCCTTTACGTCAAGATCTGCGGATGAAAACAACGCGCGCGGCCGCGCTCACCGCCGGCCTGGTCTCGGTTGCCTTTGCTGCCTCCCCCGCAACGAAGCCTGTTTTCGGGCCTTGGGGCGTCACGCTCGCCGACATGGATACCAGCGTCAGTCCGGGGAGCGATTTCTTCCGCTATACCAACGGCGGCTGGCTGAAGACGGCCGTCATTCCGCCCGATCGCCAGTTCGCCGGCGTGAATCTCGAACTCGATAAGGAGAACGAGGCGCGGCTCAAGAGCATCGTGGCAGGCCTCGCCGCCAAGCCCGAAGCCGCCTTGAGCGCCGAGGAGCGCAAGCTCCGCGATCTCTACAACGCCTTCGAGAACACGCGCGCGATCGACGCGGCGGGGCTCGAGCCCGTAAAGCCGGACCTCGAGCGCATCGCCGCACTCAAGACCTACGCCGATGTCGCTGCCTTCATGGGATCGCCGGCCAGCCAGGTGAGCGGGCCCTTCGATATCAATATCGATATCGACGAGAAGAACCCCGATGCCTACGTGATCCTGCTCTCCCAATCGGGCCTCGGCATGCCCGACCGCGACTACTATCTCCTCAAGGACAAGGACAGCGCCGCGACCCGCGAGGCGTACCACAAGTACCTGACAGCCATGCTGGCCTTCGCCGGCGTGCATGAGGCCGAGCGCAGCGCCGCCGTCTACGCGCTCGAGGAGCGCATTGCGCGCGTGCACTGGCCGGCCGCCGAGCGGCGCGAGGCCGAGAAGGTCTACAACCCCTTGAGCCTGTCGGCGCTCGCGAAGTTCGCGCCGCAGTTTCCCTGGGACAGCTACCTGGCGGCAGCCGGAGTGTCGCGGCGCTCGCCCCGGGGCGAGCGCGTGGTGGTGGTGCGCGAGAAGTCGGCGTTCCCCAAGCTCGCCGCGGTGTTCGCGGCGACTCCGGTCCCCGTGTGGCGCGACTATCTCACGGTGCGCTACCTGCACTCGCATGCGAGCTACCTGCCCACGCAAATCGACGACGCCGACTTTGCCTTCTACGGCGTGGTGATCGGCGGACAGAAGCAGCAGCTGCCGCGCGACCTGCGCGGCATCCATATGCTCGACCGGCAGATGGGCGAGGCGCTCGGCAAGCTGTACGTGGCGTGCTACTTCCCGCCGGAGGCCAAAGCCAAGATCCAGCAGCTGGTCGCGAACCTCCTCAAAGCCTACGAGGCCGACATCGGGACGCTCACCTGGATGACCCCCGCGACCAAGCAGAAGGCGCTGGAAAAGATCCGGCGTTTTACCCCCAAGGTGGGCTATCCCGACAGGTGGCGCGACTACTCGGCTCTCACCATCGTGCCGGGCGAGCTGGTGCGCGATGCGACCAACACCGTGGTGTTCGAGTGGAACCGCGAGCTGAAGAGAATCGACACTGCGGTCGATCGCGGCGAGTGGGATATGACGCCACCGACCAACAACGCCTACTACAACCCCACACTCAACGAGATCGTCTTCCCGGCGGGCATTCTGCAGCCGCCCTACTTCGACCCGAACGCGGACGACGCGGTCAATTATGGCGAGATCGGCGCCACTATCGGACACGAGATCAGCCACGGCTTCGACGACCAGGGCAGCAAATACGACGCCACCGGGCGGCTCAACAACTGGTGGACCGCGGAGGATCGCAGGAACTTCGACGCCCGCACTGCGGCGCTCGCCAAGCAGTACGATCAGTATCAGCCGCTGCCGGGCCTGCACGTCAACGGCAGGCTCACGCTCGGTGAGAACATCGCGGATCTCGCGGGTCTTGTGATTGCGTCCAAGGCATACCACATCGCGCTCGGCGGCAAGCCCGCGCCGGTGCTGAGCGGCTTTACCGGCGACCAGCGCTTCTATATCGCCTACGGCCAGAGCTGGCGTGAGGTGTGGACCGACGGACTGACGCGCCGCATCGTGCTGTCGAACCCGCACAGCCCGTCGAAGTACCGGGTCAATGGGGTGGTACGCAACGACAACGGCTGGTATGCGGCTTTCCCCCAGATCAAATCCGGCGACACCTATTACCTGACGCCCGCCGAGCGCGTGCAGCTGTGGTAGGCACGCCGCCCCGCGGCGCGCAGTGATATAACGGGCGCCCGCACCGTCAGCCGCTTGAGTCGGCCTGGTGCGCGCTCACCATGGCGGCAAGGCTTACGAAGCGGAAGTCGTAGGTCGGAGCTCCTTGCGGCGCAGGCGTTGCACCCCAGCCTTCCCGAGCCTGACGCCGGTCGATCCACGCGCTCCTGAGCCCCGCCGCCTGAGCCGGCACGTGATCGTGAAAAAGGCTCTGCGCCGTGTGCAGGATCTGACCGGGAGGAAAGCCGAGCTTTGCCACGGTGTCGATCAGATAGCGGAAGTTACGCGGGTCGGGCTTGTATGAGCCGATGTCCTCGGCGGTACAGACGGCGTCGAACGTAACGCCGAGATGCGCGTTGCTGCCGGCGAAGCTCTCGCGGTCCACGTTGGAGAGGATCACGAGCTTGTAGTGGCCCTTGAGATAGCCCAGCGCCGCCGCGGTGTCGGCAAACGCCGGCCACTGCGGCACCGAGCGTCCGAACGCTGCGTGCTGGGCATCAGGCAACGTCACTTCCCACTGCCGGGCGAGACGCCGGTGCACCTCGGCCAGCAGGTCCGGATAGCGCGCGGCGGGCGTCGCGCTCTGTTGCGCCGCCTCGTGCCGCGCGAACTCCGCCATCACTGCATCGGGCGTGAGCTTCACCCGGGCGCGGTGCACAAGGGGCTCGAGCGCGCTGGTGAGGCCCTTTTCCCAGTCGATCAGCGTGCCGTAACAGTCGAACGTCAGCACCTTGAAGTCGCCGAGGCGCATGGCTCGAGTCACAGCGTCACCGTCCCGCGCCCGAGCTCGATCACATCCCCGCTCACCAGCACATGCCGCTCCTCATCCACTCGCAGCCGCAGTGCCGACGGCCGGCCGGTGTACTCACCCTGCGCGATCTCGAACTCGCACGGCAGCGTCCGGCCCATCGCCAGGCACCAGCCGCCGAGGTTGGCGGTTGCCGACCCGGTTGCCGGATCCTCGAGCACCGCCGACCCCTTCGGGAAGAAGAATCGCGCGAGCAGCCCCGCTCCCGCAGGCGCGAACACGTAAGCCTGGCTCTGGCCATCGGCGCTGCGCAGCTGGCCGAGCAGCTCAGCGCGCACCTTGACGCGACGCACCGCCGCCTCGCTCGTGAGCGGCACCACCAGCTGCTCCATGCCCGTGCTCACCCACAGTGGCCGCTCGGCGATCTCGCGCTCGTCCAGTCCGAGCATGGCGGCGAGCGTCAGGCGTGGCTCCTCCACCTCGCGCCAGTGCGGGGCGTTCGCCTGCAGCGTCCAGCGATCTCCCGAGGCGCGCACGGGAATGACTCCGGCCGTCATCTCGAGCGTCAGCCGGTCGCCTCCCAGCCCCAGCGCCCGGCACACGTGCGCGGTGCCGAGCGTCGGATGCCCGGCGAACGGCATCTCGTAGGCGGGGGTGAAGATGCGCACCCGCGCGCTGGCCCGCTCGGAAGGCAGAATGAAGGTCGTCTCCGACAGGTTGAACTGCAGCGCCAGCGCCTGCATTCTTGCGGCATCGAGCGACTGCGCCCGCTCGAACACGCACAGTGGATTGCCGCTCAGGGGCGCCCGGTCCTGAGTGAACACGTTGACGAGCCGATAGGAGTACTGAGCCATTGCCAGCGCGATTGTAACGACCGCCCTGCTGTTCCGCGATGATGCCTACCTCAAGAGCGCCTCCGCGCGGGTGCTCGCGGCGGGGCCGAAGGGCATCGAGCTCGACCGCACGGTGTTCTATCCGCTGGGTGGCGGCTAGGCGGGTGATAGCGGGACGCTGCTGCGCGCGAATGGCGCGCGCATCGTGATCGCCGACACCCGCAAGGGCGACACACCGGACCGCGTGATGCACCTGCCGGCTGCCGGCAGCGAACTGCCGGAGCCGGGCGAGGCTGTCACGCTCGAGCTCGACTGGAAGCGCCGCTACCGGCTCATGCGGCTGCACACCGCGCTCCACCTGCTGTCGTGCGTGATCGTGGCGCCCGTCACCGGTGGCAACATCGTGCCCGAGAAAGCGCGACTCGACTTCGACATCGACCTGAGTCTGCTCGACGCCGGGCGCATCGAGCGCGAGACCAACGCGCTGATCGCCCGCGCCGTCTCCACCGAGACCGGCTGGATCACGGACGCAGACCTCGACGGGCAACCGGAGCTCGTCAAGACCATGAGCGTGCAGCCGCCGCGCGGGGCGGGGCGAGTGCGGCTGCTGCGGATTCCCGGGATCGACCTGCAGCCCTGCGGCGGCACGCACGTCGCCAACATCGCCGAGATCGGCGCGATCCGCGTGCTGAAAATCCGCAGCGAGGGCAAGCACAACAAGCGCGTCGAGATCACCCTTACCGGCAGCGGCTGACCTCGATGCCGTTGCCGACGTTGAGGAGCACCGACGTCATGTCGCGTGCCTCGCGGACTCGCCGGCGATACGCCTCGGCGTGCGGGCGCGCGCTCTCGGGCTCGAGCATGTTGTCGGCAACGACGATCGCTCCCGGCGCGAGCTTCGGGTGCAGCAGGTCGAACACCGGCACGTACAGGTTCTTCCACAGGTCGATCAGCACCAGGTCGAAAGGCCCGTCGAGCGCCGCGAGGCTGGCGAGCGCATCGCCAACGCGGAACTCGACGTAATCGGCGAGCCCGGCACGCGCGAGTTGCGCGCGGGCGTACTCGGTCTTGGCGGCCTTGAGCTCGAGCGAAATCACCCGGCCGTCGACCGCGCGCGCGGCGTCAGCCAGCCAGGTGGTCGAGTAGCCGTATGAGCTGCCCACCTCCAGGATGCGCCGGGCCTGCGCTTCGCGGGCGATCACGTTGAGCAGCGTGCCGGTGGCGCGCCCGACCGGCAGCAGAAACTCATCGAGGCGCCGCCCGGCCTCCTCGGCCGAGAGCGTGCCCCAGAGCTGCTCCTCGCGCTCGGCGCGCGCCTCGTAGTCGCGGATCACGGCCCAGACGTTGTCGTCGATCGACGCCGGCTGCATCGGGGTGCTCCTTGGATTGGCCGGGGCAGCTTAACATCGCACCCGGACGGCGATCACCATCACACCGGAGAGCCCCACATGACCGACCTGGCACCTGCCGACGCTGCGCCCGCGGCCGAAGCCGCGCCCTGCCCTGCTCATCCGGTGCTCGAGCGCATCGAGACCCGCGCTACCGAGATCGGCGGCGGGCTCATCATCCGCCGCGCATTGCCTAATCGCCGGCGGCGCACCGTCGGCGCCTGGTGCTTCCTCGATCACGCCGGCCCGCTCGACTTCCCCGCCGGCGCGGGGCTGCACGTCGGCCCGCATCCGCACATCGGCCTGCAGACCTTCACCTGGATGATCGAAGGCGAAGTGGTACACCGTGACAGTCTCGGCAACGAGCAGGTGATCACCCCCGGACAGGTGAATCTGATGACCGCCGGCGGCGGCATCTCCCACGCCGAGGATTCGGCGCCGGGACCGGCAGGGAGGCTCCATGCGGCGCAACTGTGGATTGCGCTCCCCGAGACCGAGCGCGGGCGCGCGGCGGCCTTTCGCAACTACCCACGCCTGCCGCTCATCGAGCGCGGCGGCTTCACGGTACGGGTGCTCGCCGGCAGCGCTTGCGGCGAGACCTCGCCCGCGGAGGTGTATTCCCCGCTCATGGCGGTGGACCTCGCCGCCGCCGGAGCCGCGCACATCGACATGCCACTGACCGCGGCGTTCGAGCACGCAGCGCTGGTACTCGTCGGCGCGGCGACCATCGAAGGCCAGGCGCTCACCCCCGGGACGCTCCTCTACCTCGGCACCCGCCGCGAGCGGCTTGCCATCGACTGCGAGCGCGCCGCGCGGATCCTCCTCGTGGGCGGCACGCCCTTCGGCGAGGAGATTCTGCTCTGGTGGAACTTCGTCGCACGGCGCGTGGAGGAGATGGAAGAGGCGACCAGCGCCTGGAACCGCGGCGAGCGCTTCGGCGAGGTGCGCGGCAGCCCTTCACCACGGCTGGTCGCCCCGGATGTGAGCGGCTTACGCTTGCGCGGCTCAAAGGCGCGCTGAGTTCACCCGCGTGATGTGAATGAGATAGCAGGACGCCGGCGCGGGCATGCAGATCATGTCGCCTGGCTCACCATCGCCCTCGAGGCGTGCCGCGTCGAGGCGCGCAAGCCTTACCTCGCGCCCGGCATAGCGGAGAACGAGATCAGACAACGCCAGCACGATCGTCGTGCCGCGCGCCGGCTCGAGCTCGAGGGCTTCGGTCAGCGTGCGAGTCGTCACGGTCGATTCGAAGCGGCCGCGGCGAGTCATCACGTTGAAGTCCACGACCGGGCCGTCGATGGGCTCACCGAACGCCGGCACGTCGCCCGGAAAGAACACCGGTGGGGCATCCGGCGTGAGGCTCGTCGCCGGCTGCGCCTCGATGCTGAGCGCAAGCCGGCCCTCGAGCACCACCATGCGTCGATCGACGCCCGGGAAGCGCGAGAACGGTCCCGCCGCACGCACCTCGGCAATGCTCACGCGCCAGTCAAAGTGCGCCAGATCGCTGCCGGCAGGAAACACGGCCACCTCGCGCGTGACGCCACCGCCGTTCTTCCACGGCAGCGCCCGCCGCGCGGCGGCGCGCAGAATCTCGAACGCCTGCTCCATGGCACTTCATACCATGAGTTGTTGTCTCCAGGAGAACCGCAGCAGTAGCATCGCGTCGGGCCTGAATAGGGAGTGAGGCGATGACTGACGTGAACGAGAAGAGCCTGAGCCGGCGCGACTTCCTGGATGCTTCCGCTGCCGCTGCGCTGCTGGCTGCCTTGCCGGGCAGTGCGCTCGCGGCAACCTGTCCGGGGAAGCCTGCGGTACTCGCCGAGATCCCCAAGATGCACGCCGCGAACATCAAGCGCCTGCAGGAGTGGATTGCGCTGCCCTCGATTGCGGCCGAGAACCGCAACTATCCACAGGGGCCCGAGCACATGGCGCAGCTCGCGCGCGAGGCAGGCTTCACGCAGGTCAAGCTCATGCCGACCTCGGGCAAGCCCGGCGTGTTCGGCCGCATCGATGCCGGCGCGCGCACGACGATAGGCATTTACTTCATGTATGACGTCAAGCAGTTCGTCCCCGAGGAGTGGAGCTCCCCACCGCTCGAGGCGCGACTCGTGCAGAAGGAGGGGCTCGGCACCGTATGCATGGGACGCGGCGCCGTCAACCAGAAGGGACCCGAGAACTCGTTCCTCTCCGCGCTCATGGCCTTCAAGGCCGCCGGCTGCACGCTGCCCGTCAACCTGGTGCTGGTATGCGAGGGCGAGGAAGAGATCGGCTCGCCGCACTTCGGCGAGGTGGTCAGAAGTCCGGAAGTGCTGGCCGCGCTAAAGAAGTGCATCGGCGTCTTCATGCCGGAGGCCGGTCAGGACCGCGACGGCGGCGTGACGGTGTCGCTCGGCGCCAAGGGCGTAGTGGAGCTGCAGCTCGTTTCGAGCGGCGAGAAGTGGGGGCGTGGTCCGAAGCATGACGTGCATTCGAGTCTCGAGGCTGCGGTGGACTCCCCCACTTGGCATCTGGTGCAGGCGCTCAACACTCTCGTCAAGGCGGATGGCCACACCCCCGCGGTGGCGGGATTCTTCGAGCGCGCCAAGCCCTTGACCCCTGAGCAGAAGAAGATGATCACCGATTACGTCGCCAGGACCTCCGAGGCGACCGTCAAGAAGACGCTCGGCGTCGAGCACTGGGTGCACGATGTGAGCTGGCTCGAGTCACAGATGCTTCTCGAGTCGCAGCCGACGATCAACATCGAAGGCCTGGTCGCCGGCTATACCGGTCCCGGCGGCAAGACCGTCCTGCCGCACCGGGCCGAGGCCAAGATCGATATGCGGCTCGTGCCGGACATGACTGCCGCGGACACGCTCGCGAAGCTGAAAGCGCATCTGGCCAAGCACGGCTTCGGTGACATCGAGGTCAATATGAGCGGCGGCTACGACCCGAACTCGAGTGACAAGAACAGCCGGCTGATCCAGACGCAGCTCGCCACTTATCGCAAGCTCGGCGCCGATCCGCAGCTGTGGCCGCGCTCGGCAGGTTCCTGGCCCGGGTATCTGTTCACCGATGCCCCGCTCAGTCTTCCGGCCGGGCACTTCGGCATGGGGCATGGCACGGGCGCGCACGCGCCGGACGAGTACTACCTGATCGAGTCGACGAATCCGAAAGTGCAGGGGCTGGACGGGGCTGTGGCCTCGTTCGTCGAGTACCTGTACGCCCTGAGCTGACCCTCTGCCCCGAGTGCAGATCACCGGCCGTGGGCCTGGTACTTACGCAGGTGATATACGTAGTGTACGTGGCGCGCACCCAGCCATCCGCCGAAGGCCGAGGCGAGCAGCGCCGCCACCGCGCTGCCAAATGCGGTCCACATGGATACCGTGATGTAGCGCGCAAGCAGTGCCGGGTCGATCGCGCGAGTGGCCACGTCGACTGCCGTCACAGATCCGATATGTGCAAATTCGCAGGCCACCAGCAGCCCGGTGACCACCATCGATAGTCCCCAGACTGTGAGTCCTCGCACCACGCCCATCTCGGTGTCGTTGCGGCCGTCGAACCAGCTTGCGAACATGCTTCCGATCCAGAGAGACGCAGCCCAAGTCAGAATGATCCAAACGACAGTGCCCGCGGGGATGCCATGCGCAACCGCCGCCGCGTCACGGGGATCGATCGCCGAAAAGCCCACGGCGAGCCCGAATGCGTAGAGCACCATTGCGATCGCGGCGGCAACGGTCCATCCGGCGAACACCGCTCCCCACCGCATGACCGGGTGCTCGCGCAGATCCACTACCGATCGCGCATCAGCAGAAGTCGTTGCCATGGTTGCAATTGCTCCTAACGAATGCGCTCAGGAGCAACCGCGCAGCAGCGCTACCAGGATCAGTATTGGAATGGGCACACCGAGGAGCCACGCCAGAACGTATCCCATGGCCCCTTTTTGCCTGCCCGGTGCATGGCGCATCAGCGAATCGTGGATCAGCTTTGTCATCGGCTGCATTAAGCGCTCTCGAGAAGCTGATGAATGTAGGACGACGCCCCGAAGCGGTGGCGGCTGATCGGACCATTGTCGATTTTGAGTCGTCTCGAGCGTCGTGCTGTCAAATAGCCTCGTAGCGCACACAGGACCAACCTCATGATCACGATTTCTGCCTTCGCCTCGGTGCCGCCGCCCGCCCGCGGCCAGGTGCGCGACCTGCGCGCACGTTGGGCCCTGGAGGAAGCCGGCCTGCCGTATCGAACGCGGCTGCTCGAGCACGGCGATCAGGACAAGCCCGACTACCGGGCATTGCAGCCCTTCGGGCAGGTGCCGATCCTCGAGGAGGACGGCTGCGTTATCTTCGAAAGCGGCGCAATCGTCCTGCATATCGGCGCACGGTGCGAGGGGTTGCTGCCCAAGGAGCCCGGCGCGCGCGCCCGCGCCACTCAGTGGCTCATCGCCGCCCTCAATTCCGTCGAGCCGCACATCATGACCGTGGCGATGATCGATTTCCTCTACGCGGATCAGGAGTGGGCCCGACTGCGCCGGCCGAGCGCAGTCGAGTTCGCGCGCCGTCGCCTGAGCTGCCTGGCGAACGCGCTCGGCGACAAATCGTATCTCGACGGCGAGGGCTTCACCGCCGGCGACCTCATGATGACGACCGTGCTGCGGATCGTGCCCGAGCTCCTGGCCGATCCGCGCCTGGTGGCCTACGTCGGGCGTTGCACTGCGAGGCCGGCCTTCAAGCGGGCGCTCGAGGCGCAGATGAGCGACTTCCGTATCGCGGCGTGAGTGGCGGGCTTAGCGCGATCCGAGCTTCTGCTTGAGGTACACGAAGCTCAGCGCCCACATCTCGGCGGCCTGCTTGTGGTTGGCGGCCGCCGCATGCCCGCCGTCGGTGTTCTCGTAGAACAGCACGTCGTGCCCCTGCGCCTCCATGCGTGCGGCCATCTTGCGCGCATGCACCGGCGTCACCCGGTCGTCGCTCGTCGCGGTCACGAACAGCACCGGCGGATAGCTCTCCCCCTTACGCACGTTCTGATAGGGCGAGTACTTCATCAGCCACGCCCGGTCAGCGGGCTTTGCGGGATCGCCGTACTCCGCCTCCCAGGAAGCCCCGGCGCCGATGTGCGTGTAGCGGATCATGTCGATCAGCGGCACCTGGCAAACCACCGCGCCGAAGAGCTCAGGGCGCTCCACCATGTTGGCGCTCACCAGGAGCCCGCCGTTCGAGCCGCCCATGATGCCGAGCTGCCGGGGCGTGGTGATGCCGCGCTTCACCACATCCTCGGCCACCGCCTGGAAGTCGTCGTAGGCTCTCTGGCGGTGCGCGAGGATTGCCGCCTGATGCCACGCGGGGCCGTACTCGCCGCCGCCGCGGATGTTGGCGACCACGAACACCCCGCCGCGCGTCAGCCACAGCATGCCGAAGTTTGCCGAGTAATTCGGTGTTTCGGAGATCTCAAAGCCGCCGTAACCGTACAGCACCGTGGGAGCGGGTCCCGACAGGTTGTTCGCGCGCGTCACGAAGTACGGCACTCGCGTGCCGTCCGCGGAGGTCGCAAAGAACTGCTGCGTCTCGAGGTTCGAGGCGTCGAAGCGCGCGGGCAGTGACTTGATGGCAACCGGCCGGTCGTCTCCGCCGTCCGCGTACAGCGTCGTCGGTGTGGTGTAGCTCTCAAAGCGGAACTGCGCCTCCGGCCCCCAGGAATTGACGGCCACGATGTGCGTCGAGCCGCCGGCAGACAGCGGCAGCGTCGCATGGCTCCATTTGCCGTCCGAACCGGGGCGGAACACATGGATGCTGCCGGTGACGTCGTGGTAGATCGAGGCGTAGACCGCATCGCGTCCGGCGGCCACCTCGTCGACGGCGCTGTGCGCGTCCGGACTGTAGAGCACGGCCACTTTCTCCAGCGGCAGAGCTTTGCCGTCGTCCCGCGCGCCCGCCTGCGGCACCGGGTAGGCGATCAGCGAGCCCTTGCGGATGTTCACGCCGCCGGCCGGTGTCCAGTCCTCGCGCAGTGTAAAGATCAGGTTGTCACCTTGAGCGCCCTTCAAGTCGGCCCCGGGCGGAAGCGGCAGCCGGCGCGTGCTGCCACCGGGAGCGAGCAGGAAGTACTCGGACGTGAAGAACCCGACGGCGCGCTGCACGAGCGCAATGGTGCGAGCGGGCGAGAGGAACACCACGCCCGCCGAGGCGACGTCGCTGTCCTTGCCTTCAAAGACCGTGCGCGCACTCGCCATGGGCTCGCCGCGCTTCCACAGCTTCACAAGCCGCGGGTAGCCGGAAGTAGTCATCGAGCCGGGCCCGAAGTCGGTGCCAAACAGCACCGTGTCCTCATCGAGCCAGGCGATGGACGACTTGGCCTCGGTGAGCTCGAAGCCGTCCTTGACGAACTCGCGGGCCGCAGGGTCGAACTCGCGCACCACCACTGCATCGCCGCCACCACGCGACAGGTTAACCAGACAGCGCCGCAGCGAAGCAGTGCAGTCCGCGCCCTTCCACACCCAGTTCTCGTGCTCGTCCGCAGCAAGCTTATCGACATCGAGCAGCACCTCCCAGGCGGGTGAGGGCTGGGCGTAGTCCGCAACGCTGGTGCGACGCCAGATGCCCTTGGGGTGCTGCGCGTCTTGCCAGAAATTGAACACGTACTGGTGATCGAGGTCGCCGTACGGAATCCGGTCGGTCGCATCGAGCACCCGCAGAATGGCGTCGAAGTCCTTCTGATAGTCAGGATCCGCCTGCAGCACGGCGGTCGAGCGCGCGTTCTGTTCCTTCACCCACTCGAGCGGCTTCGCGCCGTGAATGTCCTCGAGCCACAGGTACGGGTCGCCGGTCGCGGCCACATGATTGCTCTCGTCCACGCTGTTTGCTCCGTTAGCCCCCACGCAGGCGAGCGCGCCTGTCAACGCCACCAGAGCCCCGCGAAGCCGCACCCCACGTACGTACGCCTGGTCCGTCACCTTGGTTGTCTCCTCACCGCAGCCGCGCGACATCTTATAATCAATCGTCGCGCAAGTGCTCGCCTCGAGGAGGCGCCGGGGAGGACATGCGGCTCGAAGATCTGCCGTTCAAGCCTATTCGAGGCAGCCTGTACGACCCGCACGAGTTGCTCGCGGGCTTCGACCCGTCCCGGCCGCAATCGCTGGCGCAGGTGCCGGATTTCCGGACTTACCGTTACTTCGTGATGAAGGGGCGCGCGGCGCCGGCCGATGCGGTCGCCGGCATGATGGAAGCGCTGCACGACACCTCGATCCTCGAGGCGACGCTCGAGTTCCTCACGCACCACCCGAAGATCGCCGCGATCATGGGCGGCCACGACGAGCCGCGCGGCTCACCCACCTACCGGCAGGTCGCCGCCATCTCGCGCAAGCTCTCGGCCAAGGGCTACCTCATGGCGAGCGGCGGGGGGCCGGGCGCCATGGAAGCGACTCATCTCGGTGCGCTGTGCAGCGGCGCCTCGCAGCTCGAAGTCGGACAGATCATCACGCACCTCGCCCGGCGGGCCGCGAAGCTCCCGGACTCACTTGCCGTGATCAATAACCGCGGAGTCCCGAACCGCAGGCTGGTCGCGCAACTGCACGCCTGGATAGTACCGGCCTACGAGCTGCTCGGACAAATGGTCAAGACGGGCCGACCCAGCCTCGGCGTGCCAACCTGGTACTACGGCCACGAGCCGCTCACCCCGTTGGCGACGCGGATCGCGAAATATTTCCAGAACAGCGTCCGCGAGGACGTGCTGCTCGCGCTCGCCACCAACGGCATCATCTTCACGCGCGGCAAGGCAGGCACGCTCCAGGAGGTGTTCCAGAGCGCCAACAAGAACTACTATCTGAGCGGCGCAGACCCGTTCGCTCCGATGGTCTTCTTCGACAAGACCTACTGGACCAGGAAGCTGCCGGTGTACCAGCTGCTGCGCAATCTCTTCGTCAACAACGGGCGCGGCGAGAATTTCAGGAAGCACGTCCTGTTCACCGATGACGTCGACGAGGCGGTGAGCTTCATTGCCGGGCTCAACCCCCGGCCGCAGCGTCTCAGCGACCGCCTCGAGGCCCTGGGGCTCAGGCGACCGGTGCCGCCGCGCTGAATTGCCAGTCCCCACGCGACAGAGTAAAAAGTTTGCAATCAGGAGCGCGCGGCATGGCCGCGCACACGGAGGCGGGCTGTACATGAATCCAATTCAGATCAGGACTCCCGACGGCCTCTGTCCCGCCTACATCTACCGCCCCGCCGCAGGCGCGCCCTGGCCCGCCGCGCTCGTCTACATGGACGGCATCGGCATCCGGCCTGCGATGCTGGAGCTCGGCGAACGCCTCGCGAGCTACGGCTACTACGTGCTGTTGCCCGACCTGTATTACCGCTCCGGCCCCTATGCGCCGATGGATGCGCGCCAGCTGTTTGCCGACCCGGCTGCGTGGCGGATGCTGTCGGGGAAGTTCATGTCACTGGTAACCGCCGCCGCCGCCATGTCCGACACGGGTGCGTTCCTCGACTACCTCGCAAAGCAAACCGACGTGAAGCCCGGTGGCATCGGTGTCACCGGCTACTGTATGGGTGGACGCCTGGCGTTGACCGCCACCGGGACCTATCCCGAACGCATCGTCGCCGCCGCGTCCTACCACGGCGGCCAGCTCGCGAGCGCCGCACCCGAGAGCCCTCACCTGCTGGCACCGAAGATGCGAGCGCGTGTCTATGTCGCCGGCGCAAGCGAGGATCCCTCGTTTCCCGATGACATGAAGGCGCGGCTCGAAGCGGCGTTGACGGACGCGGACGTCGATCATCTGATCGAGACCTATCCCGCGCGGCACGGCTGGGTGTTCCGCGACACGCCGGTGTATGACGCCGCGCAAAGCGAGCGTCACTGGCGCACGCTCCGCGCGCTCCTCGACGCGCAGCTCAAACAGTCCTCGCCGTAGCGCAGTACCTCACCACCCTCGACCGACTCCACACTCGCGGTCGCATGAAAGCCCGCGCCCTCGTTCACCTCGCTTTCATCAGCCTGGCGCCCGCCAGTCTGGCTTTCCTGCTCGGCTGCACGCATGTCAGCGTGCAGGACCTGGGGAAAGGCCGCTACTCGCTCACCGCCACCGCACCGTCGGGCGGCTATTACGGCAGCCGCGAAGCAGCCGTGGAGGAAGCCAACGAGTTCTGCAGGCGGCACGGCGAGGCGGCCGTCACCGACGGCTTCTACGACAAGTCCGAAGTCGGACCTCGGGGCGAGCACGCGAGCAGCATCCTGTTCAGGTGCTCGGTGTCGCAGCCGCTGCGGTTCTGAGTCAGCGCCACCGGCGCTAAAGCTCGAAAGTGCGCCAGATGCGCAAAACCGCCCGCTGCGAAATGCCCAGCGCCGTCGCCAGACGCCGACTGCTCCAGCGCGCAGCGTCCGGCGGGCGTTCGTGCAAGGTCTTCGCGAGCACCGCTTCGACGAGCGCATCGCTGATCGAGCGCGGCGCGCCCGAGCGCGGCTGATCGAGCAGGCCAAGCAGGCGCTGTGTTGCGAAGCGGCGTCGCCATTTGCCGACTGTCTGCGGCGTCAGCCCCAGCATCCGTGCAACTTCACGATTGGAGCGCCCCGCGCAGCAGTTGAGGACGATGCGCGCTCTTATCGCCAGTGAGCGATCACCCCGGCGGGCGCGAGACCATTTCTCGAGCTGACTTTGCTCCTCACCGCTTATGGCAAGGGCTTTCAGCCACGAGCGACGCCGCTTTCTGCGCTTCCCTTGGTGCACGGGCTGGAGCATGACTGATTGACAAGCTGCCACCGGACCGCACAGATCGCAACTGATGCAATGAACTTGTGACTCGCTCATCGCGCGCGCACAAGTGTGAAAGCAGGCTTTTTCCAGGCTTTTTCACACGTCCGGCTCGGGCTGCAGCGCGTCTTAAGCAGGCGACACATCGACACTCGCGTTGACGGGGCGTAGATCCAACGTACGCAATCGGAAACGCCGCAGCTCGCAGCAGGGGGGACAAAATGCGTGGGCGCGATGCAATTGTGCAGTATGTCGTGATCGTGGTGTTGGGGTGTGCAGGTGCACTGGAGTCGCCAGCAGCATTCCCACAAGCAAGGGATCCGGGAGTGCGGCGGGCGGCCACCGACGGCGGCCCACCGCTGCCGCTGTCGGGCATGACGCCTGACGAGCTCACCTTCTTCCAGGACGGCGCGAGCCGCTTCGAGACGGTCGAGGTCGTCTCAGGCGCTACCTCGACACAGGGCAACGGACTCGGGCCGCGCTTCAACTCGAACCAATGCTCATCCTGCCACGCGCAGCCGTACATGGGCGGCTCCAGTCCGGCCACCAACCCGCTGTTCGGAGTGGCGAACGCCGACGGCGCAACCAATCAAATGCCATGGTTCGAGGCGCAGAGCGGCCCAATTCGCGAGGCGCGCTTCATCCAATCCAACGGCGTGGCCGATGGCGGCGTGCACAACGTGTTCGTCATCAGCGGACGAAACGACGCCGGAAGCTGCGATATCGTACAGCCTTCTTTCACGCCCGCCGGAAATCCACTGACCGGTCAGGGCGGCAATGCCAACATCGTGTTCCGCATCCCGACGCCGGTGCTGGGCGCAGGCCTCATCGAAGCGATCCCCGACTCGGCCGTTCTCGCCAATCAACAGGCGAACGCCGCCGCCAAGCAGCGCAGTGGTGTTGCCGGCCACGCCAACGCGATCCAGGGTGGCAACACCAATCTCAGCGCGAACGATGGCACCATCACGCGTTTCGGCTGGAAGGCGCAGAACAAGTCATTGCTCATGTTTGCCGGTGAAGCCTACAACGTCGAGATGGGCATCTCTAACGAGCTCTTTCCGCAAGAGCGCGACGAGACGCCCAACTGCCAGGGTGGTCAAGCGACACCCAACGACACCGACAACTTCCCGCCCGCCGGAGCACCGATGGCGCCGACAGCCGTGCTGTCCGACATCGAGGCGTTCGCCGACTTCATGCGCATGCTCGCAGCGCCGGTGCCCGCCGCACCGACTGCGTCCACACAACATGGGAGCGCATTGTTCGCAAGCGTAGGCTGCTCACTGTGCCATACACCGTCCCTTGCGACAGGCAGAGCCATCGCCAGTGGATCCTACACGGTGCCCAGCGTCGCGTTATCGAACAAGCAGGTGAACCTGTTCTCGGATCTGCTCGTGCATCACATGGGCAGCGGACTTGCCGACGGAATCACTCAGGGTCAGGCGGGCCCGGACGAATTTCGCACGGCACCGCTGTGGGGCCTCGGGGAGCGCGTGTTCTTCCTGCACGACGGCAGAACCAGTAACCTGATCCAGGCGATCCAGGATCACGCCAGCTCCGGAAGCGAAGCGAACCAGATCGTGGACAACTTCCGGTCACTGAGTGCCGCGGATCAGCAGGACCTGATCAATTTCCTGCGCTCGTTGTAGTCAGCGCATTCCGTAGGTACACACCGACGTCGTAGGAGATGCCGCACGAGGATGCGGCAAGCATGGCGCGGCCATCTGACGACGAGGACTATCCCGTAGACGTCAACCCGGAGTCATAGAGCGGTCACGGCCGACAAGGGTGGGAATGCTGCGGCCGTCCTGGCCGCAGCAGCTCTCCAGACCCGGCGCGCAGGGCTATCGCAAGCCGCGGGCCTGCTAGTAATTTGGTTGCAGTGGGGCGTTTCTGGCTTCCCAAGCCAGATACGCCAGTGAGACCAGATCAAGCACGACGAGATCGACAAGCAGCTTGAACCACATCGTCATCCCCTAACTGAGCGAAGCCCGTGTCAATTCCGCGACACGTGCAAGCAGTGTGGGGGCGTTATGGTGAAAAAGTCAGTCGAACGCCGGTTACGGATCGGTGACCGGCCGCAGACCCGCGGTACTAAACGGGTGTTACGACCACTCTTCGGATCAGGGCGGCAACGGCAGCGTAAGCAAAGCCGTCTTGCCCTTGGTCGCCACATAACGGGCCAGCGAAGGATCGAGATTCACCGCAGTCACGAGATCACTGACGGCATTGCGCGAGTCGCCCAGGTCTCCGAAGGCTGCGCCACGGAGGAAATAGGCCCTGGCGAGCTTTGGATCGAGTTGGATCGCTTGGGCCTGATCTTTTACCGCACTTTCGTAGTCATGTTGAATCAGGAACACATATCCTCGTTCGCTCCACAAGGCAGCAGTTTTCGGCTGCAAACCGATAGCCGCCGAATAGTCCGCAAGTGCGCCGCCGAGATTACCTCGAGCCTGGTAGATTCTTGCGCGCTGACGCAGCACGGGAACAAGTTTAGGGTTGAGACCCATGGCTGTGTCGAAGTCGCGCAAGGCCGCGTCGTCATCAGATTGCGCCACGTAGAAGACCCCACGGTTGTAGTAGAGCTCGGCGTTACGGGGAGCCAATTTAACGGCTTCATTGTAATCGTCGAGCGCACGCTGCTTATCGCCCTGGGCAAAATACGCGTCGGCTCGATTCGCAAACAGAAAAAAGCGATCGTTGCCCTCGAAGATCTTGTGATCCAGCGACTCCGTGCATGCCTGAATGACCCTGGGCAGCGCCGTGTTCCCATTGCGATTGAGGCACGTCTCGACCACGGTACGCTTTTCCCAATTGAGCTGATGCTCACACATCGATGCCTGCGTAAGGTCGATATTCTTCGGATCCGATCCGCCAGGACTTTGCTGCATGCAATTGAAGAATTCTTCTGGTGGAAGCGCTGGCAGTGGTCGCTCGGGCCGCGGCGCGGTGACCGTAACCTGCTCTTTGGTCGTTGGCGGCGCCGTCGATGTCTCACTGGCGCTAGCCGATGTTGCGCCGCTGGCTCCAGGCGAGCTGCTTGGTGACTGACCGTTCTGCGGGGTCGCTGGAGGGGTGACTACCAGCATCGGGGAGCCGGAGTAGCTCGCACAACCCGTCAGGAGGCACGAGCCGATCAGGCTCGCAAGCAGCGCGTTCAGCAAGATCTTGTGGAGCACGAGCACGTCCCGGCCGACGATCAGGTGTTGCCCCAGACCTTAGTCCCGTGGCTTCACCGCCCACAAGTGAAGAATGGTAATGAACCGCCGGTGCACCACATCACTCCCCAGCATCCCCAATCGGCCGCCTGTCACTGCGTGCGCCGCCACTCCACGGTCACGCAACGCGTTGTCTTATTCGATACGCAAATCAATTGTGGCCCTCCGCCCACGTCGATCGAGCCGGCATGACGGTAGAAACTCCATAGGGGATTCTGGGCAAATGGACAATTGTCCTTCTCCGGAAAGTTTAATTCAGTCTGACTCATACAAAACCGCGCCGGTCCAAGCGCATCGATCAGGCGGCTGCGGGAGATCCCATTCAAGGAAGAGACGTCCCGCGAGACACAGGGGGATATGAAGTCTTTGTCTCTGTCGCCGCTAATGGGGATCTCTGCAAGGCATTGGCGAAGTGTCCGAAGCAACTCCTCGTGAGCCGCATCGTTACGATAGTTACCGGGCGTACTGCAGGCAAACAGACACGCAGCCAGGAAAAAAGGGGCGGCACACACTAATAGCGGGTAACGCGAAATCATCGACGCATGATGCCACGGTTCACGCGCACGCGGCACCGATCCCGGGAAACACTCTGATCTCACCGGCACGCTGGGTCGGACCTGGCGAAATGCCCATTTTTTGGCGGAGAGGGTGGGATTCGAACCCACGAGCCGCTTGCGCAGCCTCCGGTTTTCAAGACCGGTGCAATCAACCGCTCTGCCACCTCTCCATTCCAATCGAATCAGGCTCGTCAGTTTGATTCTATCAGGCCACCGAGGCCGCTCCCGGCGGGACAGTTTCCCCTTTTGCGCCATCAGCCGCGCCGGAGCCGCGCTATCAGCTAATCGGGTTGGTCGCGGTCCCGTGCTGCTGCTGTGTGCGCGGCTGGTCCAGACTCACGCCGCAATACGGGCAGAAGTTGATGCGGGGGCCAGAACCCCAACTGAATGCCAAGGGCATAGCAATTGTGCGACCCACTTTCGCGGAGCACCTCGGGCACTTGATGACGTAATTGATGGCGAGGACAGCCCCGGCAAAAAGGATCCCGCCGAGGGCCAAAACCAGCGGCCGGGTTTCGCGCGGCACCGCCTCGGAGAGCGGGAACAGGAGCCAGCCGCCGACGACGGCTGCCATCAACCATCGGATGCGGCGCTTGAGGTAGTCGCGGATTGTCTCGTTCATGGCGCCCGATGCTGCCGGCTCGCGCGCCTCGCTTTTCGCACGGAAAAGAACAGCTGCCGGTGTTCACCCGCACGCGTGATGGTCGCCTGATGGAGAGCGACCAGGACATACAGGACATTCAGTGCAAGCAGCGTCGATCGGACGTGTTTGGTGCGGCTGGCTGCGGCAACGACGGATTTTGCCGTGACGCCTCTGGAACCGCCGACGCGCTCGTGCACGTACTCGACGGCGTCCTTATCAACCACGTTGAAGTAGCCAGATCCCCGTCGCGTCTTCGAAATGGCAAACGAAAGCACGAAGAAATAACCTTGCGCTTCGAACACATGATAGGTCTGACGCACCGCCTTGACCCGGCCGCAGTACTGGAGACCACGTTGTAACGTTCGGATATTCATAAATTCGGATCAGCGCGCTTTTCGAGGTTCGTACTGCATGGTCGCCAGCCCCTGCCAGGTGAGATGTTGCACCTCCCCGCAATGGGGGCATTTGATGGTCAGACTGGAGTCAGGCCGATCGAGCCCCTGCCGCCTGGGAGCAATCGGCTGCTCGCAGTCACTGCATTTCCAGCCCTGGTACTCCACGCCGGGCTTCATCGCGCGGACCGGCAGGATATCGGTGAAACGGAGCGGGTTCTGGACAGTCCCTGACTTCGCCAGATTCGGCAGTTTCGGACGGCGGATCATTGAGTCACCGCTGTTGAGTGTATCCGGGGCGCAGCGCGTTGCCACTCTTATTTCCAACGTGCGTGGATTCTGTCAGTCGGTCGGCCCCGCTTCGGCAGTGCGGGGTGGGCGATCGGGTCACGCTACTCACAGTTGTAAATCGTCTCACCCTCGGCTCGCGCAGCGACGGCGTGCTTGCCCTGCTTCGCGCATTCCGCCTCCGCCTGCTCGAGCTCCCGGGCTTCGATCCTCTGCTGCGCCCGTGCGGGCGCCGAGGGATCGTCCGGACCCGGGGCGTTTGCGCAGCCGACGAGTACGGCCGCGCAGCTCAGTGTGATCAGTCGCATGTTGTGTCCTCCAACGCTGCCCAGGCCCCATCAGGCCTTTGGTGCCCCGCTCGCGGGCGTCGCTGCCCTGGCCGGCCCCTTGTATCCGGGCAGACTCGCCGCCTCGGGAGATATCGATAGTTTGAGCGCAATGGCGACGCTGTTGGTGAAATCCGCCCGCGTGGGTCCGATCTTGACCCGAGGCCTGAAGAAATCCGCCCACTGGAACTCCGCGAACGCGACCGCCGTCTTGTCGTAACCGCCGGCATCCCGGACGTACCCGGCGAGCGAGCGGTAGGGGTCGTCGATGAGGTTCTCGAGGTGATCGGGAATCGCCTCGAAGCCACATGGTTTGCCGTTCTGGTCGACCGGGTGCGCCCAGTTGTTCTCACTCATCCTCGGCCAGAACTGCGCGATCGGGCACTTGGAGAAGTCTCCTTCGATGCAGAAAAAGCCCGTGTCGACATCGGCTTCACTCGCCGCGCGGCCGAGGTGGTGGTGATCGGTAATGTAGAGCTTGCCGTCCGGGCCCCACACGGCCGGAATCGGGTGCAGTTCCATGAAGTCCCGCTGCTCCTTCTTCTTCAGCGCCTCGAGCTTCGCGCGCTTGTCGCGCACCTCGATCAGGCCGACCGTCACCTGGGTCGGGCGCAGGCGACGAATCTCAACTTCGTGCAGCTTACCCATGGTCCTCCCGGGGCCTGATCCCGGTCACCAGATCCTAGCACCGGTCTCCGGGGGCGAAAGCGGGGGCTCCCACGCCCCCCCCCAGGGACGAGTCGGTTGGTTTCCAGGACGGAACCGCGGTCCCGGTGCTTCACGGCGTTGGCCCGGCCGGTGTCTGATACCGCTGCCTGGCTACTCCAATGGGGGGTCCACCATGAGCGTTGCGAACTGGCTGATGACGCTGATCATCAACCTGGCATTCGGTCTCGGGGTTGCATCCGACCTGGGCACAGCCCAGCCGTCGCGTACTGCCACACACGCTGCGGTCGCCCCGCGATCCTGCCCCTTCCTGCATCGGGCCACCGCGCCGCCCCACCCTGTCTCACCCAGCCATTATCTGGCGACGGTGCGCATGGGCTGGGCCATCGGCTGACGGCGGCCTCAGGGAACCGGGCGCGCCCGCCTCCACTGCGCCCGTCGGCCCGGGGTCCGGCGTCGGCCGGATCCCGGACCGGTCTTTGATTCCGCCCCTGTCACTCGTAGCCGCCAAGGTGCGGCTCGAGCCCACGCCGGGTCATGACGCTGTAAGGAACACAACTTAGCCTCCATTTCTAAATGCGTGCGCTCTCAGCGCGCTTTGCGGAGGCTATGCCATGAAATCGACTTGGCGATCATTTGCGCACCTCGGATCGGTCGTGGTGTTGGCTTGTCTGGCGCTCGACGCTGAGGCTGATGGTGCCGCGGCGGATTCCGCAAACATCAAGCATGTGCTCCTCCTCAGCATTGATGGTATGCACGCAGTTGACCTTTACAACTGCACGCACGGTATCGAGGGCGCCAACGGCGGCGCTCCTTACTGTCCGAACCTGGCGCAGCTGGGCCGTCAGGGGATCAAATACGTCAATGTCACCTCATCCAGGCCGTCGGATTCCTTTCCGGGACTGGCAGCTCTGGTGACCGGGGGCTCACCGAGGTCGACCGGGCTCTACTACGACGTGGCCTTTGACAGGACGCTCGATGCGCCGGCGACTACCACAGGAACGGGGCTGGCGGGTGGAGCATGTACGCCCTACGGCGTACCAACGGGATCCACCACCGACTACGATCAGGGAATAGACTTTGATGATACGAAGCTGAACGGCGGCGCCCCTGGGGCTGCGCCGACCGAGGGCGGGGCGGCTTCGATCGACCCGCAGAAGCTGGTGAGAGACCCAAGCAAGGGTTGCGCACCGGTGTATCCATGGAATTTCCTGCGCACCAATACCATCTTCGGCGTAGTGCACGCGGTCGGCAGATACACGGCGTGGATCGACAAGCACCCGTCCTACTCTATGGCCGCCGGCCCCGGCGGCCGCGGGCTCGACGATTATTACTCGCCGGAAGTGAGCTCCAACGCGGTGCCGCTACCGGGCATCAAGACGGCTGAGGGTGTTTCCTGCGCCAAGGTGCTCGATGCGGTAAACGGTCCGACTGCGTGGAACAGCAGCTT
This sequence comes from Steroidobacteraceae bacterium, assembly GCA_035603345.1. Classification (GTDB taxonomy): domain Bacteria; phylum Pseudomonadota; class Gammaproteobacteria; order Steroidobacterales; family Steroidobacteraceae; genus 13-2-20CM-66-19. Next base: position 37,258 of record DATNKO010000017.1, on the reverse strand, counting down.
TGATGACATTCAGTGTTACGACGCACTCAAGGTTCACGCGCTGATGAACGAGATCGCGGGTAAGACACACGCCGGTGCGCCGGCGGTCATACCCGCTGTGTTTGGTATGAACTTTCAGGCGGTGTACATCGGACAGAGCGTTAGTGAGCCGGGTTTCGGCAACGGCGGATATCAGAACGCTGCCGCTTTGCCTGGAGCGAAGTTGCTTCGCGAAATTGAGTTCGTAGACGCCTCGATCGGTGACATCGTTGCCGCCCTGAAGCAGGCGGGCATCTATGACGACACGCTGCTTATCGTAACGGCTAAGCATGGGGATTCACCGATCGATACCAGCCACTACGTCGCCGACGGGAAAACCACGCCGGCAACACTATTGGGATCCGCCATTCCTTTCTCGGAATCTCCCCTGAATCAAACTGGCATTGGCGCGACCGAAGACGATGTGTCGGTGCTGTGGCTCAAGCAGGGCGCGAGCGTCCAGGATGCGGTCGAGTTGCTGGAAAATAGCGCGGCGGCGATCGGACTTGGCGAGATCTACTATGGCCCGACGCTGTGGCTGAACTACAACGTGGGCGGTTGGGAGGCCGGGCAGGATCCGCGTACACCGGACATCATCGTTACGCCGAACGTCGGGGTGACCTACTCCTCCGCCACGACGATGATAGGAGATCACGGTGGTTTCGCACACGACGACACCAATGTCCTGCTGCTGGTCACCAACCCGCATTTCTCGGCGCAGACGGTCTCGAGCGCGGCGACGACTTCACAGGTGGCACCTACGATTCTGAAAGCCCTCGGGTTGGATCCCATGGCGCTGGATGCGGTGAGGATCGAAGGCACCCCTGCTCTACCTGAAGTATCGAGTCAGCTCGCCAGGCATAGCGATTGAGTTTACGGACCGGTCTCTATTCTGCTTTCCAGCGCCAGTCGCGGATCTCCGGCATGTCCTCGCCGTGAGCGTAGATGTATTCGCGGTGCTGAATGAGCTTGTCCTGCAGATGCTGGCGCGCGAGCCCGGCCCGCGATTCGAGCTGCGGCAGCCGATCGATCGCATCGCCGGCCAGGTGAAAGCGATCCAGGTCGTTGAGCACCGTCATATCGAAGGGTGTCGTGATCGTGCCCTCCTCCTTGTAGCCGCGCACGTGAAGGTTATCGTGGTTGGTGCGCCGGTAGCTGAGCCGATGAATGAGCCAGGGATAGCCGTGAAAGGCGAAGATGATCGGCCGGTCGGGAGTGAACAGCTCGTCGAAGTCGCGATCGGGTAGCCCGTGCGGATGCTCGCTCGGCGGCTGCAGCTTCATGAGATCCACGACGTTGACGACACGGATGCGCAGCTCGGGAAAGTGCTCGCGCAGCAGCATGACGGCCGCCAACACCTCGCGTGTCGGCACATCCCCGCAGCACGCCATGACCAGGTCGGGCTCTGCGCCCCGATCGGTGCTCGCCCACTCCCAGATGCCGATGCCGCGCGTGCAGTGCCGGACGGCCGCCTCCATGTCGAGCCACTGCGGCGCGGGCTGCTTGCCGGCCACGATCACATTGACGTAGTTGCGGCTGCGCAGGCAGTGATCCGCGACCGACAGCAGACAATTTGCGTCCGGCGGCAGGTAGATGCGCACCACCTCCGCCTTCTTGTTCGCCACGTGGTCGATGAACCCCGGATCCTGGTGCGTGAAGCCGTTGTGGTCCTGCTGCCAGACGTGTGAGCTCAACAGGTAGTTGAGCGAGGCGATCGGCCGGCGCCAGGGAATCTGCCGCGTCACCTTGAGCCACTTGGCGTGCTGATTGAACATCGAATCCACGATGTGGATGAAGGCCTCGTAGGAATTGAACAGCCCGTGCCGGCCGGTGAGCAGGTAGCCCTCGAGCCACCCCTGACAGAGGTGCTCGCTCAGCACCTCGATGACACTGCCTTGCAGCGCCAGGTGGTCGTCGCCCTCGATCCTCTCGGCCATCCACTGTCGATCGGTCGCCTCGAACACGGCGTTCAGACGGTTGGAATTGGTTTCGTCGGGGCCGAACAGGCGAAAGCTCCGCGGCGCCTGATTGAGCTTGATCACGTCGCGCAGAAAGGTCCCCAGTACGCGCGTGTCCTCGGCGGATACGCCGCCGTGGTCCGATACCTTCACGGCGTACTCGCGGAACTCTGGCATGCGCAGGTCCCGCAGCAGCGCGCCGCCATTGGCGTGCGGGTTCGCGCCCATGCGCCGCGCGCCGCGCGGCGCCAGCGCGGCCAGTTCCGCCAGCAGCCGGCCCTTCGCGTCGAACAGCTCCTGGGGCTGGTAGCTGCGCATCCAGGCGTCCAGAAGCTTCAGGTGCGCCGGGTTCTGGCGGACTTCCGCCAGCGGCACCTGATGGGCCCGGAATGTGCCTTCGACCTGCAGGCCGTCGACGACTTTCGGACCGGTCCAGCCCTTGGGCGTCGCGAGCACGATCATCGGCCAGCGCGGGCGCGTGCTCACCCCGCGCGTGCGCGCCGCCGTCTGGATGTCTCTGATCTTTCCGACCACCGTGTCGAGGGTCGCTGCCATCAGCTGGTGCATGGGCAGCGGCTCATCGCCCTCGACCATATACGGCTCATAGCCGTTGCCGCGCAGGTACTCGAGCAGCTCGGGCCGCTCGATGCGCGCGAGCAGCGTCGGGTTCGCGATCTTGTACCCGTTGAGATGCAGGATCGGCAGCACCGCGCCGTCGGTCGCCGGATTGAGAAACTTGTTGCCGTTCCAGCCGGTCGCGAGGGGTCCGGTCTCCGCTTCTCCATCGCCGATGACGCACGCGGTGATGAGGTCCGGGCAGTCGAACACCGCCCCGCAAGCGTGGCTCATCGAATAGCCGAGCTCACCCCCCTCGTGGATCGAGCCGGGGGTTTCGGGTGCCACGTGACTCGGTATGCCCCCGGGGAAGGAGAACTGCTTGAAAAGTTTCCTCATGCCCGGCTCGTCGGGCGTGATCTCCGGATACACCTCGCTGTAGGTGCCCTCGAGATAGGTGTTGGCGACGACTGCCGGGCCGCCGTGCCCGGGGCCGGCGATATAGATCATGTTGAGATCGTACTTGCAGATGACGCGGTTCAAGTGCACGTAGATGAAATTCTGGCCCGGCGTCGTGCCCCAGTGGCCGAGCAGGCGCGGCTTGATGTGCGCGGGCGTGAGCGGCTCGCGCAGCAGCGGGTTGTCGAGCAGATAGATCTGCCCGACCGACAGGTAGTTGGCGGCGCGCCAATAGGCATCCATGCGGCGCAGGAGTCCCGGCTCGAGAGCGTTGTCCATGTAGGATCCTCCTAGCGGCCCTTATACACGCTACACGTGACATTCACGCACGCGGGTGAATATGCTCGGCCATGACGGTTTTGACGGTCAACAGCGGCAGCACCTCGATCAAGCTCGCGCTCTATGACGCGAGCTCGGCCGACGATCCCGTCAGGCTCGCGGCCGAGCATCACAGCGGCCGCAATCTGGACGCGCCGGCGCTGCTGCGCGCCTTCGGCGCGCAAATGCCCTCTGCACCCCAGGTCATCGCGCATCGCGTCGTCCACGGCGGCACTCGCTTCCTGGCACCCGCGAGAATCGACCCGGAGGTGCTCGCCGCCATCGCCGAGCTCTCCCCGCTCGCTCCGCTGCACAATCCGCAGGCGCTGCGCTGGGTGGCAGCCGCCCGAGACGTGTGGGGCGAGGAGACGCCGCAGGTGGCGGTGTTCGACACCGCCTGGTTCGCGAACCTGCCGCGGATTGCCGCCGAGTACGCCCTGGCGGCGCGCTACGGCGTCGACCAGGGTGTTCGCCGCTACGGATTCCACGGGCTCGCTCATGAATCGCTGTGGCGTCGCTGGTGCAGCTCGCGCCCGGACTTGAGCCGCGGAGGGCGTCTGATCACGTTGCAACTCGGCGGCGGCTGCTCGATCGCCGCGATCGACCACGGCACACCCGTCGACACCAGCATGGGGTTCTCGCCGCTCGAAGGACTCGTCATGGAGACGCGCTCGGGAGACGTGGACGCGAGCATCGTCCCGCACCTGCAGCGGCAGCTCGCGAGGACCGCGGACCAGGTGATCGAGCTGCTCAACGGCGAATCGGGACTTGCCGGCCTCTCCGGCAGCGACGCCGACCCCGGGCGGCTGGTGGCCGATCCCTCGCCACAGGCGCAGTTTGCGATCGACCTCTACTGCTATCGGATCCGCAAGTACGTCGGCGCTTACCTCGCCGTGCTCGGGGGGTGCGATGGCATCGTGTTCGGCGGCGGCGTAGGCGAGCACGTGCCCGGGGTGCGCGCCCGCGCCCTCGCCAACCTCGAGTGGGCCGGGATCGTGCTCGACCCGGTGCTGAACGACGCGGCGCGGGAGGGCGAGGCGCGCATCAGCGATCGTTCGGCCACGATAGCCGTGCATGTCGCGACGACCGACGAGGAGCGGGTGCTGCTGCGCGCGGCGGCTGCGCTGTTGCGCGACCCGGTGGGGTCGCCTCTCAGATCCGGGTGATTCCGCCCATATGGGACTGCAGGGCCGCCGGCACACTCACCGTGCCGTCCTCGTTCTGGTAGTTCTCCAGCACCGCCACCAGCGTTCGTCCGACGGCCAGTCCCGAGCCGTTGAGCGTGTGTACCGGCTCGGGCTTACCGCCGTCGGGATTGCGCCAGCGCGCCTGCATGCGCCGCGCCTGGAAGGCCTCGAAGTTGCTGCACGAGGAGATCTCGCGGTAACGCTCCTGCGAGGGCAGCCAGGCCTCGAGATCGTAGGTCTTGGCCGAGCCGGCGCCGACGTCACCGGCGCACAGCGCCACGGCGCGGTACGGAATCTCGAGCCGGCGCAGCACCGTCTCGGCATGCCCGGTCAGCTCTTCGAGCGCGGCGTAGGAGTCGGCGGGCCGCACGATCTGCACCAGCTCGACCTTGTCGAACTGATGATTGCGGATCATGCCGCGCGTGTCCTTGCCGGCCGCGCCCGCCTCGGAGCGGAAGCACGGCGTGTGCGCCACCCACTTCAGCGGCAGCCGTTCGGCGGCCACGATCTGCCCGCGTACCAGGTTCGTCACCGGCACTTCCGCGGTCGGAATGAGGAAGTAGGATTGCTCGCCGCGCACCGCGAACAGATCCTGCTCGAACTTCGGCAACTGTCCCGTGCCGAACAATGCCTGCGGCTGCACCAGGTACGGAACGTACACCTCGGTATAGCCGTGTTCGCGGGTGTGGAGGTCGAGCATGAACTGCGCGAGCGCGCGATGCAGCCGCGCCACCGCCCCACGCATCACGACGAAGCGGCTGCCTGAGATGCGCGCCGCGGCTTCGAAATCCAGCCCGCCAAGGCGCTCGCCGATGTCCACGTGATCGCGCGGGGTGAAACTGAAGCGCCGCGGCTCGCCCCAGCGCCGCACTTCGAGGTTCGACTGCTCGTCGCGCCCGTCGGGCACCGAGTCGTGCAGCAGATTCGGCAGCCCGAGCTGCCACTGCTCGAGCTCGTTCTGCACGCCGATAAGCTCCCCCTCGGCGCGCGCCAGCTCAGAAGTCAGCGCCTCGCCCCGCGCAAGCAGTGCGCTCACATCCCCGCCCCGGCCCTTCGCCATGCCGACCGCCTTGGCGTTGGCGTTGCGCTCGGCGCGCAGCCGGTCAACCTCCACCGCCCACGGTTTACGCTTGTCCTCCAGTGCCTTGAGCGCCGCCACATCGAGCGTGTAGCCGCGGCGCGCGAGATTGCGCGCCACGGCCTCGGGATCGGTGCGCAGGAGCTTCGGATCGATCACTCGAGATTCAACCTTTCGGGCCGGGCGCCGCACGCAGCCGCGCGAGCGCCTCGCCGATCTTGAGCTCCAGGCCTCGCGGGACCGGCCGATAGTATCGCCGATCCGGCATGCCATCCGGCAGGTAACGCTCGCCGGCGGCGAACGCCTCGGGCTCGTCGTGCGCGTAACGGTAGTCGCGCCCGTAGCCGAGATCTTTCATCAGCCGGGTGGGTGCGTTACGCAACTGCAGCGGCACCTCCAGCGTCCCGAACTCGCGCACATCCGCCATGGCCTCGTTCATCGCGACATACACCGCGTTGCTCTTCGGCGCGCAGGCGAGATAGACGACCGCGGTGGCAATCGCGAGCTCGCCCTCGGGGCTGCCGGAGCGCTCGTAGATCTCCCAGGCATCGAGCGCCAGCGCGAGCGCCCGCGGATCGGCGAGACCTATGTCCTCGCTCGCCATGCGTGTAACGCGCCGTGCGATGTACAGCGGATCGCAGCCGCCATCCAGCATGCGGCACAGCCAATAGAGCGCGCCGTCCGGATCCGAGCCGCGCACCGCCTTGTGGAGGGCGGAGATCTGGTCGTAGAACTGGTCGCCGCCCTTGTCGAAGCGCCGATACCCGCCGCTCGCGACTTCCTGTGCCACCGCGAGGGTCAGCCGTGGCGCACCGGACTGCTGCGCCGAGCGCGCCGGCTCCGCGGCCTCGAGCAACCCGGCCGCGAGCTCCAGCATGTTGAGGGCGCGGCGCGCATCGCCGTCGGCCGCGCGTGCGATCAGCTCCAGCGCCCCGGGCTCGGCGGCGAGATGCGCCGCGCCGAGACCGCGTTCGCTGTCGGCGAGCGCCGCCTGCTGCAGCGTGACCAGGTCTTCCGTGGTAAGTGCGCGCAACACGTACACCCGCGCGCGCGATAGCAATGCGCTCACCACCTCGAAGGACGGGTTCTCGGTGGTTGCGCCGATGAATGTGAGCGTGCCGTCCTCGAGAAACGGCAGGAACGTGTCCTGCTGTACCTTGTTGAAGCGGTGTACCTCGTCGAGGAACAGCAGCGTCGCGCGACCCTCGCGCGCCCGCACTGTGCGCGCGGTTTCGACCGCGGCGCGGATATCCTTCACGCCCGCCATGACGGCTGACAGCGCGATGAACTGCGCGTTGGAGGCCTGCGCGATCAGCCGCGCCAGCGTCGTCTTGCCGCTGCCCGGCGGACCCCAGAAGATCAGGGAATGAAGCTGCCCCGCGGCGATGCTGGCCGACAGCGGCTTGCCGGGCCCGAGAATGTGCTGCTGCCCGACGAACTCCTTGAGATTGCGCGGCCGCATGCGATCGGCGAGCGGTCGCAGTGAATCGCGCGCCACGGCGTTCATGGCCACACGCTCATTGGCGCGCGCTGACTGCCGCGGGCTCGTTGGCGCGTGCCGCTCGGCGCCGGCTCATTGGCGCGGCGTGCCGATGACGTCCGTGCCAGCAGGCGGCGTGAAGCTCACCTCCGCGGGGTTGACCGAGCCATTGCGCTCCACCTTCTCGAAGACGATGGTGGCGGTCTGGTCGAGCTTGTCCTCGAGGATCATCCGCTTGAGTTCCCCGTGGTCGAACCCGAACAACGCGTCGCGGAAGTCTGCCTGTGCGCCCTGCGGCTCGACCAGCACCCAGGTGAGTCCCATGCGCTCGCCGGCGGGCGAGATCTTGAAGTTTTTGCGCACATCCACCGTGCCCGACAGGAGCATCGCCGGCGTGGCGGACAGCGCCGCGTCCACCGGCTTCACCGTCACCTGTTGCAGGTCGCGATCGAGGAACCAGAGGTTCTTGCCGTCGCAGACCATGAGCTGCCCGGAGCTCGAGGCGGCGCTTCCCGGCTTGCCGCCACCGCTGTCCGCAGCCTGCTGCGGATGAATCTCCCAGCGAAATCTCCCCGGACGGTCCACCACCAGCGTGCCCGTGGCGCGATCGATTTCCCGCCCGTGCGGATCGGCGAGCGTCTGCAGGAAAGTCGCCCGCAGCGTCCTCAGGTTGTCGAGATAGCCATCGAGCGGCGTCGGCTGCTGCGGTGCTGCCTGCTGTGCCGGTGCGGCCGCCGGCGGTGCCGCCACCGCGACTCCACACGCCAGAGCTCCGCCGACGAGCGCACTCCGAAGGACCGTGAGCCAACCGCCGCGCGCAAGCAGACACGAGCGCAGAAAAAGACTTTCGGGGGCGTGTGCGCCAGGGATGGCGCACCCGCAGCCTCCAGGGACGGATCTACGGCGTCCCCGAAAGTCTTTTTCGGCGATCGGGGCTGCTACGTTTGCGATTGGCACAAGTCAGTCCTCCGGCGGCGCCGGAGCGAGCACATCTCTCGCCCCATTCGCCTGCAGCGGCCCCACCAGCCCCGCCGTCTCCATCGCCTCGAGCAGCCGTGCGGCGCGGTTGTAGCCGATCTTCAGCCGCCGCTGCACGTATGAGATGGAGGGCTTGCGCTCCGTGGTGACGATGCGTACCGCCTCGTCGTAGAGCGGATCCTGCTCGGCGTCCTGCGAACTGCCGCCGCCCTCGCCGGCCTCGTCCTCCTCCCCCGACAGTCCCGGGATCGGTCCGCGCGGCCCCGACAGCACCTCCTCGATGTAGTTCGGCGGATGCGGCGTCTTGAGCGCTTCGACCACGCGGTGCACTTCCTGGTCGGACACGAAGGCGCCGTGCACACGCGTTGGCAGCGAAGTCCCCGGCGGCAGGTACAGCATGTCGCCGTGGCCGAGCAGCGTTTCGGCTCCCATCTGGTCGAGGATGGTGCGCGAGTCGACCCGCGCCGAGACCTGGAAGGCGATGCGGCAGGGGATATTGGCCTTGATGAGTCCGGTGATGACGTCGACCGAGGGGCGCTGGGTTGCGAGCACCAGGTGAATCCCCGAAGCACGCGCCTTCTGTGCGAGGCGCGTGATCAGCTCCTCGACTTTCTTGCCGACGATCATCATGAGGTCGGCGAACTCGTCGATCACCACCACTACGTAGGGGAGCGGCGTCAGATCAGGGATCTGCCGCTGGTCGATGCTCGGATCGTTGGCGGCCCTCTGCGTCATCACCGGGTCGCGGATCGGCTTGCCGGCGTCGATTGCGTCCTTCACCCGGCGATTGAAGCCGGCAATGTTGCGCACGCCGAGCGCCGCCATCAGCTGATGGCGGCGGTCCATTTCGACGATGCACCAGCGCAGTGCGTTGGCCGCCTGCTTCATGTCGGTGACCACCGGCGCCAGCAGGTGCGGAATGCCCTCGTACACCGACAGCTCGAGCATCTTCGGGTCGATCATGATGAGTCGCACGTGCTCGGCGGTCGACTTGTAGAGCAGCGACAGCACCATGGCGTTGAGCGCCACCGACTTGCCCGAGCCGGTGGTGCCGGCGATCAGCAGGTGCGGCATGCGGGTCAGGTCCGCAACCACCGGCTGCCCGCCGATGTCCTTGCCGAGAGCCAGCGCGAGCGGCGAGTGCAGCTCGTCGTAAGCCTTGGAGCGGATGATCTCCCCGAAGGTCACCACCTCGCGTTTCTCGTTGGCGATCTCCAGCCCCATCACGCTCTTGCCGGGAATCACCTCCACGACGCGCACCGACAGCACCGACAGCGCGCGCGCCAGGTCCTTCGACAGCGCAGTGATCTGGCTCGCCTTCACCCCAGGGGCAGGCCGCAGCTCGAAGCGCGTCACCACCGGCCCCGGCTGCACCGCCACCACCTCGGCCTCGATCGCGAAGTCCTTGAGCTTCATCTCCACGAGCCGCGACAGCGCCTCGAGCGCTTCCGCGGAGTACAGCGGCTCGCGCGGCGGCGGGTCGTCGAGCAGTTTCAGTGGCGGCAACTCGGTCGCCTTGGGCGGATCGAACAGCGGCACCTGCCGCTCGCGCTCGACGCGTGCGCTCTTCTCCACCGCGGGCAGCGCCGGCTCGATGCGCGGTGGCGCGCGCAGCGCCGACTTCTTCTGCAGCGTTTCGACCGCCTCGCGGCGCTGCTCGCGCCGCTCGCGTCCCTCGGCGGCATCCTTGGCGGAGAGCGAGCGGGTGCGCAGCCAACCGATCCCGGCCCAGGCGAGCGCCCCGAGCCGGTCCATGACCGCGAGCCACGATATGCCGAAGGCCAGCGACAGGGCCGCCATCCAGGCGGCAACCAGCACCAGCGTGGCGCCAAGGAAGCTCAGGTCCGCCTGCAGGCCGCCACCGACCTCGATACCGATCACCCCGCCGGCGTCGCGCAGCATCCCCGGCTGCCAGTGCAGGCGCGCAAGCCCGCAGCTCGCGGCCATGAGCAGCACAAAGCCCCCGACCCGCACCAGGCTATTGACCCGCGACCCGCTCTCGGTACGCGCCCGGCGCTGCAGCCCCCAGGCCGCTCCGGCCAGCACCACCGGCAGCAGGAACGCGGGCCAGCCGAACAGGAAATACAACACGTCCGCGATGAGGGCGCCCACCACGCCGATGCGGTTGTGCACCACCGTCGACGGCCCGCTGCGGGTGTACCCCGGATCCTCCGGGCTATAGCTCGCCAGCGCAATCAGCAGCACCAGCGCGACGAGCGCCAGCGCAATGACCGCGCTCTCGCGCAGTGCGCGGGCCACGGTCGACGTGAAGCGGGTGCCGTTGCGCACCCGTGCAGACATCTCAGCCAACCTTCGCTGCTCCGTCTTAAGATAGATCGTCAGCATTATAGGGCTTGGTACCATGGGCCGATGCCACAGATGTCCGTGACGGCCGCCCGCCACAGCCGGCTCATTATTCTGGGGTCGGGACCGGCGGGCTATAGCGCGGCGGTGTACGCGGCGCGCGCCAACCGCGCACCGCTGCTCATCACCGGACTCGAAGCGGGCGGGCAGCTCATGACCACGACCGACGTCGATAACTGGCCGGGCGACGTCGAGGGCCTGCAGGGGCCGGCGCTCATGGAGCGCATGCAGCGCCACGCCGAGCGTTTCGCCACCGAGATCGTGCACGACCACGTGCGCTCGGTGGACCTGTCGGCGCGGCCGCTGCAGCTCACGGGCGAGTCCGGCCGCTATACCTGCGATGCTCTCATCATCGCGACCGGCGCGAGCGCCCGCTACCTCGGCCTGGCTACCGAGGAGAAATTCCGCGGCCGCGGCGTCTCCGCCTGCGCCACCTGCGACGGCTTCTTCTTCCGCGGACAACGCGTCGCGGTCGCCGGCGGCGGCAACACTGCGGTCGAGGAGGCGCTGTACCTGTCGCATATCGCCGCGCACGTCACACTGGTGCACCGGCGCGACCGCCTGCGCGCCGAGAAGATCCTGCAGCAGCGGCTGTTTCACGAGGTCGAGGCCGGCAAGATGTCGGTGATCTGGAACCACACGGTCGCCGAAGTGCTCGGCAACGAGCACGGAGTCACCGGCGTGCGGCTGCACGCCACCGACGCCGAGGCGCAGCGCGAGCTGGCCGTCACCGGTCTGTTCGTTGCCATCGGCCACACGCCCAACACGGCGCTGTTCGAGGGCCAGCTCGACATGCGCGGCGGCTACATCGCGGTGCGCAGCGGGCTCGACGGCGACGCCACCGCGACCAGCGTGGCGGGCGTGTTCGCCGCCGGCGACGTCGCCGACCATGTCTACCGGCAGGCGGTCACCTCCGCCGGTTCCGGCTGCATGGCGGCGCTCGATGCCGACCGCTACCTCGAAACCCTGGACGCGCGGCACGGTAGAGCGCGCTCGGCGTAACCTGCGGAGCCGAAGATGGCGAGGGATGAGCTTGAATTCTGCCGCAGCATCGATGCTGTCGATCGGCGCCAGTGGAATGCCCTGGACGGCGGCGGCAACCCGTTCGTCCGCCATGAGTTCCTCGCCGCGCTCGAGCACACGCACTGCGTCGGAGGCGACAGCGGCTGGGAGCCGCGCTACCTGGCGCTGCGCGATGCACACGGGCTTGCCGCGGCCGCCACCGCCTTCGTCAAGACGCATTCCTACGGCGAATTCGTCTTCGACTTCGCCTGGGCACAGGCCTACGAGCGCCTCGGCCGTCACTACTATCCGAAGCTGACGCTCGCAACTCCGTTCACGCCCGCGACCGCACCGCGGCTGCTGCTGCGCCCCGGGCTCGAGCAACGCGCGACCAGCGCGCGGCTGCTCGAGGAGCTCGAAGCCTACACCGTAAGTCACGGCTTCTCGGGAGTGCACGCGCTGTTTCTCGACGAGCCGGCGCGCGCGGCGTGCGCGGAGCGCGGCTGGCTCCTGCGGCGCGACTGCCAGTTCCACTGGAGCAACCGCGGCTACGCGAGCTTCGAGGACTACCTGCAGTCCTTCACCGCGGACAAGCGCAAGAAGGCGCGGCGCGAGCGCCGCCGGGTCGAAGAGGCCGGCGTGCGCTTCGAGACGCGCTTCGGCGACGAGCTCACCGAGGGGCTGCTCGAGCGCATCTATCTCCTGCACCGCGACACTTTCCTGCGGCACGGCCATGAACCGTACCTGACGCGCTCGTTCTTCAGCGAAGTCGCCCAGCGGCTGCCGCGATCGCTGATGGTGAAACTGGCGCTGCGCGGGCGCGCGCTGGTCGCGGTGGCGATCTTCTTCGTCGGCGAGTCGACGCTCTTCGGCCGCTACTGGGGCGCGGCGGCCGACTACCACAGCCTGCACTTCGAGACCTGCTATCACCAGGGGATCGAGTTCTGCATCGAGCGGGGACTGAAGCGCTTCGAGCCCGGCACCCAGGGCGAGCACAAGGTGGCACGCGGTTTCGAGCCGACTCTCACCTGGTCCGCGCACTACATCGCCGACCGGCAGTTCCGCACGGCGATCGCCGACTACCTGACGCGCGAGGCGGCGGCGGTCGACAGCTACGCGCACGAGGTCCAGGCGCACGTCCCATTCCGCGGCCGGCGCAGTGCGGAGGAGCTTGTCTGAGCGAGGAGCCTCTCTGAAGACCATCACCTGGCTGTCGGGCCACGATGCGCCGGATTGGTTTCCGCCGCCGGAGCAGGCGCTCGAGGACCCGCCGGGGCTGCTCGCCGCCGGTGGTGACCTGTCGTGCCCACGGCTCATCGCCGCCTACCGCCGCGGCATCTTTCCCTGGTACTCCCCGGGTCAGCCGGTGCTGTGGTGGTCGCCCGATCCGCGCGCGGTGCTGTTCCCGGAGGAGTTCCGTCGCAGCCGCAGCCTCGCCAAGACGCTGCGCAACGGTGGCTTCACTACCGCCATCGACCGTGACTTCGCCGCGGTGATCGACGGCTGCGCTGCGCCCCGCGCGGCGAGCCCCGGCACCTGGATCACCTCCGAGATGCGCACCGCCTATCTCGAGCTGCACCGCCTCGGCCACGCCCACAGCATCGAGGCGTGGCGCCATGGGGCACTCGCCGGCGGGCTGTACGGCGTGCGCCTCGGTGGGGTGTTCTTCGGTGAGTCCATGTTCAGCGCCGAGCGCGACGCCTCCAAGGTGGCGCTCGCCCACCTGGTGGCGGTGTGCGAGCGCAACAGCATCGCGGTGATCGATTGCCAGCTGTACTCGCGCCACCTGGGGAGCCTCGGCGCGCGCACCATCCCGCGCAGCCGCTTCCAGGCGCTCCTCGCCGAGCAGGTCGGTCAGCCCGCGGCGGCGCTCGGCTGAGGCCGCGCCAGGCGCCGCGCCAAATTGCCTGCGGCGGGGCTTTGTGCTCCAATTCGCGCCCGCCCAGTGCGCTCAAAGGACGTATGTCCAAAGAAGACGCGATCCAGATGGAGGGCGAGGTCGTCGAGACCCTGCCCAACACCACCTTCCGTGTGAAGCTGAAGAACGGCCACATCGTGACCGCGCATATCTCCGGCAAGATGCGCAAAAACTACATTCGCATCCTCACCGGCGATGCCGTCACGGTCGAGATGACTCCCTACGATCTCACCAAGGGCCGCATCATCTACCGCGGCCGTTGACCACGCCCTAGACGGTCACCTCGGGCGTCTTGGTCGGCTCGAACACCAGCGCCAGCTCCGTGCCGTCTGCGGTGACCGTGACGCGCACATAGCCGCCGCTCGCCAGGCGCCCGAACAGCAGCTCCTCCGCCAGCGGCCGCTTGATGTGCTCCTGGATGGTGCGCGCCATCGGCCGGGCACCCATCTTCGGATCGTAGCCTTTGGTGGCGATCCAGCGCCGTGCAGCGTCATCGAGGGTGATCGAGACGCCCTTCTGCTCGAGCTGCGCTTCGACCTCGAGGATCAGCTTGTCGACCACACGCTCGATGGTCGCCGGATCGAGCGCCGCGAACTGGATGACCGCATCGAGGCGATTGCGGAACTCCGGCGAGAAGATCCGCCGGATCGCCTCCATGCCGTCGCTGGTATTGTCCGCCTGCGTGAAGCCGATCGTGGGCCGCGCCATCTCGTGCGCGCCGGCGTTGGTCGTCATGACGATGATCACGTGGCGGAAGTCGGCCTTGCGGCCGTTGTTGTCGGTGAGCGTGCCGTGGTCCATCACCTGCAGCAGCAGGTTGAACACGTCGGTATGCGCCTTCTCGATCTCATCGAGCAGCAGCACGCAGTGCGGGTGCTTGGCGATCGCCTCGGTGAGCAGCCCTCCCTGGTCGAAGCCCACGTAGCCCGGCGGCGCGCCGATCAGCCGCGAGACCGTGTGCCGCTCCATGTACTCGGACATGTCGAAGCGCAGGAACTCGACCCCGAGCGCGATGGCCAGCTGCCGCGTGACCTCGGTCTTGCCGACGCCCGTGGGGCCCGCGAACAGGAAGCTGCCGACCGGCTTACGGACCTCCGCGAGTCCCGAGCGCGCCATCTTGATCGCCGCCGACAGCGCCTCGATCGCCCGGTCCTGGCCGAAGATCACCAGTTTCAGGTTGCGCTCGAGATTCTTCAGCACCTCGCGGTCGGAGATCGAGACGCTCTTGGCCGGAATGCGCGCCATGCGCGCTACGACGTCCTCCATGTGCCGCACCTCGACCACCGACTCGCGCTCGGCGACCGGCTTCAGGCGCAGGCGGGCCCCGGCCTCGTCGACCACGTCGATGGCCTTGTCGGGCAGGTGGCGCTCGTTGATGTGGCGCGCGGCGAGCTCGGCTGCGGCGCGCAGTGCGTCGTCGGCGTAGCTGATGCCGTGGTGCTCCTCGAAGCGCGCCTTCAGGCCGAAAAGGATCTCGATCGTCTCGGCCACCGACGGCTCGACCACGTCGATCTTCTGGAAGCGCCGGGCGAGGGCGTGGTCCTTCTCGAAGATGCCGCGATACTCCTGATAGGTCGTGGAGCCGATGCAGCGGATCTCGCCGGCGGTGAGCACCGGCTTGATGAGATTGGAGGCGTCCATCACCCCACCCGAGGCGGCGCCCGCGCCGATCACGGTGTGGATCTCGTCGATGAAGAGGATCGCTCCGGGGAGCTTCTTCAGCTCGGTGATCACGCCTTTCAGGCGCTTCTCGAAGTCGCCGCGGTACTTGGTGCCGGCGATCAGCGCGCCCATGTCGAGCGCGAACAGCGTGCAGTCGGCGAGCACCTCGGGCACCGCCCCCTCGATGATCAGCCGTGCCAGCCCTTCGGCGATCGCAGTCTTGCCGACCCCGGCCTCGCCGACGTAAAGGGGATTGTTCTTGCGACGGCGGCACAGGATCTCGATGGTGCGCTCGACTTCGAGCTTGCGGCCGATGAGCGGATCGATGCGCCCGTCCTGCGCCATCTTGTTGAGGTTGGTAGCGTACTTCTCGAGCGCGCTGCCGCCCTCGCTGTCGCGCTCGCCGTCGCCCTGCGCGTCTTCCTTGTCGGTCTTCTCCTCGGCGATCTTCGACAGGCCGTGCGAGATGTAGTTGACGACGTCGAGACGCGACACGTGCTGGCGGTTGAGCAGAAACACGGCGTGACTCTGCTTCTCGCTGAAGATCGCGACCAGCACGTTGCCGACGCCGACTTCCTTCTTGCCGCTCGACTGCACGTGGAACACCGCCCGCTGCAGCACCCGCTGGAAGCCGAGCGTCGGCTGCACCTCACGCTCCTCGCCTTCCTCGAGCCGCGGGGTCGACTGATCGATGTGCTCCTTGAGCTCCTGGCGCAGCCGCGCGAAATCCGCGCCGCAGGCGCGCAGCACCTCACGGACCTTGGGGGTGTCGAGTATCGCGAGCAGCAGGTGCTCGACCGTCAGATACTCGTGACGCGCCTCGCGCGCCTGATGAAAAGCGTCGTTGAGGCAGTATTCGAGCTCGTTGGACAACACGTTCAGGCCTCTTCCAGTGTGCACATGAGCGGATGCTGGTGATCGCGCGCGTAGGTCGTCACCTGCGCCACCTTAGTTTCCGCGATCTCATATGTGAAGACCCCGCACACGCCCTTCCCGCGCGTGTGCACCTCGAGCATGATGCGCGTGGCCGTCGGGCGATTCAGCCCGAAGAACTTTTCCAGCACATCGACGACAAACTCCATCGGGGTGTAGTCGTCATTGAGAAGCACCACGCGATACAGCGGCGGCTGCTTGACCTGCGGTGCCGCTTCTTCTACGGCGACGCCGGAATCAGGGCGCGTGGGGAGCGGCGTGGGCATTGGGTTCTTTATAGGGGTCGCGAAACGGCAACACAAGCCTGCCACAATGTGGACTAGTTACTCCTGCAGAAACAATTGCTTGAGAGCGCCGGCTGCGCACCCGTATGATGGCGCCGGCGTGACGGGTGACACACGCCCGCGCGCTGGATCTACTGTCGGCAAGGAGCCCGTGGGAAACACCGTTACGCGCATGCACTCAAGTCCATGAACACCGCATCCTGGATCGAAGGTCTCCCGGCTGCTGACCGGTGGCGCGCCCTCGTGCTGCGCGACGGGCCGCGGATCGCCACCTGGATCCTGGCGGTGGCACTTGCCGTGCAGGCGGCGCTCATCGTGACCGACCTGGGTGGTGCCGGACGTGCGCCGAGGAGCCAGCCGGTCCTCTCCCGGCGTACGCATGTGACCGACGTCGCGGCGATCACGAACGCGCACCTGTTCGGTGCCGCCCCGCCCCCCAAGCAGGACGACGCCAACGCGCCGCAGACGAGCATGCCGCTGGTGCTCACCGGAATCATCGCGGCCAATGATCCGAAAAATGGCCTGGCGATCCTCGGACCTAGCGCACAGACCGCCAAGGTGTATGCGGTGGGCGACAACGTGCCGGGGGGCGCGAAGCTGCACTCGGTGTACGTCGAGCGGGTAGTGATCGAGCGCAACGGGCAGCTCGAATCCCTGGTACTGCCACACCAGGCGGACAGCTCCGCGCCGGCCCCCTCGACCGCCGCGCTCAATGGCCCGAATGCCGCCCTGGTCGAGCGCATGCGTAAAACTTTCACCGAGCAGCCGGGTCTTATCGCCGACCTGCTGCGTCCGCAGGCCGTGCGGGATGGTGACAAGGTGCGGGGTTTTCGCGTCTATCCGGGCCGCAACCGCGCGGCGTTCGCCAGCCTGGGGCTGCAGCCGGGAGACGAAGTGATAGCCATCAACGGCACCCCGCTCGATGATCTCGAGCGCGGGCAGGAGATCCTCAGGACGCTCGGTAGTTCCAGTGAGGCGCGCGTCACAGTTATCCGCAACAACCAGCAGCAGGATCTCAACCTGAATATTGCTCAGGTGGCTCAGGAGGCTGAATCCGTGTCGGGTCCCCAGACCCAGACTCCGGGTGATGGTGGCGCGCAGGGTCCGCAGGGCGGCATGGGGTTGCCGGGCGCGGCGATGCGCGGTGGGCCGCCGCCGGAGAGCGCCCCGCCGGTACCGGAGTATCAGCCGATCCCACAGCCGCAGCCGGATGCAACGGCCCGGGACACCGAGTAGCTCTCGCGCGCGCTCCTAATCGGGGGTAATTCTCGTGACTGGATTTCGATCATCGGCTCTCGGCCTGCTCGCGGTGCTGCTCGCGGGGTCGCTCGCCATCGCCGACCAGCCCCAGCGCATTACCCCCAATTTCAAGGACGCCGATATCACGCAGATCGCCGAGGCGGTGGCCGCCGCAACCGGGAAGAACTTCATCATCGACCCGCGGGTGCGCGCCCAGGTGACCATGCTGTCCTCGACGCCGATGAGCCCCGAGGCGTTCTACCAGGCATTCCTCTCGATCCTCGACGTCTACGGCTTCATCGCCGTGCCCGCGGGGGCGGTGGTCAAGATCCTCCCCGATGCGAGCGCCCGGCAGGTGCCCTCGATCGATCTGCCCGAGCATGTGAGCGGCACCTCCGACGAGATCGTGACGCAGGTGCTCGAGGTGAAGAACGTCCAGGCGAGTCAGCTGGTACCGATCCTGCGGCCGCTGGTGCCGCAGTACGGGCATCTGCAGGCCTATCCCAACGGCAACATCCTCATCATCACCGACCACGCGAGCAACGTGAGCCGATTGATCCGCATCATCCAGCGGATCGATCAGATCGGGAACCAGGATCCGGAGATCATCCCGCTGCAGAACGCGTCCGCCTCCGAGATCGTGCGCGTGATCAACTCGCTCTTCCAGGGCGTCGAGGCGAGCGGCATCAAGGTGGTGGCGGACGAGCGCTCCAACAGCGTGCTGATCGGCGGCGATCAGTCGCAGCGGCTGCGGCTGCGCGCGCTGATCGCGCACCTGGACACCCCGCTCGAGAGCGGCGGCAACACGCGCGTGCGTTACCTGCATTACGCGGACGCCGAGAAGATCGCCCCGAAGCTCAAGGAGCAGATCACCGGCATCGCGCAGGCGAACGCCACCGGCGGCGCGGGCGGCGCGGGCGGCGCCTCGCCGCAGGCGGCTGCCGAAAGAAGCGCCATGGTGTGGGCCGACCCCACCACCAATGCGCTGGTGATCACCGCGCCGCCGAAGATCATGCGCCAGGTGATGGACATCGTCGACAAGCTCGACATCCGCCGGCCGCAGGTGCTGATAGAAGCCATCATCGCCGAGGTGGACGTCGACAAGACATCCGACCTCGGCGTGAACTGGGCGCTCTACGGTCAGGGTACCAACGTGCCGGTCGCCGGATTCGTCAGCCCGGTCGGCGGCACCAGCATCGTCGATCTCGCGACCGCGGCGCTCAATCCCTCGAGCGTCTCCGACACCCTGCTCGAGGGCGCGACGGTCGGCGTCGGCCGCGTCGCCGGCACCGGGGTCAACTTCGCCGCCATGCTGCGCGCGATCCGCACCGACACCGACACCAACGTCATCGCGACGCCTTCGATGGTGACCATGGACAACCAGGAGGCTACGCTCACGGTGGCGCAGGAGGTACCGTTCGTCACCGGCCAGTACACCAGCGGCACCGCCGTCACCGGCGGCCAGGTGAACCCCTTCCAGACCATCCAGCGCGAGGAGGTCGGCACGATCTTCAAGGTGACCCCGACGATCTCCTCGGAGGGCACGGCTTTGATGCTCAAGATCTCGATCGAGAGCTCGAGTGTCGGCGCCACGGCCCCCGGCACGGTCGACCCGACCACCAACAAGCGCAGCATCGTGACCAACGTGCTGATCGATGACGGCGGCGTCGTGGCGCTCGGCGGACTCATCGAGGACGACAGCACCAAGAGCGACGATCGCGTGCCGGGACTCGGCAACATCCCGATCATCGGCTATCTGTTCAAGAACCGCGCCGCGATGTCCACCAAGAACAATCTGATCATCTTCATCAGGCCGAAGATCCTGACCAATCCGAACCAGGCTGCCTTCCAGACGGACCTGAAGTACAACTACATGATCGAGCAGCAGAAGAGCCTGAAGACTCGCGATGCCATACCGCTGCTGCCGGGCGTGACGCGCGGCGCCATGCCGCCCCTCGACAGCAAAGCGCCGGCACTGCCGGGCGTTGCCCCCAATACGCCTCAGGGCGCCTCGGGTCCGCCGCCGCAGCCGACCGGCATTCAGCCGAACCTGCCCGCCCCGCCGCCGACCACGCCGCCGGGCGCGCCGACGGGGACGCCGCCTGCCACGCCGCCGTCGGGCTCGGCCGCGCCGCAGGGCGCGCCCGCCCCGGACAGCACGGCGAGCCCGGCGCCAGGCCCGGACGCGAACGCGCCGCCTCCCAAGCCATGAACGACGTCGCCGCCCCTTACGCCGCTCCCACGCACGTCGCGGACGACGCTCCCGGACGGCGCCTGACGTTCGCCTTCGCCAAGCGGCACGGCGTTCTGGTAAATCGGGTGGTGAATGGCGTCGCGGAATGCGTCTGCCGCGACAACGCCTCGCCGATGGCGCTCGCGGAAGTGCGGCGCTACATGCGCCGCAGCCTGCGGCTCGAGCGCGTTCCGGAGGCTGAGTTCGACCTGCTGCTGCGCCGCGCTTACGAGGCGGGCTCGGACGCCATGCAGGCGGTCGAGGGGCTGGATGAGACCACGGACCTTGCGCACCTCGCCCAGGAGCTGCCCGAGCAGGCCGACTTGTTGGACAGCGATGACGATGCGCCCATCATCCGCCTGATCAACGCGGTGCTCACCCAGGCGGTCAAGGAGAATGCCTCCGATATTCACGTCGAGCCGTTCGAGAACCGCCTGGTGGTCCGCTTCCGCATCGATGGGGTGCTGCGCGAGGTGCTGCAGTCCAAGCGCGCCGTTGCCCCGCTGGTGGTGTCGCGCATCAAGGTGATGTCCCGGCTCGACATCGCCGAGAAGCGCCTGCCGCAGGACGGGCGGATCAGCCTGAGAATCGCCGGCCGCGCCGTCGACGTGCGCGTCTCGACCATCCCGTCCGGCCACGGCGAGCGCGTGGTGCTGCGTATCCTCGACAAGCAGGCCGGACGGCTCGACCTCCACTCCCTCGGCATGGACCCGCGCACCACGGACGCGATGGACGAGCTGATCCACAAGCCGCACGGGATTCTGCTGGTCACCGGACCCACCGGCTCCGGCAAGACCACCACCCTGTACGCAGCCCTCGAGCGCCTCAACGACAACACCCAGAACATCATGACGGTGGAGGACCCGATCGAGATTCACATCGACGGCATCGGCCAGACGCAGGTGAACACCAAGGTCGAGATGACTTTCGCGCGCGGCCTGCGCGCCATCCTGCGTCAGGACCCGGACGTGGTGCTGATCGGCGAGATCCGTGACCTCGAGACCGCGCAGATCGCCGTGCAGGCGAGCCTCACCGGTCACCTGGTGCTCTCGACGCTGCACACCAACACCGCGGCCGGCGCCTTCACGCGCCTGCGCGACATGGGGATCGAGCCGTTCCTGCTCTCCTCGAGCCTGATCGGCGTTCTCGCCCAGCGCCTGGTGCGGGTCTTGAGCCCCGAGACCAAGCAATCCTTCAAGGCCGGCGAGTACGAGCGGCGGCTGCTCAATTTAGCTCCCGACGAGCCCTCGCCGACGCTCTACCGGCCGGGGAGCGACGGCACCGGCGGCTACCGCGGGCGCACCGGGATCTACGAGCTCATCGTCGTCGACGACGCCATGCGCACCATGATCCACGACGGCGTCTCCGAGCAGCAGATCGAGCGGCACGCGCGCCTCAGCACCCCCTCGATCCGCGACGACGGCCTCGCCCGCGTGCTGCGCGGCGAGACCACTCTCGAAGAGATCCTGCGCGTCACCACCGAGGACTGACGGCAGTGCGTCTGCCGCGGCCAATTTAAATGGGTGCCTTCGAGTACACCGCCCTCGACCCGGGCGGCAGGGAACGCCGGGGCATTCTCGAGGGCGACACGCCGCGGCACATCCGCCAGCTGCTGCGCGAGCAGCAGCTGCTGCCGGTAACCGTCGCCGAGGTCGCGCAGAAGGAGGCGAAACGCCAGCGCTCCTTCAGCCTGATGCGGCGGGTGTCGCCCGCCGATCTGTCGCTGTTCACCCGCCAGCTGGCGACGCTGGCGCGTGCCGGGCTGCCGCTCGAGGAGGCGCTGCTCGCGGTCTCGCAGCAGACCGAGAAGCCGCGGGTGCAGAGCATCGTGCTCGGGGTACGCTCGCGCGTGATGGAGGGTCACACGCTCGCGGATGGACTGGGTCAGTTCCCGCGGGTGTTCCCCGAAATCTACCGCGCCACGGTCGCCGCCGGCGAGCAGTCCGGCCACCTCGACCACGTGCTCGAGAGGCTCGCGGACTACACCGAGAGCCGCGAGGAGATCCGCCAGAAGGTCCTGGCCGCGATGCTCTACCCCATCGTGCTCACGGTCATGTGCTTCACCATCGTCTCGGGCCTCATGGTGTTCGTGGTGCCTAAGGTCGTGGCGGTGTTCGAAAGCACCAAGGCGAAGCTGCCGCTGATCACCCAGGTGCTGATCGCCATCAGCGGCTTCTGCCGCGCCTACGGGCTGTACGTCGTCATCGGCGCCATCGTGGCGGTCGTGCTGTTCCGGCGCTGGCTGCGCAACCCGGCGGCGCGCCGCAGGTTCCATCGCGTGCAGCTCAGCCTGCCGCTGCTTGGGCGGCTGGTGCGCGGCTTCAATACCGCGCGCTTCACGCGCACCTTCAGCATCCTGACGGCGAGCACCGTCCCGGTGCTGGAAGCAATGCGCATCTCGGGCGAGGTGGTGACCAACCTGCCGATGCGCGACGCGGTGAGCGATGCGGCGGCGCGCGTACGCGAAGGCGCGGCGATCGGGCGCTCGCTCGCCGTCAGCAAGATGTTTCCCCCCATGACCATCCACCTGATCTCGAGCGGCGAGTCGAGCGGCGAGCTCGAGAACATGCTCGAGCGGGCGGCCATCAGCCAGGAGCGCGAGCTCGACGGGCTGATGACCGCCATGGTGGGCCTGCTCGGGCCATTGCTCATCATTCTGATGGGCCTGTTCGTCATGGGCATCGTTTTTGCAATGCTGTTACCGATCTTTGAGATGAACAACCTGATCCACTGAAGGCGCGGAATCGGCCCTGCATCACAAACTGCGCGGGCCACATTGCAGTCGCGCCGGCTTGTGATTTAAGTTCGCGCCGTCCGATTCCTGCAGGACCCGCGTCTCGCATGAGTGAGAAGCCCGAATCAGACGAGTTCGAGGACGAAGAAGCCGAGGAGCCAGTCTCAGGCGACGGTGACGTCGACCTGGACCAGGTCAACAAGGACCTCGACCTCGCCAAGCGCCGCGGCCAGAAGGCCGGCGACCCGGCGTGGCGGCGCCTCGAGCGGCTGCTCGAGGACAAGCACACCGCCGAGCTGACCAGCGATTTCGAGGACTACGAAATCGGCGATGACGGCGGCGACCCGGCGCGCGCGGCGCGGCGCAAGCCCCGCGCCAGCTGACGCTGCGAGCCGAGCCTCAGGCGAACTTCGGTACCGCGCCGGCCACGCCGCGAGCCGCCGCCTCTCCCTGGCGTGCCTCGTGCGCCGGCCGCGATGCGGTCGCGCCGAGCAGGCTCACGAGCGCATCCCCCGGCACGGCCTCGCTCATCACGAAGCCCTGGATCAGGTCGCAGCCCGCGGTGCGCAGGAACTCGAGCTGGGCCTGCGTTTCGACGCCCTCGGCCACCAGCTTCAGATCGAGGTTGTGGCCAAGTCCGATGATGGCGCGCACGATCGCGGCGTCGTCCTCATCGACCGTGATGTCGTTGATGAACGCGCGATCCACCTTGAGGGTGTCGAGCGGGAAACGCTTCAGGTAGCTGAGCGAGCAATACCCGGTACCGAAGTCGTCGACCGCGAGCGCGAAGCCGAACTCCTTGAGCGCGAGGAGCGACCGCTGCCCGCCCTCGACGTCCTGCATCAGGACCCCCTCGGTGAGCTCGAGCTCGAATAGCGAGGCCGGCAGATGCGCCTCCTCGACCACCCGCGACAGCCGCAGCAGCACCTCCTGGCGCGTGAAGTCGCGCCCGGAGACGTTGATGGCGATCGACGGTACGGCGATGCCCGCGCTGCGCCAGCGCTGCAGGTCGCGGCACACCTGCTGCAGCGTCCAGCGGCCGATGTCGCCGATCAGGCCGGTCTCCTCGGCCACCGCGACGAAGTCGGCCGTGGCGATCCGGCCGCGCTGCGGGTGGAACCAGCGCAGCAGCGCCTCAGCGCCTGCCACCCGCAGCGTGCGGGCGTCGTACTGCGGCTGGTAGTACACCTCGAGCTGCTGGTTTTCGAACGCACGCCGCAGCTCCATCTCGAGCGACAATCGCTTCACGGCGCGCGCGTGGACGGCGCTGCTGTACATGCGGAACTGATTGCGGCCGCTCGCCTTGGCTTCGTACATCGCACCGTCGGCGTTCTTCAGCAGCGTCTGCGCATCCGCGCCGTGCTCGGGGTAGAGCGCGATGCCGATGCTGGAAGTCACCACGAACTCATAGCCGCCGTGCAGGAACGGCGCGGCGAGCGAGCTCTGGATGCTCTGTGCCGCCTGCTCGGCAGCGAGGGCGCCGGCCGCGGCGAGCACCACGATGAACTCATCGCCCCCGACCCGCGCCAGCTGCGCCCGGCCGCCGGACTCCGCGAGCGCTGCGCTCAGGCGCCCGGCGACCAGCTTGAGGAGCGCATCCCCGGTCTCGTGACCGAGCGTGTCGTTGATGCGCTTGAACTGATCGAGGTCCACGAACAGCAGCGCCAGCCCCTGCCCCTGGCCGCGGAACGCGCCGAGCGACTCCGAGAGGTGGTCGCCGATCCACTCGCGGTTCGGCAGCCCGGTGAGCGCGTCGAAATACGCCAGCCTGTGAATGTGAGCCTCGGTCTGCTTGCGCTGACTGATGTCGCGCACGATCGCGAGCACCTGTCCGGTGGCGTTCGGCAGGTAGCGGCACTCGAAGTGCGGGCTCGCCGCCGGCTGCCCCGGGAGCGAGAACTCGAACGACGCCGGCGCGCCGTGCAGCGTGGCGGCGAGCGACTCCATGGCGCGCGGCAGCGCCTCACGCGGCAGCAGCTCACTCAGGTGCAGCACGGCCGCCGCCCGCCCCTGGGGCTCGGTGAGCGCCGGCAGCGGGCTGAAACAGTGGCTGATCGCGCCGCTGGCGTTGACGAGGAAGATGCCGTCGGGTATCGCCCGCAGCAGCGCCGAGTTCTTCTGCTCCGACAGGCGCAGCGCTTCGATGGTGCGCGCGCCGCGCAGCACGTAGCGGATGCGGTGGGTGAGCAGCGCCCAGTTGATGGGCTTCACCACGAAGTCGGTGGCGCCGGCGTCGTAGGCGAGATTGATGGACGCGGCGTCGTCGAATCCGGTCACCATGACGATCGGCACGTCGCGCCCGCCGGGGAGCGCGCGAATATTGGCGCACGCCTGGTAACCGTTGCCCTCGGGCATCTCGACATCGAGCAGGATGAGGTCCGGCATGCGCTCGAGGCAGGCGGCGACCGCGGCATCGCCACCCGCGACCGTTGCGACTGCGAAGCCGGCGTTCTCGAGCATCGCGGCCGCGATCTCGCGCAGCATGCGGTCGTCGTCCGCGACCAGCACCCTCAGGGTATTGTCGGCGTGTGCGCTCATGCGGATCTGCGTATCTCGCACTCGAGTTGCTCCTGTGCCTGCAGGTACATCAGCCGCGCCTGCGCGATGAGCTCGGACGCGCGCGTCAGGTCGCCGCTGCGCGCCTGGTTCTCGAGCTCGCGGCACAGCCGCATCAGACCCTGTGCGCCGACGTGACCATTGCACGAGCGCCAGGCGTGCGCGGCGCGCGCCACATCCGGCGCGCTGCCTGCGGCGTGCGCCCGCTCGAGCGCTTCGAGCAGCCGCCCGGAGTCGCTCCGGTAGCTCTCCGCCACGCGGTTGAGCATGGTCTCTCCGGCGCGCTGCGGCAGCGCGCGCAGCGCCGCAAGCGTCGCGCGATCAAGAAGCAGCTCCGCGGGAGTCTCCTCGGCAGCGGCCGCTGCGGCCGGCGCGGCCGAGGCAGGCGCCCAAGGCGCCGCGGCGGCAGGCGGGAGCGCAGCGGCATCGCCGGAGGCGGCCCGCAGCCAGCGCCCGAGCACGCCCTGCAGCGCGGCGCGCGTGAAGGGCTTCGCCAGATGATCATCCATACCGGCCGCAATGCAGGCGCTGCGGCCCTCGGCCGTAGCATTGGCGGTGAGCGCGATCACCGGCAGATGGGTCCCGGGCCGCTCGCTGCGGCGCAGCTCCGCGGTAGTCGTGAGCCCGTCCATCACTGGCATCTCGCAATCCATGAGCACCACATCGAAGCCGCCCTGCCGGAGCTTCTCGAGCGCCTCGCGCCCGTTGGCGGCGGTCTCGACCGTCACGCCGAGAGACGCCAGCATGCCCTCGGCGACCTCGCGGTTGAGCGGCTGGTCTTCGACCACCAGGACGTGTCCCACGAGCGAGGCCACGGCCGGCAACGCCGCGCCCCCGGCCGCCGCCGGCGCCGTGGCGGCCGGTCGCCCGGTGAGCGCCGCGTGCAGCTGCGCGAGGCGCAGCGGCTTGGTCACCTCGGCGTCAAACCACCCGTTGCGGCCGGTATCGACGGCCACCGGCGTGAGACTCGCAAAGCTCACCAGCCGCACCACTCGCGGCCGTGCCGTGCGGCTGCTGCGCAGCTGCGCCAGCACATCGCGCGCTGGACCGTCGGGCAGCGGGTCGTCGACGATCACTGCTTCGTAGGCTGCACCGCGCAGCTCCTCGAGCGCTGCGGCGAGCGAGGCAGCCTCGGTCGGCCGCGCGCCCCAGGCGCGCAATGCATTCACCATGAGCACGCGGGCCGCCGCGTTGTCGTCGGCCACCAGGACCCGCAGCCCATCGAGGCGCGCGAGCGGCTCGATGCGCGGCGGCGCAGCGCTTACCGGCAGCTGCAGCTCGAACGCGAACGTCGAGCCGGCTCCCGGCGTGCTTGCGAGCGTCAGCCGGCCGCCCATGAGCCCGACGATCTGTCGCGAGATGGCGAGCCCGAGTCCCGTGCCGCCGAAGCGGCGCGTCGTGGAGGCGTCCTCCTGGGCGAACTCGTCGAAGACCCGCGCCTGGTTCTCGGGCGCAATGCCGATGCCGGTGTCGGCTACCTCCAGCCGCACGCGCAGCGTGCCTGCCTCGGGCGCGCCGAGCGGCACGACGCGGAAAGTGACTTCGCCCCTCTCGGTGAACTTGACGGCGTTGCCCCCCAGGTTGATCAACACCTGTCTGAGTCGCGCCGCATCCACCAGCACCCCCGGCAGCGGCAGCGGCGGCGCGTCGAACAGCAGCTCGAGCCCCTTGCCCGCGGCACGCGCCGCCAGCACCTCGAGTGTCTCCTCGACGACCGCGATGAGATCTGACTCCACCGGATCGAGCTTCAGCTTGTGCACCTCGAGCTTCGAGAGGTCGAGGATGTCGCCGACGATCGCCAGCAGCGAATCCGCGGAGCGGTGAATGCCCTCGGCAAAGCGCCGCTGCGCCTGATCGAGCCGGGTGTCGAGCAGCAGGCTGGTCAGTCCCAGCACGCCGTTCATGGGTGTGCGCAGCTCGTGGCTCATGCGCGCGACGAATTCGCTCTTGGCACGCGCCAGCACCTGCAACTGTGCGTTGCGCTCCTGAAGCTCATGGGTGCGCTGCTGCACCGTCTCCTCGAGGTGGCGGCTGTAGCGCAGCGCGCGCGCCCGCCGCTCGTGCAGGCGGTACCACAGGTAGCCGAGCAGCAGCAGCGCGACGGCGACGTACAGGGCGCGCGCCGCCGGTGCATTCCACGGGCCGGGCGCCACGTGCAGCGGCACCCGCAGCTCGTCGGTGCTCCACACGCCGTCGGCATTCGCGCCGCGTACTCGCAGCACGTAATCGCCCGCGTCGAGGTTGGTGTAGGTCGCGCGATGCAGCGCCCCGGCATCGAGCCAGGCGCTGTCGAAGCCGTCGAGGCGGTACTGATAGCTGTTGTTGGCCGGGGAGCTGAAATCGAGCGCCGCGAACTCGAAAGTAACGAACTTGTCCGCGTAGGCGAGCGACAGCGGCCGGCCGACGCCCGGCAGCGCCTGCGCCGGCAGCGGCCGGTTGAGCCGCTCCACTCCGGTCAGCACCACCCGCGGCGGCGGCGCGCTGAAGTTGATGGCGGCGGGCGCGAAGGCGTTGAAGCCGTCATTGCCACCGAAGAACAGGTTGCCGTCGCGGTCCTGGTAGTGGGCGTTGCCGTTGAAGTCCTCGCCCTGCAGCCCGAGCCATTGGTGAAACACCTTGACCGCGTGGCTACGCGGATCGAACCTCACCAGGCCGTTGGCGGTGCTGATCCATAGGCTCCCGGCGGCGTCGGACTCGATGCCGTACACCGCGCGGCTCGGCAACAGCGCGGCGAAGTTCTCGAAGCGCGCCGCCTGCGGCGCAGCGGAGCTGCCCACGACGTGATCGAGGCCGCCGCTGGCGGTGCCGACCCACACGTCGCCGCGCTCATCGACGTGCAGGGCGAACACCGCGTCGTCCGAGAGACTGGTGGTGTCGCGGTCGTTGCGCCGGTAGTGATAGAAGCGCCCGCTCGAGCGCTCGAGGAGATTCAGTCCGCCGCCGACCGTGCCGATCCAGAGATTCCCGCGCGCGTCTTCGGCGATCGCGCTGGCGTGCGCATCGCTCAGCGCATTCACGGCCTCGCCGCCGTACGGGTAGCGCGTGAGCTCGCCGGTGCTCGGATCGATGCTCGCCACGCCGCCGCCGAAGGTGCCCACCCAGATCATGCCGCGCCGGTCCTGGTAGAGCGCCATGACCCCGTCGGCGGGCAGCGAGTGCGCGTCCGCGGCGGCAGTGCGCCACACGCGCACGTGCCCGGTAGCAAGATCCACCTGATCGAGCCCGCCCGACATGGTGCCGACCCACAGTGTCCCGCGGTCGTAAAGCAGCGCCATGACGCGGTCGTCCGACAGGCGCACCGGGGTGGACTGTGTGCCGTAGCGGCGCTCGACGCCGGTGCGGGCGTCGATCTCCACCAGTCCCGCGCCGATCGTGCCCACCCAGACGCGCCCCGCGCCGTCGTCGGCAAAGCCCGTCACCTGGGTGTCGCGGAATGCGGCGCTGCTGTAGTGACCGAACTGCCAGGTCTTGGGATTCCAGTGGCTCGCGCCGCCCGAGCGGGTGCCCACCCACAGCACGCCGCCCCGGTCCTGGTAGAGCGCCATGACGTTGCTGTCCCGCAGGCTCTGCGGGTCGTTGGGGTCGTTGCCGTAGTGGCTGAAGCCTTCCGACGAGCGATCGAACAGGTTGAGTCCGTCGGCGGTCGCCACCCACAGCCGCTCGGCGCTGTCCTCGAGGATCGCAGTCACCCGGTCCTGGCTGAGTGAGCTCGGGTTGGCGGGATCGTGCCGGAAATCCGTGATGCGCCCGGTCGCGGGATCGAGCCGGTCGAGGCCGCCATGCAGCGTACCGATCCACAGCGCACCGGTGTGGTCCTCGTTGATGACGCGCACCTGCGCGTCCGAGAGCCCGCCGCCATCGGCGGCGCGAGCGTAGTTGACGAAGCCGCCGCTCTGCGGGTCATAGCGCGACAGGCCGCCGTCGCTTCCCACCCAGATCCGGCCGAGATGATCGCGATACAGGGCGAACACCGCGTCCGCCGGCAGCGACGTCGGGTCGCCGTCGCGGTGGCGGAAGTGGCGCGCGCTGCCGGTGCGCGGATCGAGCAGGTCGAGCCCGCGGTCGAGCGTACCCACCCACACCCGCCCGTCGGCGTCGATGAGGAGCGTGCGCACCGCATCGCTCGCGAGCGAGTCGGCCCTGGCGGGATCGTGCCGGAACAGCTGGAACTGATCGGTGCGCCGCTCCCAGCGCGCCACCCCGCCGCCGATGGTTGCGAGCCACAGGTCAGCGTGCGCATCCTCGGCGAGCGTCCAGATGTAATCGCTCGCCAGCGCATGATCGTTGCCGCGCTCGCGGCGGTAGACGCGCATCGTGTTGCCGTCGTAGCGATCCAGGCCGCTCTCGGTGGCGAGCCACAGATACCCCTGCGAGTCCTGGAGGATCCCCTCGACGGTGCTCTGCGACAGACCGTCGCGCATCGTCAGGTGCTCGAAATACAGCGGTCGCACCGCTGGCGCGGGTACGGCCGCGCGCGGCGCCATGCCGGGCGCGCAGACCGACAGAGCGCCCGCTAGCAGCGCGCCGAAGAGCCGGCCGCTGCGCATCTCGGCGCGTGCTGGACTCGAGCGCGGTGTATCCACATCCTGCTACTGCTGCGGCGGGACGTTGATGGCGCCAGTGCTGCCGTTGCCGGGGCTGCCGCTGCTCCACGGATAGCCGCTGCTCCAGGTGTAGCCGCTGCTCCAGGTGTAGCCGCTCGCCGAGGTATAGCTGCCGTTCCACAGCAGTCCGTCGCCGAGCTCCTCGACCCCCCACAACAGCTGACCGAGAACCGGGCCGACGAGCGGCACCTTCGAGACGAGCGTGCCGAGTCCGCCGATGAGACTGCCGAGTCCGCCGAGCAGACCGCTCGAGCTGCTGCTCGATGAGCTGACCGCCATGATGTAGTACTCACCGGTCGACGGGTTGTAGTCGGCACGACCGCCGTAGTGCTGCGTGCCAAGCAGGTCGAGCACGACGTCCAGTCCCTGGTTGGTGCAGGCGCTCGCGGTGCTGTACACCGCGTTGTGCGCGTTCACGAGCCCCGCGCCCTGCTGGAACACCGTGTAGGCAAGGCCGCCGTTGGCGTTCACCGCCGGGTCGGCGCTCGACATCAGCCGGCATTTGACCTCATCGGGAGTCAGCTGCGGGCTCACCTCGAGCATCAACGCCACCGCGCCGCTGGTCACCGCGGTCGCCATCGACGTGCCCGACATGATGAAGTCGTCGTACGGCAGGACCACCCACTGGGGGAACTCCTCAGCGAGCGTGCCGTCGTTGGGCGCGTAGGCGAGGTTGTGACCACCCATGGCGACGACCTCGGGCTTCACGAAACCCTCGTAGGTCGGACCGGTGGACGAGAACGAGGCGAGCGTGTATTGGCTCGGCTGCATCGGGTAGTAGTTGTCGGTGACCGCGCCCACCGTGATCACGTAGGGCACGTTACCGGGCACGCCGATGGTCATCGGCGCGGGGCCGAAGTTGCCGGCGGCCACGACCACCACGATGCCGGCATTCCACGCCGCCATCACCGCCTGATTGAGCGGATCCTCCCAGTAGGGGGACTGCACCGGGGCGCTCAGCGAGAGATTCAACACCCGGATGTTGTAGCGGGCCTTCTGCTGCATGACCCACTGGATGCCTGCGATCACATTCGCGTAGGTGCCCTCGCCGTTCTGATCCAGCACGCGCACCGCCACCAGATTCACCCCCGGCGCCACACCCTGAAAAGTGCCGTTGGTGGCAACGCCGCTGCTGGCGATGATCGAGGAGACGTGCGTGCCGTGGCCGAACGGGTCGTTGATGTTGGCGCTGTAGGAGGCGACCGCGGCGGTCGCCGCGCTGGCGAGCTGGGTCGCGGTGCTCTGCTCGCTCGCGGCGATCACGTCGTACTGGGCGACGATGCGGCTCGCGGTGTTGCCGGGCGCGCTCTGGTCGGGTCCGTGCTGATTCCATAGCCCCGAATCGACCACCGCCACGGTCACACCGCTGCCGGTGATGCCCCCGGCCTGCAGCTCCTGCGCGCCGATCTCGCTCGGGTACCAGGTGACAGGGAGCGTCCCTGGGGCGGAGCTCGCCCTGACCTTGGAATCGGCGTACACGGTGAGCCCGGGCACATTCGCGGCCTTGAGCGCCTCGAGCTCGCGGCTGTTGAGGAGCGCGCGCACCGCACGGATGACCGACAGGTCGCCGGTCACGCGCCCGCCGACGCGCACCACGGCGCTGCCGGCCTCGCCGGCGCTCGCGGCCTGGATGATGTAGGACTCGCGCACCGCGGGCGCCTGCGACCGCGCGCGCGCGGGCTGCACGCCCGCGGCGAGCGCGCCCGACATGGGGGGCGAGGACAGCGCGACACTGCGATGCGCCGCGGGCGCCTCGAGGCGCAGGCACACAAACAGGATGATCAGGGTGCTGGCGACCGCGCCGGCGGCCCACAGCCGGCGCCCGGTGGATTCCTTCATCGGCGACGCTCCCGTTACGTTCTTCGTGTTGCGACAACACGTTTCTACACGTGCTTTTTTTACCGGAAATGCCTCACGCAGGACAGTGACCGGGCGGGCGCAAAGTGCGACCTACGTCGCAACATCGGCGAGCCGCGCCGTTATGTCGCGGGGCGCGCGTCTTATGTCGCGCGCTGCGCGTTGCGCAATCCAACAGCGGTGGACATAAGCGCGCCGCGCCGCGGCGTACGCGGCTCAGTGAAAGTCCCGCGAGCGCGTCTCGAGCTCGCCCAGCAGCGCCGTGCGATCGATGAGGCGGCGGGCGATGAGATGCGTGACGCCCTCCTGCTGCTGCAGCTCACCGTGCACCTCGAGCAGTTGCGACTCGATGAGCGCGCGGCGCTGCGCGGCGCCGATCCGCTCCCACACGATGACGTTCACCTGGCCGCTCTCGTCCTCGAGCGTGACGAAGGTCACGCCGCTCGCGGCTGCCGGACGCTGGCGCATGAGAACGATGCCCGCGGTGCGCACCTTGGCGCCGTGGCCGGACTGCGCGATCTCGCCCGCCGACAGGAGCCTGGCCGCGGCGAGCTTCGGGCGCAGCAGCGCCAGCGGGTGGCGGCCGAGGGTGAGTCCGAGCGCGGCATAGTCGGCGACGATCGCCTCGCCCTCCGAAGGCGCCGTGAGGAGCGGTCGACCTTCCTCGAGATCCACGCCGCGCACCCGCGCCGGCGCGAGCGGCAGCGGGCGCTCGGCGCCGGCCACCTCCCAGAACGCGAGGTGACGATTGCCGCTCAGGGAGGCGAGCGCCCCGGCCGCCGCGAGCGCCTCGAGGTCGCCGCGGTCGAGAGCGGCGCGGCTGGCAAGATCCGCCACGCTGGTGAACGCCCGCGCGGCGCGCGCCGCGACCAGGCGGCCGGCGCCGGCCTGCGACAGGCGCTTCACCAGGCGCAGACCGAGCCGCAGCGCCGGCTCGCCGTCGGCGCGCCGCTCCAGGCTCGAGTCCCAGTCGCTCGCGCCGACATCCACCGCGCGCACCTCGACGCCATGCGCGCGTGCGTCGCGCACCAGCTGTGCGGGCGCATAGAAGCCCATGGGCTGGCTGTTGAGCAGCGCACAGGCGAAGGCCGCCGGCTCGTAGCACTTGAGCCAGGCGGAGTCGTACACCAGCAGCGCGAAGCTCAGGGCGTGCGCTTCGGGGAAGCCGAACTCGCCGAACCCCAGCATCTGCCGGTAGATGCGCTGCGCGAAGTCATCGGAGTAGCCGCGCGCATGCATGCCCCCGAGCAGCCGCTCGCGAAAGGGATCCAGGCCCCCGGTGCGCTTCCAGGCGCCCATCGCGCGGCGCAGCGCGTCCGCCTCGCCCGGGGTGAAGCCCGCGGCGACGATCGCGATATGCATCACCTGCTCCTGGAAGATCGGCACGCCGAGCGTGCGGTGCAGAACGGCGCGCACTGCTTCGCCGGGGTACTCCACCGGCTCCGCGCCGCTGCGGCGCCGCAGGTAGGGATGCACCATGTCGCCCTGGATGGGACCGGGGCGCACGATCGCGACCTCGATGACCAGATCGTAGTAGCAGCGCGGCTTCAGGCGCGGCAGCATCGCCATCTGCGCGCGCGATTCGATCTGGAACACCCCGATGGTATCGGCTCGGCCGAGCATGTCGTAGACGCGCGGATCCTCGGCCGGCAGCTCGCCGAGCGCGTGGCGGGTGCCGCGGTAGTCGTTCACCAGGGCGAAGGCGCGCCTCAGCGCCGTCAGCATCCCGAGCGCCAGCAGGTCGACCTTCAGCAGGCCGAGATCGTTGAGATCGTCCTTGTCCCACTGCACCACGGTGCGATCGGCCATGGCGGCGTTCTCCGTCGGCACCAGCTCCTCGAGCGGGCCGGCCGCGATCACGAAGCCGCCGACGTGCTGGGACAGGTGCCGGGGAAAGCCGGGCAGCGCCACCAGCTCCGCGGCCAGCGGCAGCAGGCGCCTGAGAGCGGGGCTGTCCGCGTCGAAGCCCGCCGCGCGCACTCGCTCGGGCATGGCGGTGCTCCCGTCCCACCATTGCATGACCTTGGCGAGTCGCGCGCTCTCCGCGGGCGTGAGCCCGAACGCGTTGCCCAGGTCGCGCAGTGCGCTGCGCGGCCGGTACGTGATCACCGTGGCGGCGAGCGCCGCGCGCTCGCGGCCGTACTTGTTGTAGACGTACTGCAGGACCTCTTCGCGACGCTCGTGCTCGAAGTCGATGTCGATGTCGG
Organism: Steroidobacteraceae bacterium; assembly: GCA_035603345.1. Classification (GTDB taxonomy): domain Bacteria; phylum Pseudomonadota; class Gammaproteobacteria; order Steroidobacterales; family Steroidobacteraceae; genus 13-2-20CM-66-19. Next base: position 3,634 of record DATNKO010000017.1, on the reverse strand, counting down.
GCGGCTCGTTACGCTCGCGCGAGATGAAGCGCTCGAAAAGCAGCGCCGCGCCGCGCTGTGGATCGACCGAGGTCACGCCGAGGCAGTAGCAGACGCGCGAATTGGCCGCCGAGCCGCGTCCCTGACAGAGGATTTCGCGGGCCCGCGCCCAGGCGACGATGTCGTGGACGGTGAGGAAGTAAGACTCGTAGTTGAGCTCGGCGATCAGCTCGAGCTCATGCTCGATCGCGGTGCGCTCGGCCGGCGGCACGCCGCCCGGCCAGCGCCGGCGTGCGCCCTGCTCCGTCAGATGCCGCAGGTAGCTCGTGGGCGTCTCGCCCGGCGGCACCAGCTCGCGCGGATACTCGTAGCGCAGCTCGTCGAGTGAGAAATGACAGCCGGCGGCGAGCTCCACCGCCGCATCCAGCAGCTCGCGCGGATACAGCCGCGCCAGCCGCGCCGGCTCACGCAGGTAGCGCTCGCCGTTGGCATACAGCTGCAGGCCGGCCGCGGCGATCGGCACCCCGAGGCGGATCGCGGTAAGCGCATCCTGCAGGCGCGCGCGAGCGCGCACGTGCATGTGGACGTCGCCGCAGGCGATGAGCGGTACGCCGCATTGCGCCCCGAGCGCGCGCAGCGCGGCGAGGCGCGCGCCGTCGGCCCCGTCACGCAGCAGCTCGACCGCAATCCTCACACTCCCCGGAAACAGTCCCGCGAGCCAGCGCAGCTCCGCGAGCGCGGGCCGCGCCGCCGGCAGCCACAGGATGAAGCATCGCTCGAGACCGACCGCCTCGAGGTCGGCGCGCGTCAGCGTGTATTCGCCCTTGGGTGCTGCGCGCCGCCCGCGGGTGATCAGCCGGCAGAGCCGTCCGTAGCCGCGCCGGTCGATGGCGAGTACGACCAGCTTCAGTCCGCAGCTCAGGCGGAACTCCGCGCCGACGATCAGCTTCAGGCGCCGGCCCCGCGCCGCCATGTGCGCCCGCACCACGCCGGCCACCGAGCACTCGTCGGTGATCGCGAGCGCGCGGTAACCGAGCGCATCCGCCCGCTCGACCAGCTCGTGCGGATGCGACGCACCGCGCAGAAACGTGAAATTACTCAGACAGTGCAGTTCCGCGTACGCGGGCGCCTCCGCCTCTTCATGAGTCTGGGGTGTTAGGGGGTCAGTCATTGCGCACGCTGGCTCACCCAAACACCCCGTGCAGGAACCACTGATGTGGCGCCGCGCGCTCGCGGAACACCCACAGTCGTACGCCGTCTTCATCGACCGCCACGTAGTAATCCCGCGCAACGTCCCTGCCATCCCACCAGCCGCTCTCGATGCGCTCGGGATCGGTCAGGAGGCGCAGCGCGCCGCGGTGCCGCGGCAATCCGTCGCGCATGGACAACGGCTCCGGCACGGGCAGGAGCCACAGCGGACGAGGGGCCGCTCGAGCGGCGCCGGCGTTATCGGACTCGGGCGCTGCGCGGCGGTTCGCCCGCACCGGCGGCGGCCCGGTGACCGCCCAGGCGCATTCCGGCCGGTGTGCCGGCAGCAGCGCGAGTCCCTCCACCGCCTCGGGTCCGAGGTGCGCGCGCAGCCGTTCGATGAGCCCGGGCGCCTCGCTCCCCGCGCTGCCGCCCTGCTCGCCGGGCTGCCACAGCGAACGACGCTCCGGGGCGAAGGGCAGCAGCCGGCCCGAGCGCAGCTCGCAGGCGCGCACCGGCTCGGGCAGGCTGAGCGCTTCCAGACGCCCGGCGAGGAGCTCCGCGAGACGCTCGCCGTCGGCTGTCGGGGCGGCGAGCCGCAGCACGCAGCGCGTCGGTGGAGCGTGCCGGTGCGTCAGGCGGCATTCGAGCTGCATGATGCCGCTCTGCCGTGCGGTGAGGAACCTGCCGAGAGCGGCACACAACGGGGCGAGCGCGGCCACGATCGCCGAGCGACTCGTGAGCTCGCAGCCGAGCTCGCAGCAGCGGCGGAAACGCTCCGGCGCCTTGACTGCCGTGCGCAGGTCCGGCATGCGGCCGGTGAGCGCATCGAGCGAGGCGAGCTGCGCCGCGCCGAAGCGGCGCGCGAACCCGCCGCGCGGCAGGCGCAGCGCCGCGCCGATGGCGCGCACTCCGACGCGCTCGAGGCGCTCGAGGACCGCTTCCGGCCAGCGCAGCGTCGCGAGCGGCAGCGGCGCCAGCTGTCCGACGAGTTGCGCCACATCGAGGATGGCGCGCGGCTTGCCGGCACGCGCGAACGCCAGCGCCGCGAGCGGCGTGGGTGCGAACGCCAGCACCGGTTGCAGCTTGAGACGCCGGCATTCCGCGCCGAGCGCGCGCCGCATGCCCTCCACCCCGGCGAACAGATGCAGACTTCCCCGCACTTCGAGCAGCACCGCGTCCGGCAACTCCAGACTCACCCGCGGCGTGAACCGCTGGGCGCAGAGCGCAAGCCGCTGCAGCTCTTTGAGCTCCTGGGCCTCGGGCAGCTGCACGGCCATCCACAGCCGGTGTGCTGCCGGGGAGCCGGCCGAGTCGGTCGCGCCGGCCGGGATGGACACGGTGAGCGGTGCGGGGAGCGATGCGACCGGCGTGCGCCGCGATGGACCCGAGGGCCGCGGTCGGATCACAGCCATTGCTCAACCCCGGCGCAGCGGGCGGCCATCCGGCCACTCGAGCTCGATCGTCCCGCGGGTCACGCCGCGGGCTTTCAGCACCGCGATGCGCACACCCGCAGGCAGCGCTTCGAGCCCCAGACGCAAGACCGCAGGCGAGGCCTGCCGCGCGGCGGCCCGTGGACGAAACAACACCCCGAGCGTGCGGCCGCGCTCGGCGGCGAGTTGCAAACGGCGGATCTCGCGCGACTTCGCTTGATGCAGCCACGCGAGCACCGCGTCGCAGGCACCCGAGCCGAGCGCCTGCTCGAAAGCCCACAGCGGTCGCGCGCCGCGCACCACGGCGACACGATCGAGCGCGACGCCGCCGGCGGCGAGCGCCGGCGCGAACGGCGTGAGCGGCGGCGCCACCCACACGCACCAGCGTGCCGTCGCCGCGCACGTCAGCGCGGCGAGCGCCGGCAACAGGAGCGACAGCTCACCGCTGCCGAAACGCGCGGCGAGAATCTCGATCAGCCCGGTGCGCGGCCAGCCTTTGCCCGGCAGCTGCTCATCCAGCTCCACGAAACCGCTCGACAGCACCTGCCCCGGCGCGGCGCTGCGGCCGCGCCAGATGGCCGGATGCTCGAGCAGGCGAGCGAGTGTCGCACCGCGACCCATGGCAGCTCATGAAAGTTCACATCAACCCGCTCGCGCGGCCTGCCCGCACCACGCCGACTACGACGCCTTCGATCAGCAGCGGCTCCTGCTTCAGATCCACCCGGATCGGCTCGAACTCCGCGTTCTCCGGCAGCAGCCATACGACCGAGCCTTCCTGGCGATAGCGCTTCACGGTCACTTCATTCTCGAGGCGCGCCACCACGATCTGGCGGCTGCGGACTTCGGAGGTGCGATGCACGGCCACCAGGTCGCCGTCGAGGATGCCGGCGTCCTTCATGCTCATGCCGGTCACCCTCAGCAGGTAATGCGGCCGCGGCTGAAACAGCGCCGGATCGATCTGCAGCCGCGCCTCGAAATTCTCTTCGGCGAAGATCGGCTTGCCGGCGGCGACGCGGCCGATGAGCGGCAGTCCG
>DATNKO010000012.1:0-28688 GCA_035603345.1 Steroidobacteraceae bacterium | reverse complement strand
GCGCGAGGAGCAATCGCTGGCGCTCCCCGCCCGAGAGCTCGGCGAACGGGCGCCGGGCCAGCGCGCCCGCGCCGACGCGATCAAGCGCCGCGGCGATATCGCGCCGCGCGGCAGCGCTCGGGATCGGCACACCGAACCGATGTCCGTCGACGGTGCTCGCGATGAGATCCCATCCGCTCAGCCTCCCTGGTGCAATGTGGCTTCGGACCTGGGGCAGGTAGCCGATCGCCGGGTTGCCGCGCACGGCCGGCCGGCCGAGCACGCGGATCTTGCCGCTCACCGGCGTGACGAGCCCGAGGATGGCGCGCATGAGGGTCGTCTTGCCCGCGCCGTTCGGCCCCAGCACGCCGACGAATTCCGCATCGCGCACCGCGAGATCCACCTCGTGCAGGAGCCGCCGCCCGCCGACCGCGAGCGTGACGCCGCTGAATTCGACCGCGCTCAAGGGCGCGCGACCGACAGGGCGCGCTCGAGCGAGTCGAGCTCGCCGAGCAGCCACTGCTGATAGTGCATGCCGGGAGGCACGGTCTCGCTCATGGCGACCAGCGGAATCCCCGATTCGCGGGCGATCCCCAGCAGCCGCTCGACGGCCCCGCTGAGCGCCTGGCTGTTGTAGATCACGAGGCGCACGCGGCGGGTGCGCAGCGAGCGCTCGAATTCGGCCACTTCGCGGGCGCCCGGCTCGGTGTTGTTCATCACCGCGAGCTGGAAGGGCCCGTTCAGCATCTCGAGCCCGACCGCCGCGGCGAGGTCACCCGCAAGCGGCTCGGTCGCGGTGACAGGGGTACCGGCGAAGCGGCCGCGTAACCCGGCGATCCTGGTGTCGATGGGGCGCATCGACTCGAGGAAGCGCTCGAGCTGCTGCCCAAAGTAGGCGGCGTGGTTCGGATCGACGGCCTGAAGCTGCGCGCTCACGATGCGCGCCAACGCCGGCATCACGGTCGGGTCATACCACAGGTGCGGGTTGGTGCCGGGCTGGTCGCGGTGCAGCGCTGCGGCGACCTCGATCACCCGCCGGCGCGCGGACGGCGTGCCGGCGAGCAGCCGTTTCATCCACGGGTCGTAACCGAGGCCGTTGTAGATCACGAGGTCGGCCGCCGCGAGCGCGCGCGCTGTCGAGGGAACGGCCTCGAACAGATGCGGATCGGTGTTGGGGTTAGTCAGCACGCTGCTCACGCTCGCCTGAGGGCCCGCGAGCTGCGCGGCCAGATCACCATAGAAATTCTCGGCCGCCACGATGCGGATCGCGCCGGCCGCCGGCCACGCCGCGAGCAGCGCGAGCAGGACGAGCAGCCGCGCCAGGCCGTCAGAACGGGATGTCGTCGTCGAAATCCTCGCTCGTGCCACGCCCGGATCCGCCGCCGGCGGCGGCCTCCTCGGCGTATGCCGGGCCGCCGCCCCCGCGGCCGCCTTCGGCGCCGCCCGCGGCACCACCGCCAGCCGCGGCACCACCACCAGCCGCGCCGCCACCGGCAGCGCCACCCGCACCGCCGCGGCCGCCGAGCATCTGCAGCTCGTTGCCGATGATCTCGGTCGAGTAACGCTCGTTGCCCTGCTTGTCCTGCCATTTGCGGGTGCGCAGGCTCCCTTCGATATAGACCTGCGAGCCCTTGCGCAGATATTCGCCGGCGACCTCGGCGAGGCGCCCGAAGAACGCCACGCGATGCCACTCGGTGCGCTCCTGCTGCTCGCCGCTCTGCTTATCCCGCCAGCTCTCGCTGGTGGCGACGCGCAGGTTGGCGACCGTCGTGCCCGAGGGCATGGCGCGGGTCTCGGGGTCAGCGCCGAGGTTGCCAATCAGAATCACTTTGTTGATGCCGCGCGCCATGATTGAGATTCCTTAGGTGGTCCGTCCGGGCGGGCCGGGGGCCCGTGGAGAATAGTGAGGATACGCGCCGGCGCGCAATATAAGCGCCGGCGCGCAAGGGCGGCTAGTGCGAGTTTATGGGCGTTTGCCGCCGATCAGCCTCAACCGCAGGCTGCCGTTCAGCCTTTACCCCGGATCTTCGCGGCGGCATCCCGCAGGATCGCCGCGATCCGCGCCTGCTCTTCGCCCGAGGCCCCCCGCACGGCGCGCAGGGCCTCCTTGAGCTCGCTGCGCGCCGCGCCGATCTCCCGCGGCTCCTCGGCCTCGTCGCCGAAGCCGCCGAAGAGCTCGCGTACTCGGCCCATCTTGCGGCCGATGTACTCGAGCTGGCCGAGCATGGCGTCGGCCGCATCGCGGTTTTCCTTGAGGTACTCCCGACCGGTGTCGGTGATGCTGTAGAGCTTCTTGGCGCCCTCGGCGGCCACGCTCGCGTAGCCCATCTCCTCGAGCCAGGTAAGCGCCGGATAGATCATGCCGGGACTCGGGCTGTAGAAGCCTCCCGAGCGCTCTTCCAGTGCCTTGATCAGCTCATAGCCGTGGCTGGGCCGCTCAGCGAGCAGCGCGAGCAGCACCAGCTGCAGGTCCCCCGAGGCGAGCCTGCGGCCCGCGCTAAAGGCCCGCCCGCCCATGCCGCCGCCGAACCCGGCGCCGAAGATGCCGAAGCGGCGGCCGTGCCGGTGACCCATGAAGTACGACGGGTCTGCGCAGCGGTGCGCGGCATCGCGAAAGAAATGACGATGCATATCAACTCCTTTGTAGTTCAACAGATATATCTTACGATATATCTAATCGCAGTCAAGGGGGCTTGCCGCCGGCGCACCTTTGCCACATCCCGGGGTCCAAAAGTCCACGCGTTGGGCAGCCGCAGTCCCACTTGCGCCGGCGCGTACAATTTCGGGTTCGATGCAACACATCCACGTCCGCGGTGCCCGCACTCACAACCTGAAGAACCTGAGCCTCGATCTGCCGCGCGAGCGGCTGATCGTGGTCACAGGGCTCTCGGGCTCGGGCAAGTCGTCCCTCACCTTCGACACGCTGTATGCCGAAGGCCAGCGCCGTTACGTTGAGTCGCTGTCCGCTTACGCGCGGCAGTTCCTCGCGACCATGGACAAGCCCGACGTCGACAGCATCGAGGGACTCTCGCCCGCGATCGCCATCGAGCAGAAGGCGGGCTCGCACAACCCGCGCTCGACCGTCGGCACCGTCACCGAGATCTACGACTACCTGAGGCTCCTGTACGCGCGCGCCGGCCTGCCGCGCTGCCCCGATCACGGCATCGAGCTCACGGCACAGACAGTGAGCCAGATGGTCGATCAGGCGCTCAAGCTCCCCGAGGGCACGGCCGCGGCCCTCCTCGCCCCGGTCGTCAGCGCGCGCAAGGGAGAGCATCACCAGCTCTTCGAGGATCTCGCGGCCCAGGGATTCGTGCGCGTGCGCGTCGACGGGCGCATCTGCGAGCTCGATGCGCGCCCGGAGCTCGACGGGCGTCGGCCGCATACCATCGAGGCGGTGGTCGACCGCGTGCGCATCCGCGCCGGCGCCGCGCAGCGCCTGGCGGAATCGTTCGAGACGGCGCTGCGCCTCTCGGGTGGCATCGCGCGCCTGGTGCTCCTCGATGAGCCGGAGCGCGACAGTGAGCCGCGTCAGGATGCACAGCGAGAGCTCACCTTCTCCAGTCGTCACGCCTGTCCGGTGTGCGGTTACAGCGTGCCGCCGCTCGAGCCGAAGCTGTTCTCGTTCAACAACCCCGCCGGCGCCTGTCCGGCGTGCGACGGCCTCGGCGTGCAGGAGTTTTTCGATCCGCAGCGCGTGGTACTGCACCCGCAGCTGTCGCTCGCCGGCGGCGCGGTGCGCGGCTGGGACCGCCGCAACGAGCACTACTTCCAACTCATCCAGTCGCTCAGCAAGCACTACGGCTTCGACATCGAGACGCCCTGGACGGAACTCCCGGCACACGTGCAGCAGTTGCTGCTGGAAGGCAGCGGTACCGAGAGCATCGGGTTCAGTTACCGCGAGGGCGGCCGCCGCACGCGCAAGCGTCATCCGTTCGAGGGGATCCTTCCCAACCTGACACGCCGCTACCGCGAGACCGAGTCGCCGATGGTGCGCGAGGAGCTGGCGCGCTACCTGAGCATCAGGCCTTGCCCGGAGTGCCAGGGCACGCGCTTGAGTCGCGCGGCGCGTTTCGTCTTCATCGCCGAGCGCAGTCTCCCGGAAGTCGCGCATCTCACCGTCGGCCGGGCGCTCGAGTTCCTCGAGAGCCTGAGCCTCCCGGGTTGGCGCGGCGAGGTCGCGGCCAAGGTGGTCAAGGGCATGGTGCAGCGGCTGAGGTTCCTGTGCGACGTCGGGCTCGAGTATCTGACGCTCGATCGCAACGCCGAAACGCTCTCCGGCGGGGAGTCGCAGCGCATCCGGCTCGCGAGCCAGGTCGGTTCGGGACTCACCGGCGTCATGTACATCCTGGACGAGCCCTCGATCGGTCTGCACCAGCGCGACAACCGGCGGCTGCTGGCGACGCTCAAGCGGCTGCGCGACCTCGGCAACACCGTGATCGTCGTCGAGCACGACGAGGAGGCGATCCGCGAGGCCGACCACGTGGTGGACCTGGGTCCCGGCGCCGGCGCGCACGGCGGTGAGCTGGTGGCGCAGGGCACGCCACGCGACATCGAGGCCCATCCCGCCTCGATCACCGGCCAGTACCTCTCCGGCCGGCGCCGCATCGAGGTGCCGGACCTGCGCCCGCGGCCCGACCCCGGGCGGCTGCTGCGCATCGTCGGCGCGCGCGGCAACAACCTGCGGAACATCACCGCGGAGATTCCGCTGGGGCTGTTCACCTGCGTGACCGGCGTCTCGGGCTCGGGCAAATCGACGCTGATCGTCGACACGCTATTCGGCCATACTGCCGCACGCTTGAACGGCGTGCGCGTGGACGCGGCACCCTGCGAGCGCATCGACGGCCTCGAGCACATCGATCGCGTCATCGACATCGATCAGAGTCCGATCGGCCGCACGCCGCGCTCCAATCCCGCCACCTACACCGGGCTGTTCGCCCCGCTGCGCGAGCTGTTCGCGCAGGTGCCCGAGGCCCGCGCGCGCGGCTACGACGGCGGACGCTTCAGCTTCAACGTCAAGGGTGGCCGTTGCGAGGCGTGTCAGGGCGACGGTGTCATCCGCGTCGAGATGCACTTCCTGCCGGATGTGTACGTGCCGTGCGATGTCTGCAAGGGCCAGCGCTACAACCGCGAGACGCTCGAGATCCGCTACCGCGGCAAGAACATCCATGAAGTGCTGGAGATGACCGTCGAGGAGGCGCTGCGCTTCTTCCAGAACGTGCCCGCGGTCGCCGCCAAGCTCCACACGCTCGCCGACGTCGGGCTCGCCTATGTCAGGCTCGGGCAGAACGCCACCACGCTCTCGGGCGGCGAGGCGCAGCGCGTCAAGCTGTCGCGCGAGCTCGCCAAGCGCGCCACCGGCCGCACGCTCTACATCCTCGACGAGCCGACCACCGGGCTGCATTTCCACGACGTCGCGCAGCTGCTCGCCGTGCTGCACCGCTTGCGCGACGAGGGCAACACGATCGTCGTGATCGAGCACAACCTCGACGTCATCAAGACCGCCGACTGGGTGATCGACTTAGGTCCCGAGGGGGGCGAGGGCGGGGGCGAAGTGATCGTGAGCGGTACGCCTGAAGCCGTCGCCGCCTGCGAGCGCTCCTTCACCGGACGGTATCTGCGGCCGCTCCTCGAGCGCGACGAGCGCCGGCGGGCGGTCGGGGCATGAGCACGTGCTAATGAAGCTTGAACTGCCGCATCATGTTGTCGTGGATTGCGTCTCTTGAGAGCGATGGGCCCAACCCTGTGTTGAGGTAATAAAGCGCCTTCAGGAAGGCCAGATCGCCGGCTGTTATCGTTGCAGGCCCTTGACGTGTGCCGCAGCTGGATGCCATCAGGTCGAGAATGCTCGGCAGTGGATCGCAATGATCCGGCGATTGCGCTACTGACAATGTCAACATCGCCAGGTAGTCAGCGAGCGTCCCGATGCTGTAGCGGCCGAGTTTCGTCGTGTCGACGACCAGCAGGACGACGCCGATCCCGATGCCGCTGCCGCTGCCACCGCCCAAACGCGTCCCGATGGAATCGTTGCTGAGATACTTCTGCTCGACCCGTGGCCAGACGGGCAAAACGTCAAGCCCTACCAATGCCACGTCAGTATTCAAGACTATGGCGCCGCCCCTTGTTGCCAGGTAGAAGCCCTGGATCGGGTGGTCGCTGCTATACGCTATGAGGTCCTTCATCCCTCCCGAATACCTGACACCAAAGGCAGTCGTCGCCCATTTTATGACCTCATCCATGCTCGCCTGGGGGTTGTTGGTGAACAGTATTTGCACGTTGGTTTTGCATTGCGGGTCCGACTGCACCGGCGCGCCGACGTAGGTGGCCAGCGCGCGAAGTCGCGCCGTTACGAAGGCGTTGTATGTCGGGTTGAGCCCGACAGTGAGCGGGCAGATGCTCTGCTTGCCCCCGCGCCAACGCGCCAGGTTGCGCGCCGTACCGGTGCTCACATAGTGCACGGTGGCGTGGTGCATTATGAATTCAGACAAGCTGTCTCCCGCCAATTCCTGACTGGTAGGCGGGGTCGGGGGCATCACGGTCGGATCGGGAATTTCCGGCGAGGTACTTGGATTCGCACCGGGCGCGACTGACGGCACACCGGTATGCGAGATTGGGTCGGTCCGCGCCGACTGAGCCGCCGGCGTGCCCGCCGTCGCAAGCGACCCAATCGTTATCACAACAGCGGCGAGCACGACCCGTTGCTTGTGATCGAATAAGCGTTCCATTGGTGCCGGCTCCCCTGGGCAGGGTGTACCAATGTTACGCGCGCCCGACCCGGCCGGCCGCGCCCCGCGGATTGTTCATCTAACTACTTGTTTCTGAATACGTTCAAACCGGGCGCGTCACGTCATTGCAAATGCGAACGGTTCTCATCCATAATCGCATCACCATGGATGCTGTCGCAGCCCCCGCGGGTCTGAGCCTCGAGCCCGGCTTCGCGAGTCTTGCCACCCTGTCGCCCGGCACGCGCGGGCGTGTGGTGGCGGTCGGCTCGGGCGCGGCGGCGCTCTCGGCCCTCGAGCGGCGGCTGCTCGAGTTCGGCTTCGTGAACGGGGAGCACGTGGAGGTTCTGGCGGAGGCCCGTCCCGGCCGCGATCCATTCGTGGTGCGCGTGGGCCAGACCACGCTCGCACTGCGCCGGCGCGAGGCGCAGAGCGTCTGGGTGGACCTGCTGCAGCAGGTGGCTCGCGCGGCGGCACAGCCCCGGCCCGTCGCGTCGCCCCGGCCCGCAACGACGCCATGAACGCTCCGGCGGCCGCGGCACTTGCCGCGCCGCGTCTCTCCCTCTCGCTCGTCGGCGTACCCAACTGCGGCAAGACCGCACTGTTCAATCGTCTCACCGGCAGCCGCCAGAAGGTCGCCAACTACCCCGGCGTCACGGTCGAGCGCAAGGAGGGCCGGCTCTTGAGCGCCCGCAGCGGCCGCACCTACCGCGTGGTCGATCTGCCCGGCGCCTACAGTCTCGAGCCCGCAACCCTCGACGAGGCGATCGCGCGCGACGTGGTGCTTGGCCGCCACGCCACCGAGCCCGCCCCGGATCTCATCGTGTGCGTCGTCGATGCCACCAACCTGCGGCTCAACCTGCGGCTGGTACTCGATCTCAAGCGCCTCGGCCGCCCGATGATCGTCGCGCTCAACATGAGTGACGTCGCCGAGCAGCGCGGCTACCGCCTGGATCGCGCCGCCCTCGAGCGCGCGTTGGGCGTGCCGGTCGTGCCGACGGTTGCGGTACGCGCCGGCGGGGAGCGCGCGCTCGTCGAGGCCATTGACGCCCATGATTTCGATGCGGCCACGCGCCGCGCCACGCGCGCCGCGCGCCTCGAGGCACCCGAGCCCGCGACCGCCGCGGACATCGAGGCGACGCAGCGCGAAGTGCGCCGCGTCCTGGATGAAGCCGGCTACCGCGTGCCGGTGCGTGCTGCGGTGCTGGCGCGGCTCGATGCGGTGGTGTTGCATCCGCTCGCCGGTCCCCTGCTGCTCGTGACGGTTCTGTTCCTCATTTTCCAGGCCGTGTTCAGCTGGGCGAAGGGCCCGCAGAACCTCATCAACTCCGGCGTGCAATGGCTCTCCGGCTCACTCGCACAGCAGCTGCCGGCCGGCCCGCTGCGCGGGCTGCTGCTCGACGGGGTGCTGGCCGGCACCGGCAGCGTGCTGGTCTTCCTGCCGCAGATCCTGATCCTGTTCCTGTTCATCCTCGCGCTCGAGGATTCCGGCTATCTGCCGCGCGCGGCCTTCATGCTCGACCGGCTCATGGGGCGGGTCGGCTTGTCGGGACGCGCGTTTATCCCGCTGCTCTCGAGCTTCGCCTGTGCCATCCCCGGCATCATGGCGGCGCGCACCATTCCGTCGGCGCGCGACCGGCTCGCGACCATCATGATTGCCCCGCTCATGACCTGCTCGGCGCGGCTGCCGGTGTATGCGCTGCTCATCGGGGCGTTGATTCCGCAGCGCGGGCTGGGACCCTTCAATTTGCGCGGCGTAGTGCTGTTCGCACTCTACCTCGCCGGCGTCGTGAGCGCGCTCGGTGTTGCCTTCGTTCTCAAGCGCACGGTGATGCGTGGGGAGCACCGGCCGCTGCTGCTCGAGCTCCCCGAGTATCGCTGGCCGCACCTGTCGAATCTCGCGCTCGGGCTGTGGGAGCGCGCGCGCATTTTCGTCGCGCGCGTCGGCACCATCATTCTCGCGCTCATGGTGGTGCTGTGGTTCCTGGCGAGCTTCCCGGCGCCGCCCGCGCACGCCGCGGGACCTGCGATCCAGTACAGCCTCGCGGGTTTCCTCGGCCGCGGGCTCGCACATCTGTTCGCCCCGCTCGGCTTCAACTGGCAGATCTCGATCGCGCTCGTGCCCGGGCTGGCGGCACGCGAGGTCGCGGTGAGCGCGCTCGGTACCGTGTATGCCATGTCGGGCCCGGGCGATGTCGCGGGCGCGCTCGCGCCGGTGATCGCCCACACCTGGAGCATCGCGACCGGGCTGTCGCTGCTCGCGTGGTACGTGTTCGCGCCGCAGTGTCTGTCGACGCTCGCCGTGGTGAAGCGCGAAACCAACTCGTGGCGTTATCCGCTGGCGATGGCGGGCTACATGCTGGCGCTCGCCTATCTGGCAGCGCTGCTCACCTACCACGTGTCGCTGGCGCTCGGCGGCGCAGGAGCGGCGCTGTGAGCCTGGTGCTGCAGAGCGCGCTGGTCGCCCTCATCGTCGCCTGGTGTGCGGTATTTGCCGCGTGGCGGCTCGCCTCCGTCGCGCTGCGGCTGCGCGCGCTGACGGCGCTGGCCGTGCTCCCCGCGGTGCTCACCGCGCCGTGGCTGGCGCGCCTTCGAGCCCGCACCCTCGCGCGGGCGGGCGGCAGCTGCGCGGGTTGCGCGAGCGGCGGCGGACTCAAGCCGGCTGCCAACCTCAGGCCGGGCGCGGGCTCGCCGAATCGAACACCTGACGCACTTCACCGTTGACGATGCGCTCCTGGTAGTTGCCGCCCGTGTAGGCGGCGACCACGCGGCGCCAGAAATTCACGGCCTGCGCGTTGCGCAGGTACTCGCTGATCTCCCAGCGCCCGGCAAAGCGTGACAGGATCAGCTGCACCGCCATGCGGCCGATCCCTAAGCGGCGCCGGGCACGCAACACAAAGAACTCCGCCATGCGGTAGTCGGCGCGCGGCCGCGGCGGGGCGGCTGGCGTGGCACGCAGCACGCGCGCAAAGCCAACCGGCTCCGACCCCTTGAGAATCACCAGTGGGAAGGTGTTCGGATCGCCGAACCAGTGCGCGATCTGGTCGCCCTCGCGATGCCCGATCTCCCCGAGCCTCGGAAAGATTCCGGTGCCGGGATTGAGGTCATCGAGGTACTCGCGGTAGACGCTCTCGATCCAGAGCTTGTCATCTGGAGAGGTGCGCGCATCGCGTACGCTGACGGTCATAGACATGGCAATCGAGCCCGGACTCAAACCGCCGCGGAATCAGACCCCATTGAACGAAGCGGCCCGGACGCATCGCTCGCGCGATCCGTCCGGGCCGTAGCTTCAGCCGTAAGTCCAGGATGCTGCTCGTGCGAGCAGCCCCTTATCGCAACTTACTGCTTCGGCGGCGGCGTCTGAGACTGGTCGGCCGGCGGCGTCGCGGCAGGCGGAGCAGCACCCGGAGCCGGAGCAGCCGCACCGGACTGATCACCGGAGGCACCGGCGGCCTGCGAGCCAGCCGCGCCGGCGGACTGCGCAGCGCCGGAAGCCTGATCAGAGGCCGACGGAGAAGAGGCCGCCGGAGCAGGAGGAGAGGCTGAGGTGTCTGTGCCTGCGCTTTCCTGCTTCGCGCAGGCCGTCAGCATCAGCGCGGCAACAATTGCGCTAAGAGCAAGTTTGGTGTTCATCGATCGGTACCCCAAGGGAAGCAAGAGTTGTGGTGGTAAGACTACGGCCACATCTGGCCGCCCCGGGCCCCGTCCTGGGCCGCGGGAGGCAAATTCTATAGAACTCCCGGTAGGATTGGAAACTGCCGACCTGGAAATGTTCCCGATCCTGCTTGTCGGGACCGGGCGACAGACGTTGGTAACAGACTGTTCCGCAAAGCAGCGGGGATCTATGGCACACACCGTTGGAATGACACCGGCGCTTGAAGCCGAGCTTGGGAGCACGTTTGCCTCGCATCTGCAGACCGTCTGTACCCGCACCGAAGAGGCGCTGTCCGCGTGCGGGTATGCCGGTCTCCTCGTGCATTCGGGCTCCCTGCTGACGGTCTTCGAGGACGACCGGACCTACCCCTTCGAGGCGCATGCGCCCTTCAAGGTGTGGGTTCCCTTGAGCGACGTGCCCGACTCGTTCGTGTGGTTCGAGCCTGGCCTGCGGCCGCGGCTCATCGTGCACACCCCCCGGGACTACTGGTACAAGCCCGCGGACCTGCCCCAGGGCTACTGGGTGGAGCGCTTTGACGTGCACGGCGCCGAGGACCTCGCCGCCGCCCGGGCGCTCCTGCCCCACGACCTGTCGCGCGCGGCCTATGTCGGAGATCCGGCGCCGGAGATCACCGCCTGGGGGCCGGCGGCGGTCAACCCGCGAGATCTCATGCGACGGCTGGATTACTTCCGCGCGGCCAAGACCCCTTACGAGCTCGTGTGCCTGCGGGCGGCGAGCCGCCTGGGGGCTCGCGGGCACCTCGCGGCCGTGCGCGCCTTCGCCGACGGCGGGACGGAGTTCGACATCGAGCTCGCGTTCATCACCGCCTGCGGGCTGCGCGAGCAGGAGCTGCCGTACAACCCCATCATCGCCCTCAACGAAGGCGGCGCGGTGCTGCATTACCAGATCCTCAACCGGACAGCGCCGGCCGAGCGGCACTCGCTCCTCATCGATGCGGGAGCGGAGTTCGCGGGCTACCCGTGCGACATCACCCGCACCTACTCACACGCCGATGCGGACTTCCGCGCGCTCATCGGCCGGCTCGATGCCATGCAGCAGCGACTGTGTGCGCAGGTGCGCGCCGGAGTCGATTGGCGCAACGTGCACCTCAGGGCCCATGAGCTTACCGCGGAGCTTCTCAAGGAAGCCGACATCATCCGCTGCAGCGCAGCCGAGGCGGTCGCCTCGCGCGTCACCAGTGTGTTCCTGCCTCATGGCATCGGGCACCTCCTCGGCCTCGAAGTGCATGACGTGGGAGGCTTCACGGCGGGGCCCGAGGGCGGGGAGATTCCGCGCCCCGACGGTCACCCCCACCTGCGCCTGACGCGCGTCCTGGAGAGGGGGTTCGTCGTGACCATGGAGCCGGGCATCTATTTCATCCCGCAGCTGCTGGAAGCCGCCCGGGCGGACAATCGCAGCGGCTCAATCAACTGGAGCCGGGTTGAGGCGCTCAGGAAGTTCGGCGGCATCCGCATCGAGGACGATCTGGCGGTGACCGCCGGCGGCTGCGAGAACCTCACTCGCGACGCCTTCCGCACCGAAGCACCGCATGCCGGTGCGCGTGGATAGGATCACTGGCGAGACAATACCTAGCGTCTAGACAGCAAATCCTTAATATCCTGCAACAAAGCCTCCGTCTTTGTCGGCGGCGGCGGCGCGGCTCCGGGCGTCGGCCGTTTGAGCCTATTGATGCCCTTCACGACGATGAAGATCGATAGCGCAATGACGATGAACTCGAAAATCACCTGCAGGAAGGAGCCGTACTTGAGGAGAACCGGCTTACCGTCCGCGGCCGTCGAGACTTTTACCGCGAGATCGCTGAAGTTGACGCTGCCCAGAATCGGTGCCAGTGCCGGCATGATCACATCGCCCACGAGGGAATTGACGATCTTGCCGAAGGCGGCCCCGATCACCACGCCAACGGCGAGGTCGAGGACGCTGCCTCGCATGGCAAATTCCTTGAACTCGGATGTAAAGCTCATGACGGGCTCCTCCCCTGGATAAGACCCATGTTGCGGCCGAGCCCGCCGAGCCGGCCCGGCCCTTGGATCAGCTGACGGCTTTCTTGCGGCGCGTGCGCTTCTTCGGCGCCTCTGCGGGCTCCTCGACCTCGGGTGCGGCTGCCTTCTTCTTGGCGCCCTTGGCGCTCTTCTCCGGCTTCGATTCGCTCTTCTCGCTCTTCGCCTTCGCACGCCGCGAAGCTTTGGTGGCGTCCGGCGCCGGCTTCTCCTGCGCCGCCGGCTGCGCTCCCTCGACCAACTGCATCAGCGCCATCGGCGCCGAGTCGCCCGGGCGCGGCATCATGCGCAGGATGCGCGTATAGCCGCCGGGGCGCGCCTTGAAGCGCGGGCCTAAGTCCGCAAACAGCTTCTCGACCACTTCCCGGTCGCGCAGCCGCGCAAACGCCAGGCGGCGGTTGGCATCGCCATCGCTCTTGCCGAGGGTGATCAAAGGCTCCACCACCCGGCGCAGCTCCTTCGCCTTCGGGAGCGTCGTGCGGATCGTCTCGTGCCGCAGCAGCGACACCGACATGTTGCGCATGAGCGCGTGACGGTGCGAGCTGTTGCGCGACAGCTGCCGGCCGGAAAGATGATGACGCATAACTAAACCAAACCCTTCAGTGTTGCGATCGTCGCAGCCTCGAGAGAGCCGGCGATGAGCGCGCGATCCTCGAGTTACAGGACCTCGCGCTCCTCGTCGTGCTTCAGGCCCGCCGGCGGCCAGCCGTCGAGTCGCATGCCGAGCATCAGCCCGTGGCTCTGCAGCACTTCCTTGATCTCGGTGAGCGACTTCTTCCCTAAGTTCGGCGTGCGCAGCAACTCCACCTCCGTGCGCTGCACCAGGTCGCCGATGTAGTGGATGTTTTCGGCCTTGAGGCAATTGGCGCTGCGCACGGTGAGCTCGAGCTCGTCCACCGGCCGCATGAGGATCGGGTCGAACTGCATCTCCGACACCTTGGTCGCGGCCTCCTCCTCGCCCTGCAGGTCGATGAACACCGACAGCTGGTCCTTGAGGATGCTGCCGGCGCGGCGGATCGCCTCCTCGGCGTCGATGGTGCCGTTGGTCTCGATGTCGATGATCAGCTTGTCGAGGTCGGTGCGCTGCTCGACGCGCGCCGCGTCCACCGAGTAGGTGACGCGCCGCACCGGCGAGAACGAGGCATCGAGCTGCAGGCGGCCGATCGGGCGCGTCTGCTCCTCGAACGCCACGCGGACGGCCGCCGGGCGATAGCCCCGGCCGCGCTCGACGCGCAGCGTCATCGAGAGCTCGCCCGCCTTGGTGAGATTCGCGATCACCAGCTCCGGATTCACCACTTCGATGTCGTGATCGGTCTGGATGTCGCCGGCCGTGACCGGCCCCGGGCCCTTCTTGTGGAGGCGCAGCTCGGCGGAGTCGCGCGTGTGCATGCGCAGCGCCACCGTCTTGAGGTTGAGCAGGATGTCGACCACGTCCTCCTGCACACCCTCGATGCTGGTGTACTCATGGAGCACGCCGTCGATCTCCACCTCGGTGATGGCGGCGCCGGGCATGGACGACAGCAGCACGCGGCGCAGCGCGTTGCCGAGCGTGTGGCCGAAGCCGCGCTCGAACGGCTCGATCACCACGCGCGCCTGGCGCGGGGCCACCGGCTGCACCTTCACCACCCGAGGTCGCAGAAACTCGCTGACTGAACCCTGCATTGCACTCTCACCTTGCCGGCTGTCCGCCGGCGCAAAAGCAAACCGATTACTTCGAATACAGCTCGACGACCAGGTTCTCGTTGATGTCGGGCAGCACGTCCTCGCGCCCCGGCGCCGACTTGAATAGGCCGCGGAACTCCTTGTCGTTCACCTCGACCCAGTCCGGCAGCCCCACCTGCTGCGCGATGTTGAGTGCGCTCGCGATGCGCAGCTGCTTGCGCGACTTCTCGCGCACCTGGACCACGTCCCCGGCCTTCACCTGGTAGGAGGCGATGGTGACGCCCTTTTCGTTGACCGTGATCGCCTTGTGGCTCACCAGCTGGCGCGCCTCGGCGCGCGTCGCCGCAAAGCCCATGCGGTATACCACGTTGTCGAGACGGCACTCGAGGAGCTTCAGTAGGGTCTCGCCCGTGGAGCCGGTCTTGCGCGCCGCCGCCCGGTAGTAGTTGCCGAACTGCCGCTCGAGCACTCCGTACATGCGGCGCAGCTTCTGCTTCTCGCGCAGCTGCAGCCCGTAATCCGACAGCCGCTGGCGGCGCTCGCTCTTGAGGCCGCCCGGCGGCACGGTGAGCTTGCACTTGTTTTCCAGGGGCTTGACGCCCGACTTCAGGAACAGGTCGGTGCCCTCGCGGCGGGCAAGCTTGCAGGTGGGACCGGTGTAACGCGCCATAGTTGCCTCGTTGCCTCTAGACCCGGCGCTTCTTCGGCGGACGGCACCCGTTGTGCGGGATCGGCGTCACGTCCGAGATGCTGGTGATCTTCAGTCCGCAGTTGTTGAGAGCCCGCACCGCGGACTCGCGCCCCGGCCCCGGGCCGCCGACGCGCACCTCGACGTTCTTCACGCCGTGCTCCTGCGCCGCCACTCCGGCCTTCTCGGCCGCGACCTGCGCGGCGAACGGCGTCGACTTGCGCGAGCCGCGGAAGCCGCAGCCGCCGGAGGTCGCCCATGAGAGCGTGTTGCCCTGCCGGTCGGTGATGGTGATGATGGTGTTGTTGAACGAGGCATGCACGTGCGCGATCGCGTCCAGCACGTTCTTGCGCGCCTTCTTCGGCTTCTTCGGCGCCGCTGCCGCGGCTGCCGCGCCCGCTGCTCCCGCTGCCGGCGCCGCCGTGCCTGCTGCCGGTGCCGCCGCCGGCGCCGCAGCGCCGCTCTGAGGTTTCTGTTCAGCCATTTCGTTACACCTTTCCGACCGGCGCGTTCAGCTTGATCGCCTGCTTGCGCGGCCCCTTGCGGGTGCGCGCGTTGGTGCGTGTGCGCTGGCCGCGTACCGGCAGACCGCGCCGATGGCGCATGCCGCGCCACGTGCCGAGGTCCATGAGCCGCTTGATGTTCATCGACACCTCGCGCCTCAGGTCGCCTTCGACCGCAAACTTGGCGATCTGCCCGCGGATCGCATTGACCTCCGTCTCGGTGAGATCCTTCACCTTGGTCGTGGGACTGACCCCGGCGGCCTGACAGGCGCTGCGCGCGCGCGCGCGACCGACGCCGTAGATGTGGGTGAGCCCCACCCACACGTGCTTGTTCATCGGGATGTTGATACCGGCTATGCGTGCCATTGCTGCCTTACCTCAACCCTGGCGCTGCTTGTGGCGCGGGTCCGAACAGATGACGTAGACCACGCGCCGGCGGCGCACGATCTTGCAGTTCTTGCAGATCCTTTTGACCGACGGACGTACTTTCATGTCAGTTACCCGACGAACCGCTGCGGCCGTAGCCGAGCAGGTTCGCCTTCTTGAGGAGCCCGGGGTAATGGTGCGACATCATGTGGGCGTTCAGCTGCGACATGAAGTCCATCACCACGACCACGACGATGAGGAGCGAGGTGCCGCCGAAGCGGAACGGCACTCCCTGGGACGAGATCAGGATCTCCGGCAGCAGACACACCGCCGCGACGTACAGCGCGCCCCACAGCGTCAGCCGGGTGAGCACCTGGTCGATGTAGTCTGCGGTCTGCTGCCCGGGGCGGATGCCGCGCACGAAGGCGCCGGACTTCTTGAGGTTGTCGGCCGTGTCGCGCGCGTTGAAGACCAGCGCGGTGTAGAAAAAACAGAAGAAGATGATGAGCACCGCGTACAGCGTCAGGTGCAGCGGCTGGCCGTAGCCGAGCGCGGCGGCCACATCCTGTGCGGCGGACGCGAACCAGCCCTCCGAGCCGGTGCCGGCGAAGCTCGCGAGCGTCGCCGGAAACAGCAGCAGCGATGAGGCGAAGATCGGCGGGATCACGCCCGACATGTTGATCTTGAACGGCAGGTGGCTCGACTGGCCCGCGTACATGCGCCGCCCGACCTGGCGCTTGGCGTAGTCCACCGGGATGCGCCGCTGGGCGCGCTCCATGAACACCACGAACCAGGTAGTCGCGAACACCAGGATGAGGAGCAGCAGCGCGAACGGCCCCTGCATCTCGCCCGAGCTCACCTGATCGAACGTGTTGCCCACCGCCCCCGGGAGCCCGGCCACGATCCCCGAGAGGATGATCATCGAGATGCCGTTGCCGATGCCCCGTTCGGTGATCTGCTCGCCGAGCCACATGAGGAACATGGTGCCGGTGGTCATGGTGATGGTCGCGGGGATGAGAAATCCCCAGCCCGTGACCAGCGTCATGCCGCCCTTCTCGAGCGCGCCGGCCGCGGCGAACGACTGGAACGCGGCCAGGATCACCGTGCCGTAGCGCGTGTACTCGGTGATCTTGCGCCGACCCGACTCGCCTTCCTTGCGCAGCTCCATGAGCGACGGCACCACCATCGACATCATCTGGATGATGATCGAGGCGGAGATGTAGGGCATCACGCCCATCGCGAAGATCGACAGCCGCGACAGCGCCCCGCCCGAGAACAGGTTGACGATCCCGAGGATCGTGCCCGACTTGTCGCCGAAGAAGTGCGCTACCTCCACCGGATTCACGCCCGGCACCGGGATGTAGGTGCCGATGCGGTAGACGACCAGCGCGCCCAACAGGAACAGGAAACGGCTGCGGATCTCGCCGAAGCGAGCCGCATCGCCCAAAGTCGCCGTCGGACTGCTGAAAGCCGTGTTTGCCATCAGACCTCGATCTTGCCGCCCGCGGCCTCGATCGCCGCGCGCGCGCCCTTGGTCGCGGCCACGCCCTTGAGCGTCACCGCTTTCTTGAGCTCACCCGAGAGCACCACCTTGGCGCGCTCGGTGCCCTCCGGCACCACGCCCGCCTTGACGAGCGAGGCGATGTCCACCACCGCGGCCTCCACCTTGGCGAGCTCGTGCAGCCGCACCTCGGCACGCGTGCGCTTCATCGCTGAGCGGAAGCCGACCTTCGGCATCCGGCGCTGCAGCGGCATCTGTCCGCCTTCGAAGCCCACCTTGTGGTAGCCACCCTTGCGCGCGCGCTGGCCCTTGGTGCCGCGGCCGCAGGTCTTGCCCTGGCCGGCGGACGCGCCGCGCCCGACGCGCAGACGCGGTCGCTTCGCTCCCGGGGCGGGCTTCAGTGTGTTGAGTCGCATCACTTCAAGTGCCTTTCTCGACACGCAGCAGGTGAACCGCGGTGCGGATCATGCCGCGGTTCTCGGCCGTGTCTTTCACAAGCACGCTCTGGCGAATGCGTCGCAGGCCCAGGCCCCGCGCGCACGCCGCGATGCCCTTGAGCTGCCCGTGCAAGCTCCTCACCAGTGTGACCTTCAGTTGTCCGTCCGCCATGGTCGTCAGCCCGTGATCTCGTCCAGAGTCTTGCCGCGCTTCGCCGCGATCTCCTCCGGCGAGCGGATCTTGGCGAGCGCGTTGATGGTCGCGCGCACCACGTTGATGGGGTTGCGCGAGCCATAGCTCTTGGCGAGGACGTTACGCACCCCGGCGCACTCGAGCACCGCGCGCATGCCGCCCCCGGCGATGACCCCGGTACCGTCGGAAGCCGGTTGCATATAGACCCGCGTCGCCCCGTGTGTCCCTGTGATCGCGTAGTACAGCGAATCGTTTCGCAGCGCGACGTTGATGAGGTTCTTCCTCGCCTGGGTCATGGCCTTGGAGATCGCAACCGGCACCTCGCGCGCCTTGCCGAAGCCGTAGCCGACACGCCCGGAGGTGTCGCCCACGACGGTGAGGGCGGTGAAGCCGAACTGCCGCCCGCCCTTGACCACTTTCGCGGTGCGATTGACGGCCACCAGCTTCTCGATGAACTCGTCCGCCGGCTGACCTTTTTCCGCTCTTGCCATATGTGTCCTGCCTGCCTAAAACTCAAGACCCGCTTCGCGGGCCGCATCGGCGAGTGCCTTCACCCGCCCGTGGAACCGGAATCCGGCACGGTCGAAGGCTACCCGGCTGACCCCGGCTGCCTTGGCCTTGGCGGCAATAGCACGCCCCACCGCCTTGGCGGCCTCGACGTTGCCAGTGCCCTTGAGCCCCGAGCGTACCCCTTCCTGCACGGTCGAGGCCGCGGCGATCACCTTGGCGCCCGCAGCCGTAGTCACCTGCGCGTAGATATGTCGGGGCGTGCGATGCACCGACAGGCGCGCGACGTCGAGCCCCTCGATGCGCGCACGGGTCTTGACCGCGCGGCGCAGCCGCCGCTCCTTCTTGCTCAAAATCATTTCTTCTTGCCCTCCTTGAGGGTGATCTTCTCGCCCGCGTAGCGCACGCCCTTGCCCTTGTAGGGCTCGGGCGGGCGAGTGTCGCGGATCTCGGCGGCCACCTGACCAACCTTCTGGCGGTCGATGCCCTTCACCACGATCTCAGTCAGACTCGGGGTCTCGATCGTGATGCCCTCGGGAATGGGGAAACTCACCGGGTGCGAGAAGCCGAGCGTCAGGTTCAGCGTCTTGCCCTGGAGCTGCGCGCGAAAGCCGACGCCGACCAGTTCGAGCTTCTTCTCGTAGCCGCGGGTCACCCCGCGCACCATGTTGGCGAGATGCGCGCGCGTCGCGCCGGCGCGGGTGCGGGTGAGCCCGGGGTCCGTGAAACTGATCTCCAGTTTCTTGTCGGCCTCCACGACCGAGACGCCCCGCGTGAGCGACAGGCTGAGCGAGCCCTTGGCGCCCTTGATGGTCACCGCTTGCGGCTGGATGGTCGCGGTCACGCCCTGAGGCAGCTCGACCGGTGCTTTGGCAATTCTCGACATGTCAGCTCTCGCGAATATCCGCTATCTGCTCACTCAGGCGACGATGCAGAGCACTTCGCCGCCCTGTCCGATCGAGCGCGCCTGCCTGTCGGTCATGACGCCCTTCGGCGTCGACACGATCACCGTGCCCATCCCGCCCAACACCTTCGGCAGGTCGTCCTTGCCGCGGTAGATGCGCAGTCCAGGGCGGCTCACCCGCTCCAGCCGGTCGATCACCGGCCGACCCTCGTAGTACTTCAGCCCGATGGTGAGGCGCGGCTTGCCGCCATCGGCGTCGAGGCGGAAGTCGGCGATGTAGCCCTCGTCCTTCAGCACCTGGACGATTGCCGTCTTGAGGCGCGAGGAGTCGAGGTGCACTTCTGTCTTGCCGGCGGTCTGGCCGTTACGGATGCGCGTCAGCAGGTCAGCAATGGGATCGGTCATGCTCATGCAACGTCCCTCACCAGCTCGCCTTCGCCAGGCCCGGGATCTCGCCGCGGCTCGCGACCTCGCGGAGCTTCACCCTCGAGAGGCCAAACTTGCGGTACACGCCGCGCGAGCGCCCGGTGATGGCGCAGCGGTTCCTGTGGCGCGAGGCGCTCGCATCGCGCGGCTGCGCCTGCAGCTCCGCCTGCGCGGCGGCGCGCGCCTCGGGTGAAGTCTTGGGGCTGCGGATCAGCTCCCTGAGCTTGGCGCGCCTCACGGCGTACTTCTTCACGACCAGCGCGCGACGCTTCTCGCGCTCGACCATGCTCGTTTTTGCCATAGATCTGGTGGTTCCTGTGCCCGTTACTTGCGGAACGGGAAGTTGAATGCCTCGAGCAGCGCCCGTCCCCTGCGGTCGTCGCTCGCCGTGGTGCTGATGGTGATGTCCATGCCGCGCACCTGGTCGACCTGGTCATACTGGATCTCGGGGAAGATGATCTGCTCCTTGACCCCGAGGCTGTAGTTGCCCCGGCCATCGAAGGAGCGGGGCGACACGCCGCGAAAGTCACGGATGCGCGGCATCGCGATGTTGATCAGGCGATCGAGAAACTCGTACATGCGCCGGCCGCGCAGCGTCACCTTGGCGCCGACCGCGAGCCCGGCACGGATCTTGAAGGATGCGATCGCCTTCCTCGACTTGGTGATCAGCGGCTTCTGGCCGGTGATCCGGGTGAGATCGGCGACCGCCGCATCCATCACCTTCTTGTCGGCGACCGCTTCCCCCACGCCCATGTTGATCGTGATCTTGGCGATGCGCGGCACCTGCATGATGTTGGTGATCTGCAGCTCCTGCTGCAGGCGCGGTACCACCTTCTCGCGGTAGTGCTGATGCAGCCGTGCCGGACCGGACGGCCGCTCGGGCGGCGCGCGCTCGGCCGGCTTCTGCGGCTCTTTGGCGGCAGCAGCCTGCTTGTCGGCGCGCTTGTCGCCCTGCTTCTGCTTGCCGGCGTGCTTGCCGGCGTCTTTGCCTGCAACCACTTCAGACATCGAGCATCTCTCCGTTCGACTTGAAATAGCGCACGCGCTTGCCGTCCTTGAGCGTCTTGATGCCGACGCGCTCACCCTTCTTGGCGGTCGGGTTCCAGATCGCGACCTTGGAAGCGGCGAGTGGCATCTCCTTCTCGATGATGCCGCCCGGCTTGTTGGCCTGGGGGTTGGGCTTCTGGTGCTTCTTCACGCGGTTGACGCTCTCGACCACCACGCGCCCGTCGCCGAGCACCTGGATCACCGCTCCGCGGCGGCCCTTGTCGCGGCCCGACCGCACCACCACCTGGTCGCCCTTGCGGATCCTCTGCATCACAGCACCTCGGGGGCCAGCGAGATGATCTTCATGAACTGCACGGTGCGCAGCTCGCGGGTCACCGGCCCGAAGATGCGCGTGCCGATCGGCTCGAGCTTGTTGGTGAGCAGCACCGCGGCGTTGCCGTCGAAGCGGATCAGCGAGCCGTCGGACCGGCGCACGCCGTGCCTGGTGCGCACCACCACCGCGTCGTAGATCTCGCCCTTCTTCACTTTGCCGCGTGGGATCGCGTCCTTGACGCTCACCTTGATGACATCGCCCACGGAGGCGTAGCGGCGGCGCGTGCCGCCGAGCACCTTGATGCACATCAGCGTGCGCGCGCCGCTGTTGTCGGCGGCATTGAGCATGGTGCGCATCTGGATCATGACGCTTTTTCCACGACCTCGAGCAGCCGCCACGACTTGTGGCGCGACATAGGCCGGCACGGGGTGATCACCACCAGGTCGCCCGCCTTGCAGGCGCCGTTCTCGTCGTGCGCGAGCAGCTTGGTGGTGCGGCGGATGTACTTGCCGTAGGCCGGATGCTTCACCAGCCGCTCGATCTCGACCGCGATGGTCTTGTGCATCTTGTCGCTCACCACGCGCCCGGTGAGGGTGCGCGCGCCCTTGGGCTCCGGCGCCCCCGCCTCGGTGGCGGACGCGGAGACCGCCGGCGCGGCCTCGGAGGCCCCGGCCTGCGGCGCCTCGGTCTCGGGCGCCTCAGTCTTCGGCGCCCGCGCGGCGGGCGCGTGGCGGGCGGGGCGCGCCAGGGTCTTCGCTTTGGCTTTGGGCTTGGCCCGGGTCTTCTCTGCGCTCACTTGCTGTTACCTCGCTTCTCGCGCAGCACCGTCTTCAGGCGCGCGATATTGCGCCGTACCTTGCTGAACTGGTCGGGCTTGGGCTGCTGCCCGGTGGCGCGCTGCATGCGCAGCGCAAACTGCTCCTTGCGCAGCTTCACGAGCTCATCAGCCAGCTCGGGGGGCGACCAGGTGCGCAGCTCTCTGGCGTCCATCTAGCGAACCTGCCGTTTCACGAACGAGGTGGACACTGACAGTTTCGAGCCCGCGAGCCTGAATGCCTCGCGCGCCGTCACCTCGTCCACACCCTCCATCTCGAACAACACTTTGCCGGGCTGCACGCGCGCGACGTAGTACTCGACGTTGCCCTTGCCGGAGCCCATGCGCACTTCCAGCGGCTTCTTCGAGATCGGCACGTCCGGAAACACGCGGATCCAGATCTGGCCGCCGCGCTTCACGTAGCGCGCCATGGCACGGCGCGCCGCCTCGATCTCACGCGCCGTCATGCGCGCGCGGCTGGTCGCCTTCAGCCCGTACTCGCCGAAGGACACGTTGGCACCGCGGCTCGCGAGCCCGGCGTTGCGGCCCTTGAACTGCTTGCGGTACTTGGTTCGCTTGGGTTGCAGCATCGACATCGGTTACGCCTCGGGCGTGGCGGCAGCCGGTGCGGCAGCAGTTGCCGCGGCGGGCGCCGGCACTGCCGGCGCGGGCGCTGCGGCGGCCGGCGCCTGCCCGGGTTCGCTCTCGGCGGCCTGCTGCTGCTCCAGCTCTGCCTTGTCGAACACCTCGCCCTTGAAGATCCACACCTTGACGCCGATGACCCCGTAGGTCGTCTGCGCCTCGGACAGCCCGTAGTCGATGTCGGCGCGGAAGGTGTGCAGCGGAATCCGTCCCTCGCGATACCACTCGGTGCGCGCGATTTCCGAGCCGTTCAGCCTTCCGGAGACGCGCACCTTCACTCCCAGCGCTCCCGATCGCATGGTGCTCATCACGGCGCGCTTCATGGCGCGGCGGAACATCACGCGCTTCTCGATCTGCTGCGCGATGGAATCGGCCACCAGCTGCGAATCGAGCTCGGGCTTGCGGATCTCGGCGATGTTGAGCCGCACATCGCCGACGACCATGCCGAGGAGGGCGGCGGTCTCCTGGCGCAGCTTCTCGATGTCCTCGCCCTTCTTGCCGATGACGATGCCCGGGCGCGCGGTCTGGATGGTGATGTTCACCTTCTTGGCGGCGCGCTCGATCATGATGCGGCTCACCGAGGCGTCCTTGAGCTTCGCCTTGAGGAACTCGCGTACGCGGAAGTCGGTGTGCACCTGCGCCGGGAACTGCTTCTTGCCGGCGTACCAGCGCGAGGTCCAGTCGCGGGTGATCCCGAGCCGTATCCCCAGCGGATTGACCTTCTGACCCATGCGTTAGTCCTTCCTGCCGTCGCTCACGCCGACGGTGATGTGGCTGTTGCGCTTGATGATGCGCGCGCCGCGTCCCTTGGCGCGCGCCGCGAAGCGCTTGAGCTGCGGAGCGGCGTCCACGTGAATGAGGCTCACTTTGAGCTCATCGATGTCGGCGCCGTGATTGTGCTCGGCGTTGGCGACCGCGGACTCGAGCACCTTGCGCACCAGATCCGCGCCCTTCTTCGGCATGAACTTCAGTTGCGCGATGGCGTTGCCGACCGGCTTGCCGCGCACCACGTCGGCCAGCAGCCGGCACTTCTGCGGCGAGATGCGCGCGTAACGCAGTTTGGAGGTGACTTGCATGGCGTCAGTCTCAGGTCGCGCCCGAGGAGGGGGCGGCCTCCACCTTGCGGTCGCCCGAGTGCGCCTTGAAAGTACGGGTCGGGGCGAACTCGCCGAGCTTGTGCCCGACCATGTTCTCGGTGATGAGCACCGGCACGTGCTGGCGCCCGTTGTGCACGGCGATGGTGAGCCCGACCATGTCCGGGATGACCATCGAGCGGCGCGACCAGGTCTTGATGGGCTTGCGATCGTTCCTGGCAGAGGCCACCTGCACCTTCTTCGCGAGGTGCAGGTCGACGAACGGACCCTTCTTGAGTGAGCGTGGCATCTGTTACTCCAAAGTGCGCTGCCGCTTCATCGGATCCGGTTCCTGCGGCGCTGCACGATCATGTTGTCCGTGCGCTTGTTGTGGCGGGTCTTGAGTCCCTTGGCGTTCTGGCCCCACGGGCTGACCGGGTGCGGATTGCCCTGGCCGGACTTGCCCTCGCCGCCACCGTGCGGGTGATCGACCGGGTTCATGGCGAGTCCGCGCACCGTCGGGCGGATGCCCTTCCAGCGCTTGGCGCCCGCTTTGCCGTAGCTGCGCAGGTTGTGCTCGTCGTTGCCGATTTCGCCGATGGTGGCGCGGCAGTCGATGTGCACCTTGCGCGTCTCACCGGACTTGAGCCTGAGGTACGCGTAGATGCCCTCGCGCGCGGTGAACGACACCGAGGCACCGGCGCTGCGCGCCAGCTGGCCGCCGCGGCCGGGCTTCATCTCGACGTTGTGCACGATCGAGCCCACCGGCACGTGGCGCAGCGCCATGGCGTTGCCCGGCTTGATGGGCGCATCCGCCCCCGAGCGCACCTCGTCGCCCGCCTTCACGCCCTTGGGCGCGAGGATGTAACGCCACTCGCCGTCCGGGTACTTAACGAGCGCGATGTGGCTGGTGCGGTTCGGATCGTATTCGAGCCGCTCGACGATGCCGGTGATGCCGTCCTTGTCGCGCTTGAAGTCGACGATGCGGTACTTCTGGCGCGTGCCGCCGCCGTGGTGACGCGTGGTGATGCGGCCGAAGTGGTTGCGGCCGCCGGTCTTGCTCTGGTGCGCCGTGAGTGCGTCCACCGGCCCGCCCTTGTGCAGGTGCGAGCGGTCGATCTTGACCACGGCGCGCGTGCCCGGGGTTCTCGGCTTGTACTTGATGAGGGCCATCGTTGCGCGTCCTCAGGTCTTGGCGCGGGCTTCGTAGTCGATCGTCTGACCGGACTGCAGACTGACGTAAGCCTTCTTCCAGTCCTGCGTGCGCCCGGTGGTGCGGCCGAAGCGGCGCACCTTGCCCGACTCGTTCACCACCTGCACGCCCGTCACCTTGACGTCGAACATGAGCTCGACCGCCTTGCGGATGTCGACCTTGTTCGCATCGCGGCGGACGCGGAAGGTGTACTGATTGTGGTTCTGCATGGCGAGCGAGGTTTTCTCGGTCACGTGCGGTGCAACCAGCACGCTCATCAGCTGCTCTTTGCTCATGCGGCTGGTACGTGGCGCGGTCACTGCAGGCGCTCCTCGATCAGCTTCACCGCACCGACCGTCATCAGCACCTTGTCATAGGCGGCAAGCGCGAGCGGGTTGAGCGCCGTCACCCCGATGACCTCGACGTGGGGGAGATTGCGCGCCGCGAGTGCCAGCTTCTCATCGGTCGCCTCGACCACGATCAGCACCGAGGGGAGCGACCAGGCCTTGAGCTGGCTCGCGAGCAGCTTGGTCTTGGCCTCCGTGAGCTTGATGCCGTCGGTGACCAGCAGCCGCTCGGTGCGCGCGAGCTCGGCCAGCATCGAGCGCAGCGCGCCGCGGTACATCTTGCGGTTCACTTTCTGCGTGAAGTCGCGCGGCTTGGCAGCGAAGGTCTTGCCGCCCCCGACCCAGATGGGCGAGCGGCTCGAGCCGGCGCGCGCCTGACCCGTGCCCTTCTGCGCGTAGGGCTTGCGGCCGCCGCCGCGCACTTCGGCGCGCGACTTCTGCGCCTTGGTGCCGGCGCGACCGGCGGCGCGGTACGCGGTGATCACCTGATGCACCAGCGACTCGTTGAACTTGGCGCCGAAGGCGGTTTCCGACACCTGCAGCTCGGCCCCGCCGCTGACTGACTTGAGCTTCATGGGTTATTTCTTTCCCGCCTTGGCCGGATCCTTCGACGGGCCGGAGCCGATCTTGGTCGGGGCGATCGTCTTGCGGCTCGCGCGGCGCGCGGCCTTGAGCGAGGAACGCACGATCACCTGGCCGCCCTCATGCCCGGGCACTGCGCCGCGGATCAGGAGCAGATTTCTCTCGAGGTCTATCTGCACGACCTTCAGGTTCTCGGTCGTGCGGCGCACGGCGCCCATGTGACCTGACATGCGCTTGCCCTTGAACACACGCCCCGGAGTCTGGCGCTGGCCGATCGAGCCCGGCGCGCGGTGCGACACCGAGTTGCCGTGGGAGGCCATGCCGCCGGCGAAATTGTGGCGCTTCATGGTGCCGGCGAAGCCCTTGCCGATGGTGGTGCCGGTGACATCCACGGCCTGACCTTCCTTGAAGAGGTCCGCCTTGATCTCCGCACCGGGCGTGAACTCGGTCTTGTCGGCATCGGTCAGCCGGAATTCCACCAACGCCCGGCCCGGGGCCACGTTCGCGCGTGCGTAGTGGCCCGTGACCGCCTTTGAATAGAGCTGCGGTCGGCGGACGCCGTAGGTGACCTGAACGGCGCGGTAGCCGTCCTTGTCCTGTGCTTTCACCTGCGTGACGCGGTTGGGCAGCACCTCGATCACGGTCACAGGCACGGTCTCACCGGCCTCCGTGAATACGCGCGTCATGCCGGCTTTGCGGCCGACCAGTCCGATAGCCATTTCGGTCCTCTCACGGGGCGCTCCGCAGCGAAGCACCCTCAACGCCCAGGCACGGGGCTAAGTTATTGAGACAACAGGAGATTCGCGCAGACCAGAAGGCCGCGCTGTCTCGAGTGGTCTTGGAGCTTCCGGAGCCCGTGAAGGGGCCGTCTCCAACCTCGCCCGATGCCGCTTACGCGGCCGCCCACAGGCGATCCGCCCGGGGCGAAAAGGGCGCGCAGTATAGGCGCGCCGGAGGCTTCAATCAACCTCACGATCTGTCGGACGGACTGGCGCTAGACTTTACTTGGGCGCGGACGCGACGGCGGATCGCACGCGGCGGGGGGAGACACCATGAACAGATGCGGCGTGGCGTGCGCACTGATGCTGCTGCTCGCCTTCCAGCCCGGTGCACCCGCACAGGCGGGCTTTCCCGAGGCCTTCAAGGCATACAGCGAAGGGCACTACGAGGAGGCACGTGCGGAGTTCCTCGAACTCGCACAGCTCGGTAGCGCCGCCTCTCAGTTCGACATGGGCGCCATGGCGTTACACGGGCAGGGCGGCCCGAAGGACCTGGGGGCGGCAGTCGGATGGCTCACCGCGGCGGCCGACAACGGCGACACTCAGCTGCCGCCCGAGAAGCTGGCCGCAGTGCGCGCCACGCTGAGCGACGAGCAGCTCAGGACTGCCGATGACATCGTCAGCCGTTACGGTCGCGCGGGGCTCGCGAAGACTGTGCTGCCGGTACCGCCCCCGCAGGCCCACTGCCGCAACCTCACCCCGGCGCGGTTGGTTCACACGCCGGAGCCAGACCCCGAGTACTACCCGCGCGGCGGCCGGCTCAACGATCAGAACGGTTTTGTCATCGTCCAACTGATCGTCGGCATCGACGGCGAGCCCCGTGATCCGGAGATCCTGATGGCGGTACCGGGCCCCGAGTTCTCGGCCGCAGCCGTGGACCTCTGGATGCGCTCTCGCTGGACGCCCGCCAGCCGGGACGGCGCCGCGGTCGAATCGAAGGTCTCCGTCAAAGCCGTGTTTCGCTTGATCGGAGGGGGACTGCTCTGGGACCTGCCGGCCTTGAAGGCGATCCGCGAGACGGCACTCACGGGCGACCCGAAGGCGCAGTACCAGATTGGGCTCGCCGCCATGCTCGACGGCTCACTGGGCATCCCGAGCTCGCAGGCGCTTACGCTGCTCGTCTTGGCCGCCCAAGGCGGTCATCCCCCGGCGCAGTACTGGGTCGCGAACCGCTTCATGAGCGTCGGCGACTGCGGCGTGGAGGACAAGAAGCTGCCGTGGCTGCGCGCCGCCGCGCACGCAGGTGACGGCGCGGCGCAGCTGGCGCTCGCCGAGTCTCTCATCAGCAGTCAGCCCACGCCGCAGCAGATCGCCGCGGCGAAGGCGCTTCTGGAGCAGGCCGCGCAGTCGGACAATTTCTACGTTATGAAGCACGTCGCCGCACTGCTCGCCACATCATCCTTCGAGCAGCTGCGCGATGCGTCGACGGCGAGGGCGGTCGCGGACCGGCTTATGAAGGATCCGATCGAGGCCGACCCGCAGAAGTACGAGGCAGCGGCGGCGGCCTATGCCATGAACAGGGACTTCTGGCTGGCGGCGGCCAAGGAGCAGGCAGCCATCAAGGAGGCCACGCGGCTGCAGTGGGATACGCGGCGGATGCAGGAGCAATTCACCCTTTACCACAGCTCGCGGTCGTGGGCCGGGGATGTGTTCGCGCCACCCACCGCGCCGCCCGCGGGGTCCGCGGCTGCCTCACCCACGCCTTAGCGGCGACGCGGCGCAGCGGGCAAAAGCCACGCCTTTTGCCCGCGGAAACGGAGCTGATGTCCGCGAAAATCGCCGCAGGCGATTTTCGCCAATAAATCAGTTCAGCTTGATCTGAACGTCGACGCCCGCCGGCAGCTCGAGCTTCATGAGCGCATCCACCGTCTTGTCGGTGGGGTTCATGATGTCCATGAGGCGCTTGTGGGTGCGCAGCTCGAACTGGTCGCGCGCGTCCTTGTCGGCGTGCGGGGAAACCAGCACCGTGAAGCGCTCCATCTTGGTCGGCAGAGGCACGGGGCCCTTGACGGTCGCGCCGGTGCGCTTGGCCGTCTCGACGATTTCCTTTGCGGACGTGTCGATCAGGCGATGGTCGAACGCCTTGAGTCGGATACGGATGTTCTGGTTTGCCATATTTTCATGCGCTGCGCGCAACTCCTAGCGGCTTTACGGCAGACCGCAAAGCCGCTGAATGAAGCGGCGCTGCGCGCCGAATAAGACTGTTGGTTCCGTGCTCATTCACTTCAAAATCTTGGTCACGACGCCTGCGCCGACGGTCTTGCCGCCCTCGCGGATCGCGAACCGCAGCCCGTCCTCCATCGCGATCGGGCTGATCAGCTCGATCGTCATCTTGATGTTGTCCCCGGGCATGACCATCTCCACCCCGGCCGGCAAC
>DATNKO010000009.1:0-23342 GCA_035603345.1 Steroidobacteraceae bacterium | reverse complement strand
CCTAGACCGGCCGCAGCATGAGCGCATCTGCGTCGCCGGCAGTCGAAGCCTACCGCCTGATGCAAGCCGGGCAGCTCGAGCAGGCGCTCATCGCGGCGCGGCGCGCGGTCGCCGGCGCTGGCTCCTGCCAGCCCGCGCACGGACTACTCGCGGCAGTGCTCCTCAAGCTCGGACGCAATGCAGACGCCGAGCAGGTGATCGCCGCGGCCCTGGAGCTCGCTCCAGGGGTAGCGGAGGCCTACGATGGACTGGCCTTCGTCTCGATGGCGCTCGGCCGCCACGAGCGCGCCAACGCACTCTATCAGCGGGCCACCGAGCTCGCCCCGAACGAGCCGCGCTTCTGGTACAACCTCGCCTGCACCGAGCGCGGCCTCGGCGACCTGGCGCGTGCCGAAGCCGCCTGCGACCGCTGCATTGCGCTCGATGCGACGCAGTATCCGACCTGGCTGCTGCGCTCGGAGCTGCGCGTGCAGTCCCCGCAGGCGAACCACCTCGATGAGCTTAAGGCGCTGCTGGCGCGCCCCGATCCCGAGCACCGCGCGCAAATGTTCCTCGGCTATGCGCTCGGCAAGGAGCTCGACGATCTCGGCCGCTTCGATGAGGCCTTTCACTGGTTCGCGACCGCGGCCGGAGCGCGCCGCTCGCGCCTCTCCTACGACGTCGCCACCGATGAGCGCAAGCTCGAGCGCATTGCCGAGTGCTACCCGCCCGGGACCTGCGCCGCGGCCGCCGCCGTGCAGACTCCGGTCGACTCCTCGCGCTACATCTTCATCGTCGGCCTGCCGCGCTCCGGCACGACGCTGGTCGAGCGCATCCTGACGGGTCTCCACGCCGTGCGCTCCAACGGCGAGACGGACCACTTCTCGCAGGCGCTCCTGGCCCACGCTGCGGGTTCGGGCGATGTGTTCGAGCGCGCCGCCGCGGCCGATCCGCGCGCGGTCGCCGCGGACTACGCGCGGCTCGCGCTGCCCGGCGCGGCCGCCTCGCACATCATCGAGAAGCTGCCCGCCAACTACCTGTACCTGGGCGCGATTCACCGCGCGCTGCCCGAGGCGAAGCTGCTGCTGGTCAAGCGCATGCCGCTCGACAGCTGCTTCGCGATGTACCGGACGCTGTTCGCCGCCGGCTATCCCTTCAGCTACGACCTCGGGGAGCTCGGCCGCTACTACGCGGCCTGGGAGCGGCTGATGGATCACTGGCGCGCAGCGCTCGGCGGGCGCCTGCACGAGATCGTCTACGAGGATCTGGTGCGCGAGCCGCAGCGCGTGGGCGCGGCGATCGCCCGGCACTGCGGACTCGAATGGCGCGATGCAGCCGTCGAGATCCAGAACAACCGCTCCGTGTCGCTGACGGCGAGCGCCGCCCAGGTGCGCCGCCCGATCTACGGCAGCTCATCGGGCCGCTGGCGTCATTACCGGGCTCACCTCGAGCCGCTGATCGCCACGCTGCGCGCGCGCGGCGTGGCGCTGCCCGAGTGAACCGTGGGTCAGAATTCGTAGCCCAGTCGCACCCCGATCTCGCGCGGCGGGTTCACCAGGTAGTCGTTGGTCAGGTCGTCCAGCTGGTTGGGCTGCGAGGGCTGCGCCAGGATCTCCCACTTGTCGAACAGGTTGGTCACGTACAAGGTCGCATGCCAGCGCTCGTGATGCAGCGTCGCGTTGACGTTGGTGACCTGGTAGGGCGATGAGTGCTGAATGGTCGTCGTGCCGACGCTCGGGGCGAGCTGCAGCGCGACTCGGCTGCGGTACACGCTGTTCCCCGACAGCGACAGGTCGTAGCCCGGCGACAGTAGCAGGTCGTAGATCAAGCCCACGTTGAGGCTCGTCTTCGGGCTCCCCGGCAGCTGCTCGCCGGAGGTGCCGGAGAGCAGTCCCGGCACGATCGTGCCTTCGCCGTTGTTCGCCGGCAGTGAGAAATTGCTGGTCAGCTTGGCATCCGCATAAGCGAAGCCGACAAGATAGCTGAGGCGCGGCACGAACAACGGGCCGGTGGATTCGAGCTCGAAGCCCTTGGACTGCGCCGTGTTAGCGTTGTAGACGGCCAGATTCCCCGACGGCAGGCTGGAGGAGATCTGCGGCTTGTCCCAGTAGATGTCGAACACCGCGAACGTATAGGACAGGCCGTTGGATAAGCGGCCCTTGAGTCCCGCCTCGTAGTTGTTGGTGCTGTCGGGCTGATAGGTACGCAGCAGCGGGCTCTCCTCGAAGATGCCGCTCTGCGGCACGGAGTTGGCGCCGCCACGGCGGAAGCCTTGCGACCAGAGTGCGTACACGTACTGGTCGGGGGCGTATTCGTAGGAGGGATTCACCTTGCCCACCCACTTGGAGGCCGGCGCGCTGCGCGGCGTCGGCGGGATCAGCGTCGGGAAGGTGAAGTCCTGGTACAGCTGCCGGTCGGTGAACTCCTGGCTGAAGTGCCGCGCGCCGACGGTGATCTGGCCGTGTGAGGTCACGTGCCAGGTCAGCTCGCCGAACCCTGATTTATCCTCGAAGCTCTGGGTGTCGAGCTGCTGGAAGGTGAGGTCGCCGGGACCGCTGAGCAGCAGGCAATTGGGGAAGGTGGCGCCCGCGTAGTAGTAACCCGTGCAGCCCTGCGCCACCGAGCGCTCGGGCGATCCCGGGTTGGTGACGTACCAGTCGCCGTGGCGAGTCTGGTTCTGATAAAAGGCGCCGAGGACGTAGTCGAACAGGTTCGAGGGGTCGGCCTTCGACACCAGGCGCACTTCCTGCGAGAAGGTGTGCGCGTCGTCGGTGAACTGGAACGGATAGATGAAACGCGGGTTGGTGGGAACGCCCCCGTAGTACGGCAGGAAGTAGCCGCCGTCGAAACCGCCGTAATCGAAGCTCGAGTCCTGGATGAGAGAGCCCGAGGTCGACTGGTACGAGGTCGTCGCGGACACGGTGGCAAATCCCGCGTCGTAACTCGCATCGAGACTCGTCAGGTTGGTGGTACGCGTGAAGGGCTCGTCGACCAGCGCGAATTCCTGGTACTGGCCGCCCGCGGGGAACACAGCGTGCGGATCGAACGGCGACACGCCGCCGGCGAAGTCGGGGTTCACCTGCGGCCCACCGTCGCCCGTGACATGCGCGTTGAGCTGCGCCACCTCGACGCTGAATGCCTCGAGCGGCTTCCACAGCAGGCTCGCCCGCCCGCTGAAGGTGCGCTGATAGTTCCAGTCGTCGTGACTGGTGTAGATGGGCGAGCTGCTCACCGGATCGGACGGGTCCGCGAGCAGCGGTACGCCGTACAGGCCGTTGTTGGTGCGCTCCTCCACGCCGTAGACGTTGATCCAGCCCGGCTCGTAGGCGTACTTGGCCGAAGCGCGGAACGCGAGCACATCGCCGAGCGGCACGTTGAGCATTCCCTTGATCGTGTAGCCGGTGCCGTCGGAGTGAGCGAGCCGCGAGCCGCTTGCCTCCACCGAGCCGGCCCAGGTGTCGAGCTGCGGTGAGTTGGGAATGATCCGCAGCGCACCGCCGAGCGCGCCGGCGCCGTAGAGCGTGCCCTGCGGGCCGCGCAGTACCTCGACGCGGTTCAGGTCATCGAGCTGAAAGTAGCCGTCGATCGGCGAATTGCCGATGTAGGTGCCCACCGGGTCCTGCTCGAAGGTGCGAAAGCCGCGCGCCGGGCTGCCGGTCGCGTTGATGCCGCGAATGATGGGCGAGACGGCGCCGGCAAAGCGCGCGCCGTAGTCATACTCCGAAAGTCCCGGCACCTGGGTGGCGAGCGAGGCGATGTCGGTCGCGCCGCTCGCGGCGATCTGCTGCGAGCTCACGACCGAGATGCTGTAGGGCACGGCCTCGAGCGTCTGCGCGCGCTTCGAGGCTGTGACGACCACTTCCTGCAGGCCCGGGGCCGTGTCCTGCGACGCCGTGGCACCGGTGTCGGTGGCGGTGGACGGCATCGGGTCGGCGAGCGCCGCACGCGGCGCACCGTACAGTGCCATGCACACGGCGGCGGCGATACCGGTCGCCGGCAGCAGCAGCCGGGCGTTGCCGGCTGCGCCCGCACCTCTGGAACGATTACTCCTCATGAACTCCCCCGCAGTGTAGTTGTGACGAGCGCGCCGGCTGATCCTCAGCGCGTCCAGCGGTAGACCGCCCCGGGATACGGCGGCTTCCACTGATCGAAGGCCCCGGTGACGAACACGGTGTCGGCGCCCGCGGCGCCGAAGGCCATGTTGGTGACGTACGGCGCCGGCACTTCGATCATGCGCACGAGCTTCCTGTCTTCGCTCACGACGAGAACCCGCCCGGAGCCGTTCTGCGCGATGTAGTAGTTGCCATCGGGTCCGACCTTCAGTCCGTCAGGGCCGTTGTAGGCATCCTCATGCGGCGTCGGCGGCCCGAGATCCTGCAACCGCGCCCACACCGTCCGCAGCCCCAGCGTGCCGTCGGCGGCGATCGGGAACGAGAGCACGCGGCCGGCGAGCATTTCCGCGACCAGCAGGTGCTTGCCGTCCCTGGCGAGCGTCAGGCCGTTGGAGTAGTGGATGGTATTGGCGACCTCGGTGATCCTCCGGCCGTCGGCCGACAGGTGCAGCACGGTACCGGTGATCGGCGCCTTGATGTCGTAGACGCCCGAGGCGGAGAAGTAGATACCGCCGTGACCGTCGGCGCAGAAGTCGTTGGGGCCCGTGAACGGCTTGCCGCTCGAGTCGGCGCGGATCTCGCGCACCAGCCTGGCCGAAGCATCGAGCTCGACCACCGAGTTGGCGTCGTAGCAGGCGACCAGCAGATGGGAATTGAAGGGGATCAGCGCGTTGGCACCGCAGTGATCCCTGTGCCAGTAGACCGTAACGTGGCGGCCGTCCCAGGTCTTGATGTTGCTCAGCGCGTATTCGACGTAGAACAGCTTGCCGTCCCGCCACAGCGGCCCTTCCGGGTAGTGCGCGTCGGCATCGATGGTCGTGAGCTGCGCGGCGCTGCCCGGCGTGGCGACAACCCCCGGCGTACCGGCATGGCCCGGCACGCAGGCTGCGAGGCAGCCAACTGCGAAACAGCAGGCCACAACATAGCCGACTGCGCCACTGGCGAAGCGTCGTCTGACCAAGTATGTCTCCCCCTCCCATGGATGTAGCACGCGGAATCCCGTGCTGCTATGTTTTTTTCGCATGCGGCAATCGAGGTTTTCGCTGTACCTGCCCGCCGCGGCGCATCCGAGCCTCGGCCTGTCGCGGGACCTGAGCCGCGGCCTCCCGCGCGGGCCCATACTTGCCGCATCAGCCGCTCTTGATCTGAGGAGTCTCCCCATGCGCGCCTGCCGTGTCCGGTTCCCGCTCGCCCTTCTCGGCCTTACCGTGCTCGCCGCAACTGCCGCGCGCGCCGACATCTACGACGACGCCGTGGCGCACGCCGGGCGCCCGGGCGCGGACCTCCAGCGCGACCCCATCGATCACCCGGCCGAGATCCTGCGGCTGGCGGGCATCAAGCCGGGGATGCGGGTCGGGGATTTCATGGCGGCCAACGGCTACTACACCGAGCTCCTGAGCTACCTCGTGGGCCCCAGGGGTCGCGTGCTGATGATCAACAACGCCGCCTACGACAAATGGAGCCCGGAGTGGCCGAAGCGCGTCGCGGGTAATCGCCTGCCGAACGTCAAGCACATGACCATGGACATCGAGCATCTCGACCTGCCCGATAATTCGCTCGATGCTGCGATACTCGTCAAGGTCTATCACGACCTGTACGTACACGACCTGTGGCCGGGCATCGACCCGGACAAAGCGGTGAGCGAGATCGTCCGCGTGGTGAAACCCGGCGGCGTGCTGCTGCTCGTGGACCACTCGGCGAAGAGCGGCAGCGGCACCGCCGATACCACTGCCCTGCATCGCATCGAGGAGGCGTACGCGCGGCGCGATTTCGAGAAACGCGGCTTCGTGGTGGTCGCGAGCAGTCAGGTGCTGCGCCGGCCTGACGATCCGCGCGACCAGATCAGCTACCAGGGGCCGATGGTCGGCAAGACCGACCGCTTCGTGCTGGTGTTGCGCAAGCAGGGCGGACCGACGACCGCGCCGCATTGAGGTACCGGTCGTACCAGTCGAGGATCCTCGTGAACATATCGAGGTTGCTCGACCAGCTGCGCGGCGAGTGCCCCTCGCCGGGATAGACCACCAGCTCGGTTTCGACGCCGAAGTGCTTCAGCGCCCGGTACAGCCCCCGCGACTGTCCCACCGGGTTGCTGCGATCGTCCTCACCGTCGAGGATCAGAGTCGGCGTGCGGGCGTTGCGGATGTAGGTCGAAGGCGAATTGCGCGCAAACACCCTGGGCTGCTCCCAGGGCGTGCCGAAATACCATTCATCGCCCGCCGGGTTGTGTTCGGTCTCGAATTCCGCCGCCTGGTCGAACACCCCGGCGCCGGCGACCGCGGCCTTGAAGCGCCGGGTCTGCGTAATCGCCCACTCCGACATCTCCCCGCCGTAGGACCAGCCACCGATGCCGAGCCGCCCGGAATCGGTCTGGCCGCGCGCGATCACCGCATCGAGGACCGCCAGCAGGTCGCGGTAGTCGCCCCCGCCCCAGTCACCCCGGTTGGCCTCGAGGAACGCCTCGCTGTAGCCATTCGAGCCGCGCGGATTGACGAGCAGCACCTGGTACCCGTGCGAGGCCAGCAGCTGCCCCCACGCGGTCTCCCAGCCGTAGCCGGCGGCGAAGCTGGATGCGGGGCCGCCGTGGACCAGCAGCACGAGCGGCCACTTCCCTGCCGCGAGCGGTGTTTGCGGCTGCATCAGTGCCGCTTCGATCGGTGTGCCGTCGAAGCTGCGCGTGTGGAAGATCGCCGTCGGGGCGAGGCGTATGCCGCTCGCCTGCGGCTGCAGGTGCGACAGCTGCCGCACCCGCCCGTCCGCCTCGCGCAGGTAGATCTCCTGAAGGTGTGCGAAGTCCTCGCCCGCGAAGGCAATGCGGCCGTCACGCGCAACGTCGAAGGCACCGACCGAGAGCGGCAAGCCGATCGCGACCGGCGCGGCCCCCGGAGAATAGCGATACAGGCGCCGGTAGAAGCCCTCGCCGAGGCAGACCCAGAGCACGTCCGGCTCGTGCCACTTCAGGTCGGCGACTGCGAGATCAGGCAGGCCGGCAGCCGCGTGCAGATCGTCGCGACCCACCGTGCCGATAAACAGATCCCGCTCCAGCGGCCCATGCGCGCGGCTCGAGCGGACCGCATAGTGCGCGCCGTCCGCCGAGATCGTGAGACCGTTGAAGGGTTGCGGCGGATGGCTCACGGGAGTGAAGCGGCCGTCGCGGGTCGAAATCTGATACACCGCGGTGTTGAATTCCTCGACGCGCGGCGCATCGGTGGCCACGGCGAGGAGGTGCGTGCCATCCTGCCACTCGAGCTCGTCGATCCGGTCGCGCGCTTCGCCGGCGCCACCCAGCCGATGGGAGCTGCGCGAGGTCACATCGATCACCCAAAGACGTGGCAGCGCTCTCTCGTCGTCGGCAATCTGCGGACCGCGATCCTCGTCCGCAGCCTCATCGTCCTGGGCGAGATACGCGATGCTGCGCCCATCCGGCGACCAGCGGAACGCCGTCACCCCGTACTTGCGCGTCGTCAGCTGCACCGGAGCCGCGCCGTCGGGCGAAAGCAGCAGCACCTGCGCCTTGCCGCCGCCCCGGTTCGAGAGCACGGCGAGCCCCCGGCCATCCGGCGACCATCCGGGCGAACGCTCGGATTTTCCGGCCGGCGTGAGCTCGCGCGCGCTGCCGGTGGCGATCTCGATCAGCCACACATGCGGCGAATAATCCTGCGGGTAGCTGAGCACGACAAAGGCGAGCCGCGAGCCGTCGGGCGAGAAGTGCAGATCACCGATGCGCCGGTAATCGAGCGCCTGCGCGGGCGTCATTGGCGCAGCCGCGCCCGCCGGCGCCGCGCAAGCGCGCGCGATCAGAGCCGCAATCGCGAGCAGCGCGGCCAGACTGGCCTTATGATTGACCGATGCGCGCTGCGCCTGAGGGCGTTTCTTCATGACGAGTGACCCTTTTCGTCTGGCGCGCTTCCTCGAAGCGCAGGAGCGCGTGTACGCGCAGGTGCGCGCCGAGCTCATCGCCGGCCGCAAGCGCAGTCACTGGATGTGGTTCATCTTTCCGCAGCTCGCGGGGCTCGGCTCGAGCCCGACGGCGCGGTACTACGCCATCGGGTCGCTCCGCGAGGCGCGCGCCTACCTTACACACCCGGCGCTCGGGCCGCGGCTGCGCGAATGCACGCAGCTCGTGCTGGCGGTCGAGGGGCGGACGGTTGCCGAGATCTTCGGCTATCCCGACGACCTCAAATTCCGCTCCTCGATGACACTGTTCGCACGGGCCGGGGAGGAGTCGCGGCCGGAGGATCGGACGTTCGGCGAAGCCCTCGGGCGCTGCTTCGCCGGCGCGCCTGATCCCCTGACCGTCAGTCTGCTCGAGCAGGCCGGCGACCCTTGAGTCACTTCGGCTTGCGGAACCTGAGAATGAACTGATCGGTCTTGCCGCGGATCGACGCGTCGAACACCTTCGCGGTCCGCGGGTCGTTGGCGTTGCGCAGCACGTCGCTCTCGCCCTGGAACTCGAAGGCCGCCTGCAGCACCTCCTTCTTCAGCGCCTCCTCGTCGATGCGATGCAGGGTGGAGGTGTCGCGGAAGCCCGAGCCTTGCTCGGCGGAGTGATCCAGCACCAGGTAGGTGCCGCCGGGTTTGAGCGCCGTGAACACGGCCTTGTCGAGGTCGACCACGTTGAGGTTGGGAACATTGTGGAAGTCATGGTAGTTCTGCGACGTCCACACCAGGTCGACGCCCTTGGGCAAGCCGAGGTCCGAGATCTTCGCGACGATCACCACCACGTTGCTGTAGTGCGGGTCGCCGGCAATCGCCTGCACAGCCGCTGCGGGGTCGGGCCTGCCCGCCGGCGCGTCCGGCCGGCGCGGCGGCGCGACCGCATAGACCTTGCCCTTGGGCCCCACGATGTCGCTGAACAGGCGCGTGAAGTAGCCCGAGCCCGGAATGAGCTCCACGACCTGCTCGCCGGGCTTGACCCCCGCGAACGCCAGGGACTCAGCCGGCTTGCGGTCGGCGTCCCGGCTGCGGTCGGTCTCGGGTCGATTCGGATCGGCGACCGCTTTCTCGATGTATCTGGGTATGGCCGGCTGCGCGGCCGGCGCAGCCCCGACCAGAAGCGCCGTCAGCGCGCCTGCGAACAGCAACGTGCGTGTCATGAGAGGCCTCCTTCGGATGGCCGGCGCACTCTAGCAGGCTTGAATCCGGGGCGCGCTCGCGCTGCGGCAGGCGGTGTCCGGCGCAGGTCGAGCCGCCAGGTCTCGGCGGTGAGGAGGTGCCCGAAGCTCCTGTGCGGTTGTCGCGCGATGCGCACGAAACCCGCCTCCTCGTAGAGATGACGGGCGGCGGCGAGGTTGGACTGCGTCCAAAGCAGAACGCGCTCATAGCCCGCAGCGCGCGCAAAGCTCACGCACTCTGCGACCAGGCGCCGGCCGAGCCCAAGCCCGCGCGCCGCGCGCTCGACCAGCAGCAGGCGCAGCTTCGCGGTGCGCGAGTCCTGGCGAACCAGGAAGATGCAACCCAGGCGCCGTCCGCCGGCCTCAGCGATCCAGCAGCGCTCGCGCCCGCGGGCAAAGTTCTCGATGAACTCGGCGGTGATGCCGGCGACCAGTCCCTCGAACTCCTCGTTCCAGCCGTACTCCCTGAAATAGAGCTCGCCGTGGCGCTGCACGACCCATCCCATGTCCCCGGGCCGGTGCGCGCGCAGCGTGACGGCGGCGCCTGTGACCGACTGGGCCTCCGGCGTGTCACGCGCGCCGGCCGCCGCGCCCAGCGCGCCGCGGATCACCTGCATGGCCTCGAGCACCGCGTGCCGGCGCGGCTCATCGAGTGCGCCCAGCATGGCGCTCACTTCCTGGCGCGCCCGGCGTTCGAGCGGAGCAAACACGCGCTTGCCGGGCGCGGTGAGCTCGAGGTGCCGCCGCCGCGCGTCGCTCGCCGCCGCCGCGCTTGCCACCAGCCGTTGCGCCTCGAAGCGCTTGAGGATGCGGCTCAGGTAGCCGCGATCGAGATCCAGCCCGGCAGCGAGCTCGGTTGCCAGCACTCCCGGCCGATGCGCGATCTCGTACATGACGCGCACCTCGGTGAGCGACCAGCGGCTGCCGAGCAACCCCTGCGACAGCACGCCGATGCGCCGCGTGTAGTCGCGGTTGAAGGCGCGGACCGCCTCGACCTGCTGCAGGGGGATGGGCACCGGGGGCAGTCTCGATCAGATAGTTGCCTGAGTCAACTATCTGCCCCATGGGCGTGCGCGCTCGCCCCGCCTCAGCGTTCGAGCCGCCTCTGCAGCTCGCGCTTCACCGCCGGCCATTCGCTGGCGATGATGCCGTAGCGCGCCGAATCGCGCGGTGCGAGATCGGTCGCGAGCCGGTGCGCGCGCAGGATGCCTTCGAACTGTGCACCGAGGCGCTTCAGGGCATTGCGCGAGCGCTCGTTGCGCGCGTCGGTGTAGAAGCATACCGAGTGCACCTGCCACGCCTCGAACGCGTAGCTGAGCATCAGCAGCTTGGTCTCGGTGTTCGCCGCGGTGCGGATCGCGGACGCCGTGAGCCAGGTGAAGCCGACCTCGCAGGTGTCAGGCCCGGAACGCCTGGCGTTCGGATGGTCGTCAGGCCAGCGCCAGCGCTCGATGAGAAAGAAGCGCGTCGAGCCGATGACCTCGCGGTCCGGCAGGCGCCGGATCGTAAACGGTACCGCGGTGCCCGCCTCGCGTGCTGCGAGCGCCGCCTCGACGTACTGCGTCATCTCGAAGCGCCCCTGCGGCACCGCGCTCCACGCGTAGAACGCGCGGTCGTGACCGGCTGCGGTGATCAGTCCCTCGATGTGCCCGCGCTCGAGCGGCTCGAGTCGCACGTGGCTGCCGGCGAGGACAGGGCTCCCGAGATTCACGCTTCGATGATAGCGAAATTTCCGCGGTGCGCGCCCCGGGCCGGTGAGCCCCGGCCCGTGGCGCAGCGGCCCGTCGGCGGGCCCTTAGCCCGTTGCGCTCTCCGACTCCTCGCCGACGCTCGCTTCCTCGGTGTCCGGCAGTCCGCCGCCCACATCCATGAAGCTGCGCCGCTCGCTGCCCTCCATCTTGCGGCGCCGCGAGGCATGGGCCGCAAAGCCCGTGCCTGCCGGGATCAGCCGGCCGACGATGACGTTCTCCTTGAGCCCGCGCAGGTCGTCCTTCAGTCCCCGCACCGCCGCCTCGGTCAGCACGCGGGTGGTCTCCTGGAAGGAGGCCGCGGAGATGAACGACTCGGTGGCGAGCGAGGCCTTGGTGATGCCGAGCAGCACCGGCTGCAGCCGTGCGCCCTTCTT
This sequence comes from Steroidobacteraceae bacterium, assembly GCA_035603345.1. Lineage (GTDB taxonomy): Bacteria > Pseudomonadota > Gammaproteobacteria > Steroidobacterales > Steroidobacteraceae > 13-2-20CM-66-19. The sequence goes on along the minus strand of DATNKO010000009.1, from coordinate 12,015 downwards.
GCCGCCCTGCTCCGCGCGATCGTTGACATCGAGCGCCCGGGCGCGGTCGAGCTGCTCGCCGCGCAGCAGCGTCGTCTCACCCGCCTCCTGCACCTCGGTCTTGCGCAGCATCTGGCGGATGATCACCTCGATGTGCTTGTCGTTGATCTTCACGCCCTGCAGGCGATAGACGTCCTGGATCTCGCGCACCAGGTAGTTGGCGAGCGCCTCGACCCCCTGCAGGCGCAGGATGTCGTGCGGGTTCGGCTCGCCGTCGGCGATCACCTCACCGCTCTCGACCGTCTCGCCCTCGAACACGTTGAGCTGGCGCCACTTCGGAATCAGCTCCTCGTATTTCTCGCCGTCGTCGGAGGTGATGATGAGCCGGCGCTTGCCCTTGGTCTCCTTGCCGAAGCTCACGGTGCCGGACTTCTCGGCGAGGATTGCCGGGTCTTTGGGCTTGCGCGCCTCGAACAGATCCGCAACCCGCGGCAGACCGCCGGTGATGTCGCGGGTCTTGGATGACTCCTGCGGGATGCGTGCGATCACATCGCCCACCGACGCGTGCGCGCCGTCGACCAGCGACACCAGCGCGCCCGGGGGCAGGGTGTAGACCGCCGGGATCTCGGTGTTGGCGAAGGTCACTTCCTTGCCCTTGCCGTTCAGCAGCTTGAGGGTCGCGCGCAGGTCCTTGCCGCCGCGCTGCTTGGTGTCGAGCACCACGGTCGAGGTGAGCCCCGTGACCTCATCGACCTGCGAGGTGACCGTGAGTCCATCGACGAAGTCCTGGAATTTCACGAAGCCGGCGACCTCGGTGATCACCGGGTGGGTGTGCGGATCCCAGGTGGCCACCACCTGGCCGCCGCTCACCAGCGACCCTTCCTTGACGCTGATCATCGCGCCGTAAGGGATCTTGTAGCGCTCGCGCTCGCGGCCGAAGTCATCGACCACACCGAGCTCGCCCGAGCGCGACACCGCCACCAGGTGTCCCTTCTCGTGGACCACGGTCTTCACGTGATGGAAACGGATCACGCCCTTGTTGCGCACCTCGACGCTGGAGGCCGCCGCGGCCCGCGAGGCCGCGCCGCCGATGTGGAAGGTACGCATGGTGAGCTGCGTGCCGGGCTCGCCGATTGACTGGGCAGCGATGACGCCCACGGCCTCGCCGATTGAGATCGGTCGCCCGCGCGCCAGGTCGCGCCCGTAGCAGTGCGAGCACACGCCGTAACGTGTCTTGCAGGTGATCGGCGAGCGCACCTTGATCTGGTCCACGCCTTCGGTCTCGAGCAGCCGCACCAGCTTCTCATCGAGCAGCGTGCCGCGCGCGATCAGCACCTCCTCGGTGCCGGGTTTGAGGATGTCATCGGCCAGCACCCGGCCGAGCACGCGCTCGCCGAGCGCTTCCACCACATCGCCGCCCTCGACGAGCGGCGTCATGGTGAGGCCGTTGACGGTGCCGCAGTCGATCTCGGTGACCACCAGGTCCTGTGCCACGTCCACCAGGCGCCGCGTGAGGTAGCCCGAGTTCGCGGTCTTGAGCGCCGTGTCGGCCAGCCCCTTGCGCGCGCCGTGGGTCGAGATGAAATACTGCAGGACGTTCAGCCCCTCGCGGAAGTTCGCCGTGATCGGCGTCTCGATGATCGAGCCGTCGGGTTTGGCCATGAGGCCGCGCATACCCGCGAGCTGGCGGATCTGCGCCGCGGAGCCGCGCGCACCCGAGTCTGCCATCATGAAGATTGAGTTGAAGGACTTCTGCTTGTGGTGACTGCCCCTGGAGTCGGTTGCCTCCTCCGAGCCGAGCTTCTCCATCATGGCCTTGGCCACCTGGTCGTTGGCGCGCGACCAGATGTCGACTACCTTGTTGTAGCGCTCGCCGTTGGTGACCAGACCCGAGGCGTACTGTTCCTGGATCTCCTTCACCTCGTTGTCCGCGGAAGTCACGATGCGCGTCTTCTGCTCCGGAATGACGATGTCGTCGATGCCGAAGGAGACGCCGGCGCGGGTCGCGTAATGGAAGCCGGTGTACATGAGCTGGTCGGCGAACACCACCGTTTCCTTCAACCCCAGCGCACGGTAGCAGGCGTTGATGGTGGCGGAGATCGCCTTCTTGGACATGTCCTGGTTGATGAGGTCGAAGGACAGACCCTTGGGCAGAATCTCGAACAGCAGCGCGCGCCCGACGGTCGTGTCGGCCAGGCGCAGCTTCTCGGTGAGCGTGCCGCCCTCGCCGAGCAGGTGCTCGCGCAGCCGCACGCGGACTTTCGCCTGCAGCTCCACCGAGCGGCTCTCGTAGGCGCGGTGCACCTCGGCGACGTCGGCGAAGAACATGCCCTCGCCGCGGGCGCCGATGCGCTCGCGCGTCATGTAGTAGAGCCCCAGCACCACGTCCTGCGACGGCACGATGATCGGGTCACCGTTGGCGGGCGAGAGGATGTTGTTGGACGACATCATGAGCGCGCGCGCCTCGAGCTGCGCTTCCAGCGACAGCGGCACGTGCACCGCCATCTGGTCGCCGTCGAAGTCGGCGTTGAACGCCGTGCACACCAGCGGATGCAGCTGAATGGCCTTGCCCTCGACCAGCAGCGGCTCGAACGCCTGGATCCCCAAGCGGTGCAGCGTCGGCGCGCGGTTCAGCAGCACCGGGTGCTCGCGGATCACCTCTTCGAGGATGTCCCACACTTCCGGTCCCTCGCGCTCGACCAGGCGCTTGGCCGCCTTGATGGTCGAGGCCTCGCCGCGCAGTTGCAGCTTCTGGAAGATGAACGGCTTGAACAGCTCGAGCGCCATCTTCTTCGGCAGGCCGCACTGGTGTAGCCGCAGCTGCGGGCCGACCACGATGACCGAGCGGCCCGAGTAGTCGACGCGCTTGCCGAGCAGGTTCTGGCGGAAGCGCCCCTGCTTGCCCTTGATCATGTCGGCGAGCGACTTGAGCGGTCGCTTGTTGGTGCCGGTGATGGCGCGGCCGCGGCGGCCGTTGTCGAGCAGCGCATCGACCGCCTCCTGCAGCATGCGCTTCTCGTTGCGCACGATGATGTCGGGCGCATTGAGCTCGAGGAGCCGGCGCAGGCGGTTGTTGCGGTTGATGACCCGGCGGTAGAGATCGTTGAGGTCCGAAGTCGCGAAGCGGCCGCCGTCGAGCGGCACCAGCGGCCGCAGGTCCGGCGGCAGCACCGGCAGCACCGTCATCACCATCCATTCGGGCTTGTTGCCGGACTCGACGAACGACTCGATCAGCTTCAGTCGCTTGGAGAGGCGCTTGAGCTTGGTCTCGGATGAGGTGCCGCCCATCTCCTCGCGCACCTTGCCGATCTCGGCGTTGAGGTCGATGGTGCGCAGCAGCTCGTACACGGCCTCGGCACCCATGCGCGCGTCGAACTCATCGCCGTGCTCCTCGATCGCCTCGAGGTACATCTCGTCGGTGAGCAGCTGGCCGCGCTGCATCGGCGTCATGCCGGGCTCGATGACCACGAAGGCCTCGAAGTACAGCACCCGCTCGATCTCGCGCAGCGTCATGTCCAGCATCAGGCCGATGCGGCTGGGGAGCGACTTCAGGAACCAGATGTGCGCCGTCGGACTGGCGAGCTCGATGTGGCCCATGCGCTCGCGGCGCACCTTGGCCTGCGTCACCTCGACGCCGCACTTCTCGCACACAACGCCACGGTGCTTGAGGCGCTTGTACTTGCCGCACAGGCACTCGTAGTCCTTCACCGGCCCGAAGATCTTGGCGCAGAACAGGCCATCGCGCTCCGGCTTGAAGGTCCGGTAGTTGATCGTCTCGGGCTTCTTCACTTCGCCGTACGACCACGCCCGGATCATCTCGGGCGAGGCCAGCCCGATCTTGATCGAATCGAAGTGCTCGACCGGAGCGTGCTGTCTGAAGAGCTTCAGTAAGTCTTTCATGGGTTAATCCTGCTCCAGTTCCATGTTGATGCCGAGCGAGCGGATCTCCTTCACCAGAACGTTGAAGGACTCCGGCATGCCCGCATCCATCTGGTGGTTGCCGTCGACGATGTTCTTGTACATCTTGGTGCGGCCGTTCACGTCGTCCGACTTGACGGTCAGCATCTCCTGCAGCGTGTAGGAGGCGCCGTAGGCTTCCAGCGCCCACACCTCCATCTCGCCGAAGCGCTGGCCGCCGAACTGCGCCTTGCCGCCGAGCGGCTGCTGCGTGACCAGGCTGTACGGCCCGGTCGAGCGCGCGTGCATCTTGTCGTCGACCAGGTGATTCAGCTTCAGCATGTACATGTAGCCGACCGTCACCTGCCGCTCGAATCGCTCGCCGGTACGGCCGTCGAACAGGTAGGTCTGGCCGTTCAAGGGCAGCTCGGCGAGCTTCAGCATGCGCTTGATCTCCTGCTCGGAAGCGCCGTCGAACACCGGCGTTGCCATCGGCACGCCGCTCGACAGGTTCTTCGCCAGCTGCACGAGGTCCGCATCGTTCATGCTGTCGAGGTCCTCATGCTGGCCGCCGGTCTCGTTGTAGATCTGCTTGAGGAAGGCGCGCAGCTCGGCGGCCGCCGCCTGCGCCTCCACCATCCGCCCGATCCTGAGTCCGACGCCCTTGGCCGCCCACCCCAGGTGCGTCTCCAGCACCTGGCCGACGTTCATGCGCGAAGGCACGCCCAGCGGGTTCAGCACCACGTCGACCGGAGTGCCGTCCTCGAGGTACGGCATGTCCTCCACCGGCACGATGATCGAGATCACGCCCTTGTTGCCGTGACGGCCGGCCATCTTGTCGCCCGGCTGCACGCGGCGCTTTACCGCGAGATACACCTTGACCATCTTCAGCACGCCGGGGGCGAGATCGTCACCGGCAGTGATCTTGGCCTTCTTGTCGTCGAGACGCTTCTCGAACGCCTTGCGCTGCAGCTTGAGCCGCTCGGCGGACTGCTCGAGCTGCGAGTTCGCGTCCTCGTCCTCGAGGCGAATCTCGAACCACTCCTCGCGCGGCACCTCGTCGAGGTACTCGACCGCGATCCTGGTGCCGCTCTTGAGTTTGCGCGGCCCGCCGGCGGCGCTCTGCCCTACCAGCATGCCGCGCACCCGCTGGAACAGATCGTCCTCGAGGATGCGCTGCTGATCGGCGAAGTCCTTGCGCACCCGCTCGATCTCGGCCTTCTCGATGGAGAGCGCGCGCGAGTCCTTCTCGACGCCGTCGCGCGTGAACACGCGCACGTCGATGACGGTGCCGTCCATACCGGGCGGCACGCGCAGCCCCGTGTCCTTCACGTCCGAGGCCTTCTCGCCGAAGATCGCCCGCAGCAGCTTCTCCTCGGGGGTGAGCTGCGTCTCGCCCTTGGGCGTCACCTTACCGACCAGGATGTCGCCTGCCTTGACTTCTGCACCGATGAAGGCGATGCCGGCCTCATCGAGCTTGGCGAGCGCGGCGTCGCCGACGTTGGGGATGTCGGCGGTGATCTCCTCGGGTCCGAGCTTGGTGTCGCGCGCGACGCAGGTCAGCTCCTCGATGTGAATGGTGGTGAAGCGGTCTTCCTGCACCACGCGCTCGGAGATCAGGATCGAGTCCTCGAAGTTGAAGCCGTTCCAGGGCATGAAGGCGACCAGCAGGTTCTGGCCGAGCGCCAGCTCCCCGAGATGCGTCGACGGACCGTCGGCCAACACGTCGCCGCGCGCGATCACATCGCCCGCGTTCACCAGCGGCCGCTGGTTGATGCAGGTGTTCTGGTTCGAGCGCGTGTACTTGGTCAGGTTGTAGATGTCCACGCCCGGCTCGCCAGCGGTGGTCTCCTCGTCGTTGACGCGCACCACGATGCGGGACGCATCCACGGAGTCGACCGCGCCGCCGCGGCGCGCGATCACCGTCACGCCCGAGTCGATCGCTACCGGGCGCTCCATGCCGGTGCCGACCAGCGGGGTCTCCGAGCGCAGCGTCGGCACCGCCTGGCGCTGCATGTTCGAGCCCATGAGCGCGCGGTTGGCGTCGTCGTGCTCGAGGAACGGGATGAGGGAGGCGGCCACCGACACGATCTGCTTCGGCGACACGTCCATGTAGTTGATGCGCTCGCGCGGCATCAGCGTGAACTCGTTCTGGAAGCGGCACGACACCAGCTCGTCCTGCAGCTCGCCGTTCGGCCCCAGCACCGCGTTCGCCTGCGCGATCGCGTACTCACCCTCCTCGATCGCCGACAGGTAATCGATGCGGTCGGTGACGCGGCCGCTGTCCACGCGCCGATAAGGCGTCTCGAGGAAGCCGTAGTTGTTGGTGCGCGCGTACACCGACAGTGAGTTGATGAGCCCGATGTTGGGGCCTTCCGGAGTCTCGATCGGGCAGACACGCCCGTAGTGCGTCGGATGCACGTCGCGTACCTCGAAACCCGCGCGCTCGCGCGTGAGGCCGCCCGGGCCGAGCGCCGAGACGCGCCGCTTGTGTGTCACTTCCGACAGCGGGTTGTTCTGATCCATGAACTGCGACAGCTGCGAGGAGCCGAAGAACTCCTTGACCGCGGCCGCCACCGGCTTGGCGTTGATCATCTCCTGCGGCATCAGCGGCTCGGTCTCGGCGATGGTGAGGCGCTCCTTGACGGCGCGCTCGACGCGCACCAGTCCCACGCGGAAAGCGTTCTCCGCCATCTCGCCGACCGAGCGCACGCGGCGGTTGCCCAGGTGATCGATGTCGTCGACCTGGCCGTTGCCGTTGCGGATATCGATCAGCACCTTGAGCACGTCGATCACGTCCGACATCTCGCCGTACTGGCCGACCAGGCGCTTGGAGAGCTCGTCCGAGCGCGTGCTGGCGTACTTGTAGTCGTAGAGGATGCCGGGGCCGAGGATGTCCTTGCGCCCCACGCGGCGGTTGAACTTCATGCGGCCGACACCCGAGAGGTCATAGCGCTCGGGATTGAAGAACAGGTTGGCGAACAGGTTTTCGGCGGCGTCCTTGGTCGGCGGCTCGCCCGGGCGCATCATGCGGTAGATCTCCACCAGCGCCTCGAGGCGCGTCTTGGTGGGATCGATGCGCAGCGTGTCGGAGATGTACGGACCCCGGTCGAGGTCGTTGACGTACAGCGTGTTGACCTGCGCGATGCCGGCCTCGATCAGCTTCTCGACGGAAGCCGCGGTCAGCACCTCGTTGGCCTTGGCGAGGATCTCGCCGGTCTCGGTGTTGACCACGTCGTGGGCGAGGACCTTACCGTAGACGTACTCGCGCGGCACGCGCAGCCGCGTCACCTTGGCATCTTCCAGCTGGCGCACGTGGCGCGCGGTGATGCGCCGGCCCTCCTCCACGATCACCTGGTCGCCGATGCGGATCTCGAAGGTCGCGGTCTCGCCACGCAGCCGCTGCGGCACCAGCTGCAGCGCCGCCTCGTCGCGGCTCAGGTAGAAGGTGTTGGTCTCGAAGAAGGTCGCGAGAATCTCGGTCTCGTTCATGCCGAGCGCCCGCAGGATGATCGTGACCGGGAGCTTGCGCCGTCGGTCGATGCGCGCGAACACGCAGTCCTTGGGGTCGAACTCGAAGTCGAGCCACGAGCCGCGGTAGGGGATGATGCGCGCCGAGAACAGCAGCTTGCCGGAGGAGTGGGTCTTGCCGCGGTCGTGATCGAAGAACACGCCGGGCGAGCGGTGCAGCTGCGAGACGATGACGCGCTCGGTGCCGTTGATGACGAAGGTGCCGTTGTCGGTCATGAGCGGCAGCTCGCCGAGGTAGACCTCCTGCTCGCGCACGTCCTTCACCGGCTTCTTGGCGCCGGCCGCTTCCTTGTCGAGCACGATGAGCCGCACCTTGACGCGCAACGGGGCCGCGTAGGTGAGGCCGCGCAGCTGGCATTCCTTGACGTCGAATACCGGCTCGCCGAGCCGGTAGGAGACGTACTCGAGCGAAGCGTTGCCGCTGTAGCTCGAGATCGGGAACACGCTCCTGAAGGCGGCGTGCAGGCCGATCGGATCGCGGTTGTCCTCAGCCTTGTCGAGCTGCAGGAACTTGCGGTACGAGTCGAGCTGTATGGCCAGCAGGTAGGGCGTGTCGAGAATGCTCGCCTGCTTGCCAAAATTCTTGCGGATGCGCTTCTTCTCGGTGAAGGAATAAGCCATCGAGTGGTCACCTCTGGTTCATTGGCCAAAAGCGCCTGCGGCGCTTTCGGCAAGCCAACCCATCAGCTCGTTCGAGCCCGCGGGCGAAAGGGCGCTGCTAACGCAGCGCGGCCTGCGGCCCTTTCGCCCGCTAAGTCACGGGCCGGTCTCGCCCGCCAGCCAAAAAACATCAACACCCCTTCGCCGCCGCCGGCGGGCGCAGCATCGCTGCCGCGCTCGGTCCGCAGGCGGAGAGGGGTACGGCGCATGGAGGTCTTACTTGACCTCCACCTTCGCGCCGGCGTCCTCGAGCTTTTTCTTCATCGTTTCGCTGTCGGCCTTGGACACGGCCTCCTTGACGGTCGAGGGCGCGCCCTCGACGAGGTCCTTCGCCTCCTTGAGTCCGAGGCCGGTGAGCTCGCGGATCACCTTGATCACGGTCACCTTCTTGTCCGCCGGGTACTCCTTGAGCGTGACGGTGAACTCCGTCTTCTCTTCGGCGGGGGCCGCGGCGGCGGCGCCCGCGCCCGGGGCGGCGGCCACGGCGACCGGGGCGGCCGCAGTGACGCCGAACTTCTTCTCCATGTCGGAGATCAGCTCGACGACCTCCATGAGGGTCATCTTGGAGATTGCATCGAGGATTTCGTCTTTGTTGACAGCCATTGTGAGTCTCCTAAAGTTTTACTCGAGACAATCAGGCGCCCGCGGCCTGCTTCTGGTCGCGTACCGCGGCCAGCATGCGGGCGAGCTTCGAGCCCGGCGCCGCGAGCGTGCCGACGAGCTTGGCCATAGGCGCCTTGAGCACGCCCATCAGCATCGCCAGCGCCTGCTCGCGCGTCGGCAGGCTCGCCACCTTCTCGAGCTCCGCGCCGGGCATCACCTGCCCGCCGAGAGACACGAGCGTCGCCACGAGCTTGTCGTTCGCCTTCGCGAAGTCCTTCACCACGCGCGCGGCCGCGCCCGGATCGTCCTTCGAGAAAGCGAGCACCAGCGGCCCCTTGAGCTTCGGACCCACCGACTCGAACGACGTGCCGGCGAGCGCCTTGCGTGCCAGCGTGTTCTTCACTACACGCATGTACACGCCCGACTTTCTCGCCTTGGCACGCAGCTCAGTCATCTGTCCGACCGTGAGGCCGCGGTACTCGGCGGCCACGACCGACTGGGCATGCGCTGCCACCTCGGCCACTTCCGCTACGAGCGCCTTCTTGTCTTCCAGGTTGAGTGCCATTCATCTCTCCTCTCGCGTGAGAAGATCACTGGGCGAAAATCGCGCACATTCCGCGCGCGCTCCGCTCATCGACGGTGACCTCCGCGCCTCGAGGAGCATCCTCGATGCGAAAAGCGGTTCACCATCTGCGCAGGCCGCTCATTAAGAAGGCCTCGGGAACCTCAGGCGCCGTAACGGCGCCGTCCCTTGCCCTCGCCTGCGGTCTTCGATGATGGCCGGCGCGTCTCACACGCCCCGGCCCGCATCAAACTTGTCAAAGAGTCCCAGCGTCCACGCGCACGCCCGGCCCCATGGTCGAGGACAGCGTGACGCGCTTTAAATACACACCCTTGGATGAGGCGGGCTTCGCCTTCTGCAGGTCGGCGATCAGCGCGTGCAGGTTGTCCTTCAACGCGCTCACCTCGAAGCTCGCCTTGCCGATCGTGCAATGCACGATTCCGGCCTTGTCGACCCGGTAGGTGACCTGACCCGACTTCGCATTCTTCACCGCGGTCGCGACATCCGCAGTCACCGTGCCGACCTTGGGATTCGGCATGAGACCACGCGGACCGAGGATCTGCCCCAGCTGACCGACGACACGCATGGCGTCCGGGGATGCGATCACGCGATCGAAGTTGATCTCGCCCGCCTTCACCTGGGCCGCGAGATCCTCGAGTCCGACGATGTCCGCGCCCGCTGCCTTCGCGACCTCCTGGTTCTTACCCGAGGTAAACACCGCGACGCGCACCGTCTTGCCGGTGCCGTGGGGCATCACGGTCGAGCCGCGCACCTGCTGGTCGGACTTGCTGGCATCGATCCCGAGGTTCACCGACGCATCCACGGCCTCGGCGAACTTGCCGACGGCGAATTCCTTCACCAGCTTCAGCGCCTCCTCGACCGGATACGCCTTGCCGGGGGTCAGCTTGGCCTTCCAGGCCTTCACGCGCTTCGCGACGGCCATGGTCAGACCCCCTCCACGTCGACGCCCATGCTGCGCGCGGAGCCCGCGATGGTGCGGACCGCGGCGTCCAGATCGGCGGCGGTGAGGTCGGGTTGCTTGAGTTTGGCGATCTCCTCGAGCTGCTTGCGCGAGATCTTGCCCACCTTGGCGGTATTGGGGGTGCCGCTGCCTTTTTCAATACCGATCGCCTTGGCGATAAGCACCGCCGCCGGCGGCGTCTTCATCACGAAGGTGAAGCTGCGATCGGCGTACACGGTGATCACCACCGGGATCGGCAGTCCCTTTTCCACCTTCTGGGTCTGCGCGTTGAACTGCTTGCAGAACTCCATGATGTTGACGCCCTGCTGGCCCAGCGCCGGCCCGATGGGGGGCGAGGGGTTGGCAGAGCCCGCGGGCACCTGCAGCTTGATGTAGCCCTGTACTTTCTTCGCCATGAGATACCTCTGCCGTCCTCTATCGGCTGAAATCGCCGTTGGCGATTTCAGCGGACATCACTCCGTGGGCCGCAGGCAAAAAGCGTCGTTTTTGCCTACTGCGCAGCAATTCAGGCCTTCTCGACCTGCGCGAAATCCAGCTCCACCGGCGTCGAGCGCCCGAGAATCTGCACTGCCACCTGCAGGCGGCTCTTCTCGTAGTTGGCGCTCTCCACCACACCATTGAAATCGTTGAACGGGCCGTCGATCACCCGCACCACCTCGCCCGGCTCGAACAGCACCTTCGGCCGCGGCTTGTCCACGCCCTCTTCCACGCGGCGCAGGATCTGGTTGGCCTCCTTGTCGGTGATCGCCGCCGGTTTCTCCGGCGTCCCGCCGATGAACCCCAGCACCTTGGGCACATCGCGCACCAGGTGCCAGGTCTCCTCGTCCATCTCCATCTGCACCAGCACGTAGCCGGGATAGAACTTACGCTCGCTCTTGCGCTTCTGGCCGTCGCGCATCTCGACCACTTCCTCGGTCGGCACCAGGATCTCGCCGAAGCGCTCGGCGAGCCCGGCGCGCTGGATGCGCTCCTTGAGCGACTCCGCGACCCGGTGCTCGAAGTTCGAATACGCGTGCACCACGTACCAACGCAACGCCACGATCACCCTCCACCCTGCCCGGTCAGATACTTGGTGGCCCAGGCGAGCACGAAATCCAGCGCCCAGAAAAACACCCCGAACACCACCACGAAAAGAAACACCACGCCGGTCGTCTTGAGCGTCTCATCGCGCGTCGGCCACACGATCTTGCGCAGCTCGCCGCGCGAGAGCTCGACGAACCGGCGGAACTCCGTGCCGTAGACCGAGAACGCGACCACCAGCGCTCCGAACACCAGACCGCCGACGACCGGCGCCCAGCGCAGCCAGGGCCCCTTGTCCGCGAGCAGGTAGTAGCCCGCAATGCCGGCGATCACCAGTACGATCGCAACGGTGACCTTCGCCTTGTCCGCCGGGCCGGCTTCCTGAACCTTTGTCTCGTCTGTCATATCAACCAATGGCAGGCCAGGAGGGAATCGAACCCCCAACCTGCGGTTTTGGAGACCGCCGCTCTGCCAATTGAGCTACTGGCCTACTCGTTAACTGGATGAAATTGCCTGCGGCAATTTCATCGGACATCACTCCGTCGGCCGCCGGCAAAAAGCGCGGTTTTTGCCGGCTGCCCAATGCTTCCGGCGCTGCGCGCCGGCACGAAAAGCGCCCTCTCACTACTTCAGAATCTTCGTCACGACGCCTGCGCCGACGGTCTTGCCGCCCTCGCGGATCGCGAACCGCAGCCCGTCCTCCATCGCGATCGGGCTGATCAGCTCGATCGTCATCTTGATGTTGTCCCCGGGCATGACCATCTCCACCCCGGCCGGCAAC
>DATNKO010000083.1:0-36808 GCA_035603345.1 Steroidobacteraceae bacterium | reverse complement strand
GTCGCGGCGCTGCCGCCCGCCGGCGCCCCGGCGCCCCGAGGCTCGCAGCCCGCGAGAGCCAGCAGCCCGAGTACGCCGCACGCCGCGCAGGCAATCGATCGCATCGCTACTTCACTCCGGCCATCAGGCGCTTCAACACCGGCGTCAGCAGCAGCATGACGACGCCGGCGATCAGCCCGTACCAGAAGATGCTGAGGAACAGACCCGGGAGCGACTCGAGGTGGCTCGAGTCGTAGGTCCCCGAGAGCTGTCCGGCGAGGTTGCCGCCGAGCGCGAGCGACAGGAACCACATCCCCATGGCCTGACCGACGAAGCGCGGCGGGACGAGCTTGCTCATGTACGAGAGTCCTACCGGCGACAGGCACAGCTCACCGCAGGTGTGCAGGAAGTAGGTGCACACGAGCCACGTGGGCAGCACCAGCTCGCCGGCGAGCACGTGCCGCGCCGCGAAGTACATGACGAGGAAACCCGCTCCGAGAAGCATCAGTGCCAGGCTGAATTTGGCGCCCGCGGTGAGATCGCGGCCGCGCCGGCCGAGCGCCAGCCACAGCGCGGCGAACGCGCCAGCGAGCGTGATGACGAACAGCGGATTCACCGCCTGCAACACGCCCGCCGGCATGTTCCATCCGAGGATGTGCAGGTCGGTGTAGCGCTGCGCGAAGAGATTGAAGGAGGCGCCCTGCTGCTGGTAGCCGGCCCAGAAGGTGACCGAGGCGGCGAACAGCGCCACCATGACGAGCGCCCGCCGGCGCTCGCTGCCTTTGAGTCCGGCGAAGAAGAGCAGATACACGAAGTACCCGACGGCGAGCAGCGCGTACGCCCACGAGGCAGACGAGGCTACCAGCGCCGCGTTGATGTGCAGCACGCCGCTCACGGCGAGCAGCACGACCGCGACGACCAGCGCGGCCAGCACCACGACCGGGGTCCAGGAGCCGCGGTTCCCGGGCGCGACCGCTCGTCCGGCCTCTCCCAGATAGTGCCGCGTCCACAGGAACTGCGCGACGCCGAGCGCCATGCCGAGTGCCGACAGCGTGAAGCCCGCGCGCCAGCCGAACACCGCGGCGATCAGCGGCACGATCAGCGAGCCGAGGAACGCGCCGGTATTGATACCCATGTAGAAGATGGAAAAGCCGGCGTCGCGGCGCGAACCGCCTTCCGGGTAGAGCGCGGCGACTAGCGCGCTCACGTTGGGCTTGAGTAGCCCGATGCCGAGCGCGACCACCAGGAGTCCCACGAAGAACAGCGCGGTGCTGCCGAAGGCGAGCAGCAGGTTGCCGGCCGTGATGAAGATCCCGCCGCTCACGACCGCGCGCTGCGCGCCGAGCAGGCGGTCGGCGATCCAGCCGCCCAGCAGTCCCAGCAGGTAGGTGCTGCCGAGGTACAGGCCGTAGATCGAGCTCGACGTGCGGTCGTCGAGCCCGAGTCCGCCGCCCGTTGCCGCCGCCACCATGAACAGGATCAGCACCGCCTGGATGCCGTAGTAGGTGAAGCGTTCCCACATCTCGGTGAGGAACAGCGTCGCGAGCCCGCGCGGCTGGCCGAAGAGCGTCGCGCCGGCGGCGGGCGCAGGCGTGGCGTCGGCGAGCTGGCTCATGTCGGATCTCTCGTGGGGAGCTTGGGGCGCGCGATGCGCGAGTCTGAACCTTGAGCGGGCGCAGGCGCAAACCGCGCGCGCGACCTCAGCCCTCGCCGACTTTCTGCTGCGATTCGGCGCTGCGCGTGCGCGAGAGGATGCGCGCCATGAGGATGCCGCCTTCGTACAGCAGGTACATCGGCACGGCGAGCGAGCACTGCGACAGGGCATCCGGGGGTGTCAGCAGCGCCGCCAGTATGAAGATGCCGATCAGCACGTAACCGCGGTTGCGCTGCAATTTCTCGATCCGCACCAACCCCATGACGACCAGCAGCACCACCGCGACCGGCACCTCGAACGCGAGCCCGAAGCAGAAGAACATGGTGAGGACGAAGTCGAGGTAGTTATTGATGTCGGTCATCATCGCTACGCCCTTGGGCGTGGTGCTGGCGAAGAACTGGAACAGCACCGGGAAGACGAAGTAGTAGGCGAAGGCGATGCCGGCATAGAACAACACGATCGAGGAGATCAGCAGCGGCACGGCGAAGCGTCGCTCGCCGCGGTACAGGCCCGGGGCGACGAACGCCCACAGCTGATAGAGGACGTACGGCATGGCGGCGAACAGCGCCACGAACAGCGACAGTTTGAAGGGCGTCGTGAACGGCGACATGACGCCGGTGGCGATGAGGTTGCTCCCCTGCGGCAGCTTGGCGAGCATCGGCTGCGAGACGAAGCTGAAGATGTCGTTCGAGTAGTACATGCAGGGCACGAAGGCCAGACCTACCGCCACCACCGAGCGCAGCAGCCGTTCGCGCAGCTCGAGCAGGTGCGAGATCAGGGTGCCTTCGGCGAGCTGCTCAGGTTCTTTGCTCATCGTTGGCGCCGGTGGCGTCAGCCGGTTGGGCGTGCGGGTAGTTCGGCGTGGGCGTTTCCGGGGAATGCGCCGCCGCGGCCGTGGCATCGGCGCCCGCCGGCGGCGCGCCCGCGATGGGCGGGTCGGAGTGCGTCGGTCGCCCCGCCTGCGCCTTGCGCGCCGCCTCGAGCTCGACTTCTTCCTCGAGCTGCTCGCGGAACTGACGCGCCATGGCGCGCGCCCGCCCGACCCAGCGGCCCAGCTCCGCGACGACGCGTGGCAGCTTCTCCGGTCCCAGCACGATCAGTGCCAGGACGAAGACGATCAGGACCTCAAAGAACCGGCCTTCGAACAGATCACGCGCTCCGTTCGCTCTTGGAAGTCGTGTCGCTCTTGGAAGCCGCGTCGCTCTTCTTCGCGACCTCGGAGAACTCGGCGTCGGTTCCTTCGGAGCGCAGCTGCTTCGGCGGGGCGTTCTGCTCGTCCTCGCCTTCGCTCATTGCCTTCTTGAACCCGCGGACCGCGTGCCCCAGGTCCGAACCGACCGTGCGCAGTTTCTTGGCCCCGAATACGACGAGCACGACGAGCAGGATGATCACCAGCTCGCGCATTCCGATACCCATACGTCACCACTCCACTAGAGATTCCGCCTGTGCGGAAAAACAGCTTGGGATCATAGGTCAAATGAGCCGCCCGGATCGCAGAAGTTCGCGCAAAGTCGCGATCGCGTCACGCAGGGGGCCTCAGACCGTCTCGAGCCAGAACGTCACCGGTCCGTCATTGACGAGCGACACGTGCATGGTGGCGCCAAATACACCTGCGGAAACATGGGCATACGAGCGCTGAGCGGCGCTAACCAGGTGGCTGAAAAGACTGCGTGCGGCATCGGGCGGTGCCGCCTTGCTGAAGCCGGCGCGCGTGCCCTTGGTGGTGTCCGCCGCGAGCGTGAACTGCGGCACCAGGAGCAGTCCGCCGCCGACGGTACGCGTAGAGAGGTTCATGCGGCCGTCTGCGTCCGCAAAGACGCGATAGGACAGGAGCCGCTCGAGGAGCCGCTCGGCCGAACCAAGCGTGTCGCCGTGCGTGACGGCGATGAAGACGAGAATTCCGCGGTCGATGGCGCCGACGATCGCGCCGTCGACGCGCACCTGCGCGCTGCTGACGCGCTGGAGAAGTCCGATCATGGGCAGGGCGATTGTGGCATTTGGCCGGGCGAGTCCGTAAGATTCCGAGCCGTTTTCCTGACACGGGGATGAGGCGCATGACGGGGCGCGTGCAGGCTTGCGCACTGCTGCTGAGTGGGACGGTTGCCCTGTTTGCCGCCGGCACCCCGGCGCTCGCGCAGGCGCCAGCGGCACCGCCCGCGGCGGCAGCTCCCTCCGGTCCGCTCAAAGGCGACCCGGTGCGCGGCAAGGCCATCTCCTATACCTGCATCGGCTGTCACGGTATCAGCGGGTACAAGAACGCCTATCCCAATTACAGCGTTCCGGAGCTGCTTGGACAGAGCCCCGACTACCTGGAGGCCGCGCTGCACGAGTATCGCGACGGCGACCGCTCGTTCATCACGATGCACGCTCAGGCCGAGGAGCTCTCCGACCAGGACATGGCCGACATCGCGGCGTATTTCGCCGGCACGCCGCTCAAGGCGACCGGCAAGCCCGAAGGGACCGTTCCCAAGGCGGCGGGGCTGTGCGTCTCGTGCCACGGCCAGGACGGCGTGGCGATTGCGCCGATGTATCCCTCACTCGCCGGGCAGCACGAGGATTACCTGGTGCGGGCGCTCGATGAGTACAAGCGCGGCGGGCGCAAGAACCCGATCATGAAGGGCTTCGCCACCAACCTCTCGGACGAGGACATCGAGGCGATCGCGCAGTACTTCAGCCATCTCACGCCTTCGCTCGGCACCGAGCCGCGTCCCTACACGCGGTTCTCCGCCGACTAGGCCCCAGAAACGGCTCAGTTTCAGCGGCTCATTGCCAGCCTTAAGGCTGGCATAAGCCTGCCTGCCTAAGGTGCGCTGGTAGAACTCCCAGGAGCACTCAATGAGTTTCGCCACATTCGTCCGCAAACCGCTCAACGCCGCCGCCCTCGGCGCCGCCATCATCGCGCTGCCCTTCGGGGGGCTTTACCTCGCCGGCTCCGCGCGCGCCGCGGCGCCGACCCTCGCCGCGACCGCAACCGCTGCGGCCGGTGCCCCCGTACCCACCATGACGCTGCCGGACTTCAGCGCCATGGTGCAGAAGTACGGGCCCGCGGTGGTCAACATCACTGTCACCAGCAAGGTCCCGGCGTCCTTGAACCAGGGCGATCAAAACGGCGACAACGGTGATAACGGCGACAACGGCGGCAACGGCAACGAAAGCCCGTTTGGCCCCAACAGCCCGTTCGCGCCGTTCTTCCGCGGCTTCGGCTTCCAGACGCCCCGGCCCGAGCCGATGCACGGCGAGGGCTCAGGCTTCATCATCCGGGCCGACGGCGTGATCATGACTAACGCGCACGTGGTGAGCGGCGCGAGTGAAGTGACCGTGCGGCTGACCGACCGGCGCGAGTTCACCGCCAAGGTCCTCGGCACCGATCCCAAGTCCGACATCGCGGTGATCAAGATCAACGCGCACGATCTGCCGACGGTCAAACTCGGCGACTCGCATGGTCTCAAGGTCGGCGAATGGGTGCTGGCGATCGGCGCGCCGTTCGGCTTCGAGAACAGCGCCACCGCCGGCATCGTCAGCGCCAAGGGGCGCACGCTCCCCGGCGACGGCTACGTGCCCTTCATCCAGACCGACGTGCCGATCAACCCCGGCAACTCGGGCGGCCCGCTCTTCAACATGAGCGGTGAGGTCATCGGCATCAATTCGCAGATCTACAGCCGCAGCGGCGGCTACCAGGGCGTGTCATTCTCCATCCCGATCGACGTCGCCATGCAGGTGGGCAACCAGCTCGAGGCCACGGGGCACGTGAGCCACGGCAGGCTCGGCGTACTCGTACAGGACGTCAGCCAGGGACTCGCGGACTCGTTCGGCCTGCCGAAGCCCGAGGGGGCGCTGGTGTCGAGCGTCGAGAAGAACGGTCCGGCCTCGCACGCCGGCATCGAGCCCGGGGACGTGATCCTGAAAATCAACGGCCAGACCATCGCGGACTGGAGCCAGCTGCCGGTGGCGGTCGCAACGCTGGCGCCCGGCACCAGCGTCGACCTGCAGGTCTGGCGCAACCACGACACCCGCAACGTCAGCGTGAAGCTGGGAAGTCTCTCGGACGAGCGCACCGCTTCCAGCAACGGACCCGCGACTGAGGAAGGCGGCAAGCTCGGCCTCGCGGTGCGGCCGCTGACCGGCGATGAGCAGCGCCAGGCCAACACGCACGGCGGGCTCGTGGTCGAGCAGTCGAGCGGCCCGGCGGCGGATGCCGGCATCGAGCCGGGAGACGTGGTGCTCGCGGCCAACGGCGCACCGGTCTCGAGCGCCGCGCAGCTGCGCGAGGCGATCCAGAAGTCCAAGGGTCACATCGCGCTCCTGATCCAGCGCGGTGACACGCAGCTGTTCGTGCCGGTGCAGGTGGGCTGAGCAGCGCGCGGCGCGGGCCGGCTTCAGTTGGCCGGCCCGCTGTTGCGCACCAGCGCCGCCATCAGCTCATTCACCGGCAGCGCCTCCAGGCGGCGGCGGTCGGCGAACAGCCCTTTGATGTGCGCCGCCTGCTTCGGATCGTAATGTGCATCGACTGAAGCCTCGAACTTCTTCACCAGCACCGGCATGCCTTCCGCGCGTCGCTTGCGGTGGCCGATCGGATAGTCGACCTGCAGGCGCGCGGTGTGGCTGCCGTCGCGGAAGAAGATCTGCAGTGCGTTGCCGATGTAGCGCTTGTCGGCCGCGTAGTATTCCTGCGTGAACAGCTGGTTCTCGCGCACCTGCATACGCTCGCGCAGCGCATCGATGCGCGGATCGGCGGCGACGCCGTCCTCGTAATCGGCGGCCGTCAGCCGCCCGAAGATCAGCGGGATCGCGACCATGTACTGGATGCAGTGGTCGCGGTCGGCGGGATTGGCGAGCGGACCCACCTTGTCGATGATGCGCACGCCCGGCTCCTGCGTCTCTATGGCGATCCGCTCGACGTCCGCCAGCCGGGCGGCGACCTGCGGGTGCAGCTTCATGGCCGCCTCGACCGCGGTCTGCGCATGAAACTCCGCCGGGTAGGAGATCTTGAACAGCACGTTCTCCATCACGTAGCTGCCGAAGGGCTGCGGCAGCGTCAACGGCCGTCCCTTGAAGAGCACGTCGCTGAAGCCCCAGGTGCGGGCGGAGAGCGCCGACGGGTAGCCCATCTCGCCGGTGAGGGCGATGAGGGCGAGCCGCACCGCGCGGCTGGTGGCATCGCCCGCCGCCCAGCTCTTGCGCGACCCGGTGTTGGGCGCGTGCCGGTAAGTGCGCAGCGCCCCGCCGTCGATCCAGGCGTTGGAGACTGCGTTCACCACCTGATCGCGGCTCGCGCCCAGCATCGCGGCGACCACCGCGGTGGATGCGATGCGTACCAGCAGCACGTGGTCGAGCCCGACGCGGTTGAAGCTGTTCTCGAGCGCCAGCACCCCCTGGATCTCGTGCGCCTTGATCATGGCGGTCAGTACCGCGCGCACCGTGGGCGGGGCCTGACCGGTCATCACGGACTTGCGCGCCAGGTAATCCGCCACCGCGAGAATGCCGCCCAGATTGTCGGACGGGTGGCCCCACTCGGCGGCGAGCCAGGTGTCGTTGAAGTCGAGCCAGCGGATCATCGCGCCGATGTTGAAGGCCGCCTGCACCGGATCGAGCTCGTAGGAGGTGCCGGGCACGCGCGCGCCGCCCGCCATCACCGCCCCGGGCACCACCGGACCCAGGAGCTTGCGGCAGGCGGGATACTGAAGCGCCTGCAGGCCGCAGGCGAGGGTGTCCATGAGGCAGTAGCGCGCGGTCTCGTAGGCCGCCTCGCTCGAGACCACGAAATCCCTGGCGTAAGTCGCGATGGCGGTGAGCAGCGCGTCGGGCTCGGGCCGCTCGGTGGAGCGCACATCATGCGAGGACATAGGCCCTCAGGTGCGCTTATCCAGCGGCACGAACTTCAGGCTCTCGGGACCGATGTAGTTGGCGGTCGGCCGGATGATCTTGCCGTCGGCGCGCTGCTCGATCACATGCGCCGCCCAGCCGGTCGTGCGCGCGATCACGAACAGCGGCGTGAACATCGAGGTCGGCACGCCCATCATGTGGTACGAGACCGCCGAGAACCAGTCGAGGTTGGCGAACAGGTTCTTGGTGTCGCGCATCACTGACTCGATGCGCTCGGCGACCGCGAACCTCGGCAGCTCGCCGGCCTGCGCGGCGAGCCGGCGCGCCACTTCCTTGATCACCTGGTTGCGCGGATCGGCGACGGTGTACACCGGGTGGCCGAAACCTATGATCACTTCCTTGCGCCCGACGCGCGCGCGGATGTCGGCCTCGGCGGCCTCGGCAGTCGCGTAGCGCTCCTGGATCTCGTAGGCCTCCTCGTTGGCGCCGCCGTGCTTCGGGCCGCGCAGCGCGCCGATCGCGCCGGTGATGCAGGAGTACAGGTCGGAGCCGGTGCCCGCAATGACACGCGCGGTGAAGGTCGAGGCGTTGAACTCATGCTCGGCGTACAGGACGAGCGAGGTGTGCATGGCGCGCACCCACTCGGCCGGCGGGGGGCTGCCGTGCAGCAGGTGCAGGAAGTGTCCGCCGATGGAGTCGTCGTCGGTCTCGGTCGCGATGCGCACCCCCGAGCGAGTGAAGTGATACCAGTAGGTGAGCATCGAGCCGAGCGAGGCGATGAGGCGGTCGGCGATATCGCGCGCGCCGCTCTCGTCGTGGTCGGCCCGCTCCGGCAGCACGCAGCCGAGCACCGAGACGGCGCTTCGCAGCACGTCCATCGGGTGTGAGGTCGCGGGCAGCGCCTCGAGCACGGTGCGCACCGCGTCCGGGAGGCCCCGCAGCGACTTCAGGCGCGCCTTGTAGCCGGCGAGCTCGGCGCGGTTCGGCAGTTTCTCGTGGATCAGGAGATAGGCGATCTCCTCGAACTCACTATCGGTCGCGATCTCGAGGATGTCGTAGCCGCGATAGTGCAGGTCGTTGCCGGTGCGTCCGACGCTCGACAGCGCCGTGTTGCCGGCCACGACGCCCGAGAGCGCTACCGACTTCTTCGGCTTGAACGCGGTCGTTTCGGTTTCGTTCATGACTGTCCCTTGCCAAAGAGCTCATCGAGCTTGCGCTCGTACGCACGGTAGCCGAGCACGTCGTACAGCTCGTCGCGCGTCTGCATGCTGGGCACGACGCTCTGCTGCGTGCCGTGCTTGCGGATCGCCTGATACACCGCGACCTGCGCCTTGGCCGCGGCACGAAACGCCGACAGCGGGTAGAGCACCAGGCGCACGCCGGCGGCACCGAGCTCGGCGAGCGTGAATAGCGGCGTGCGGCCGAATTCCGTGATGTTGGCGAGTACCGGCACGCGTAACCCGGCTGCGAACTGCCGATACTCATCGAGCGTCGTGAGCGCTTCCGCAAAGATCATGTCGGCACCCGCCTCCGCATAGCTCGCCGCGCGCTCGAGCGCCGCCCGCTGACCTTCGACGGCGTGCGCATCGGTGCGCGCCATGATGACGAACCCAGGGTCGGTGCGCGCGTCCACCGCCGCCTTGATGCGATCGACCATCTCGGCCGCCGGCACCAGCTCCTTGCCCGGGCGGTGCCCGCAACGCTTGGCCGAGACCTGGTCCTC
The DNA here is from genome assembly GCA_035603345.1 of Steroidobacteraceae bacterium. Classification (GTDB taxonomy): domain Bacteria; phylum Pseudomonadota; class Gammaproteobacteria; order Steroidobacterales; family Steroidobacteraceae; genus 13-2-20CM-66-19. The sequence goes on along the minus strand of DATNKO010000083.1, from coordinate 27,629 downwards.
GAGGTGCATGCCGGCGGCCCCGGCGCGGATCAGCTCCCTGGCTGTGCGGGCGATGTTGAAGGCGCCGCCGAAGCCCGTGTCGGCATCGACCAGCAAGGGCAGAGCGCAGCGCTCGGTGATACGGCGCGCATCCTCACAGACGTCGTTGAGGGTCGTGATGCCGAGGTCCGGCAGCCCGAAGGAGGCGTTGGCGACTCCGGCGCCCGAGAGGTAGAGCGCGCGAAAGCCCGCCGCCGCGGCGAGCAGCGCTGCGTAGGCGTTGATGGCGCCGACCACCTGCAGGGGACGCTCCGCCTCGAGCGCGGCCCGCAGGCGTGCACCGGCGGTGAGTGGCTGTTCGGACATGGCGAACCTCGCGGGAGGGCTTGATTCTATACGAACCTACTCGCCGGTAGGACGGGCCCGGCAGGGCTGCGTGTCAGGCGATGCGTACTACGGTGCGTCCCGTGACCCGGCCATCGAGGTAGGCGGGGAAGGCTGCCGGCAGCTCGTCGAAACCGATGGTGCGCGTCACGATCCGGTCCAGGTGCCGGGGCTTCAAGTCGGTGGCGATGCGCTGCCAGACCGCCAGGCGCAACTCGCGGCGCGTCGCCGACGAGTTGATGCCGAGCAGGCTCACGCCCCGCAGGATGAACGGCATGACGGTGGTCTTGAGCTCGGCGCTGCCGGCCAGCCCGATGCTGGCGATGTTGCCCCAGAAGTCGACGCTGCGTGTGAGCCACGCGAGCAGCTCCCCGCCCACGTTGTCGATAGCGCCGCCGAAGCGCGCGCTCTCGAGCGGCCGCGTCCCGAGCTCGAGCTCGCCGCGCGCCAGGATCTCGGAGGCGCCCAACTGCTTGAGATAGTCGCCGGCCTCGGCCTTGCCGCTCAGCGCGACGACGCGGTAGCCGCGCCCGTGCAGCATGTCGATGGCGAGGCTCCCCACACCGCCCGTCGCGCCGGTGACGGCGATCGAGCCGCTCGCGGGGCTCTGGCCGTTTTGCTCCATGCGATGAATGGCGAGCGCGGCGGTGAACCCCGCGGTGCCGAGCGCCATGGCGGTGCGGGCGTCGAGTCCCTGCGGCATCGGAATCACCCAGTCCCCGGGCACGCGCGCGAGCTCGGCGTAGCCGCCGTCGTGGGTCTCGGACAGCGAGCACCCGGTCACCAGCACCGGGTCTCCCGGACTGTAGCGGGCATCGGTCGAAGACTCCACCTGCCCGGCGAGATCGATTCCGCCCACGAGCGGGTAGCGGCGCAGGATCCGGCCGGCCCCGGTGGCTGCGAGCGCGTCCTTGTAGTTGATGCCGGAGTAGGCGACGCGGATCACCACCTCGCCCGCGGACAGATCCGCGAGCGTCAGCTGCTCGAAGCGCGCCTGGATGCGGCCGCTCTCGGAGTGAATGCGGAGGGCTTTGAACGGCTTCGCCACCGGGCTCATGACCGCGTACGCCCGAGCCAGGCGAGCAGGCCCTGGGTGTTGAGCTCGAGGTCGCCGGCGAGCGCCTGCTCGATCCCGGCGTCGGAGAGACGGCAACCGTGCTCGCGCGCCAGCTTCAGCCACAGGGCGAGCATGGCGTCGCGGATGCCGCCGGCGGGGGCGGGGTCGCTCGCGTGGGCGCGCGCGAAGCGCGCGAACTCGCGGATCTGCTCTTTGAGGAGCTCCGCCAGGTGCGGGATGCCGGTCACGCGGCTGAAGTGCATGAGATAGATGGACTCGGGCCGGTACTCGAGCATACGGTCGATGGAGGCGAGGTGCTGCTCGGGATCGAACTGCGTCGGCACTGTGGACGGCGTGATGAAGGCGCCTTGCGCCGTGTCGAGCGCGCGGTAGGAGATGCCGAACGTGTCGCCGCTGAAAATGCTGGCGTGGGCCCGATCGACGATCACGTAGTGATGCAGGGCATGCCCGGGGGCATGCAGCAGCTCGAGCGTGCGTGTTCCCAGAGTGAGCCGCTCGCCGTCGGCGGCCACGCGCACGCGCTCGGGCGGGATCGGCACCAGCTCGCCGTAGAGCTGCGCAAAGCGCTCCGCGCCGTAGACGCGCCTGGCGCCGGCGATCAGCTGCTTGGGATCGATCATGTGCGGCGCGCCGCGCGGATGCAGTACGGCACGGGCGTTGGGGAGCGCCCGCATCAGTGTGCCGGCGCCGCCAGCGTGATCCAGGTGCACGTGGGTCAGCAGCAGGTAGTCGACCGCCTCGGGCGCGATGCCGAGCTCGGCGAGCGCGGCGAGCAGGTAAGGCACCGAGAGGTTAGTGCCGACATCGACGAACGCGGCGCGACCGGCATCCTCGATGATGTGCGCCGCGGCGTGACCGCGGTACAGGTACTCGGCGTCGACCGCGGTGATGCCGTGCGGGTGGCGATGGAGATCGGGCTTCACCGGAATGTTGACGCGCGTCGCATGGCCAGGGCTACGCATGTACACATCGTAACCAAGTACGCTAGTTTAAGCACATGACCCAACCGCGCAGAGCGTCACGCCTGCGGCCAGCGTTGGCCGCGGGTACCGCCCTGGTGCTGCTCGCCGCGGCCGCGGCTGCGCCCGCGGCAAACGCGCCGCTGCATCGCGACAGCGGCAACCTGGTGTTCGACGGCATTCCGCCGCCGGACGCCGCGCTCGGCGAGCGGCTGTCGCGCTACCTCGAGTCGCGCGGCGCGAGCCTGCTCGACTGGCTGCCAGACGGCAGCGTGCTGGTGGCGACGCGCTTCGGGGACACCGAGCAGCTGCACCGGATCGCAGCGCCGCTCGGCACGCGCGAGCAGCTCACGTTCTATCCCGATCCCGTGACGATCGCGCGCGCTGCGCCCGCAGGCGGCGGCCTGGTGTTTCTCAAGGACCAGGGCGGTGATGAGAACGCGCAGCTCTACTACCGCTCTGCCGACGGCGCGGTGCGCGCGCTCACCAGCGGCAAGTTCGTTCACGGGAGCCCGGTGTGGGCGCACGACAGCCGCCGCGTTGCCTTCTACGGCAACGACCGCGACGGCGTGGGCCGCGACGTCTACATCGCCGACGTCGGCGCGCACGCCGCCGCGCAGCTCCTGGTCGGCGGCGGCAAGACCGATACCAGGCCCGACACCTGGTACCCGCTCGAGTGGTCGACGGACGATGCGAAGCTGCTGGTGGAGCGCTACGTGTCGGCGAGCGAGAGCTATCTCTACATCGCCGACGTCGCGAGCGGCGCGCTCACGCCGGTGGACCCGCACGCCAACAAGGCCGGCATACGCGCGGCGAAGCTCTCACCCGATGGACACGGGGTGTATGAGCTGTCGGACGAGGCCGGCGAGTTCACGCAGGTGCTGTACCGCGACCTCGTCACCCACGAGACGCGTCGCCTCACGCCCGATGATGCGGGCTGGGACGTGGAGCAGTTCGACCTGAGCGCCGACGGGCGCTATCTCGCCTACGTCGTGAACCAGGACGGCCGCAGCCACCTCGCGCTCGAGGACATTGCGAGCCGGATCGCGACCTCGCCGGCCGGAATTCCCGAGGGGGTGATCTCCGGACTGCGCTTCGACGGTAGCGGGGATCGCCTCGCCTTCTCGCTCGAGACCGCGCAGTCGCCACGCGATGTCTACGTCTACGATCTGAGGCACGACAAGCTCGAGCGCTGGACCAGGAGCGAGCCGGGCCCGATCGCGGAGCACGACCTCATGACCCCGGAGCTGGTGCGCTTCCCCACCTGGGACCGCGTTGCCGGCCACCAGCGCACGTTGTCGGCTTACCTCTACCGGCCGCGCACTGCATCGGGTCCCTGCCCGGTCGTGGTCCTGATTCACGGCGGGCCGGAAGCGCAGTTCCGCCCGGGCTGGGAGCCGTTCGTCCAGTTCCTGGCCAACGAGCTCGGCTACGCCGTGGTCGCACCCAACGTGCGCGGCTCCTCGGGCTACGGCAAGAGCTTCCTGGCACTCGACGGCGGCGAGCTGCAGGAGGATGCGGTGCGCGACATCGGCTCGCTGCTGGTGTGGCTCGGGGTGCAGACGGGGTTCGATCGTGAGCATGTGGCCGTCATGGGCGCATCCTCCGGCGGCTACATGGCGCTGGCGTCGCTGGTGACCTACGGCGAGCGACTGAGCGGGGGCATCGGCGCATTTCCCGACCACATCTCCCCGCTCACCAACGTCGGCCGCATCAACAAGCCGCTGCTGGTGGTCGCGGGACTCAACGATCCGCGCGTGCCCGCCGCCGAATCCGACCAGCTCGTCTGGCAGGTGCGCTCCGGCGGCCGCGAGGTGTGGTACCTCACCGCGAGAGACGAGGGACACGGCTTCAGCAGGAAGACCGACCGCGACGCCTACTTCGAGACCGCGGCGATGTTTCTGCAGAAGCTGGCGCGATGACGCGCTAGCGTGATGCCGGCGGGAACTCCACGGTCACACTGAGCCCCTGACCGCCGGGAGCGTCGCCGAGCGCGATGCTCGCGCCGTGGGACTGCGCGATCGCCCTGACGATCGCGAGCCCGAGCCCGCTGCCCGGCGGCGTGGTGCCGGCGCGGCGGTAGAAACGATCGAACACCCGGTCGCGTTCCGCGGCGGGAATGCCCGGACCGTTGTCGGTCACCGTGAGCCGCGCGCGCGGCGCTCCCGGGGCGCCGCCGTCCGACACCGACACGTCGACGCGGCCGCCGCGCTGCGTATAGCGCACGGCGTTGTCCACGAGATTGCGCAGCAGCGTCCGCAGCGCCTCGCCGTCGCCGAGCACCGTGACCGACTGCGCGCTCGGCAGGCCCAGATCGATGCCATGAGCATCGGCGAGAGGCACCAGCTCGGTGACGATCTCGCGCGCGAGCGCATCGAGCGCCACCGGGGCGCGCGGCGAATCTGCGCGCGGCTCCTGGCGCGCGAACGCCAGCATCTGCTCGATCAGGCGGATGGCGCGCGCCACTCCTTCGGAGAGCTGGCCCATGGCCGCGGCCCGCTCGCTCTCGCCGCTGGCGCGCGAGAGCGTGCTCAGCTGCAGATGGAGTGCCGTGAGGGGCGTGCGCAGCTCGTGAGCGGCGTCCGCCATGAAGGCGCGCTCGCGCGCCAGCGCGGCGTTCAGCCGCCCGAGGAGCGAGTTCAGTGCGCCCACCAGCGGCTGCACCTCCTCGGGCAGCCGCTCGTCGGGCAGCGGATCGACGGCGTCGACGCGCCGCGCCTGCACCAGCGCGGTGACACGCTCGAGCGGCCGCAGCGCGTGTCCGACCGCGAGCCAGATGACGAGAGCGAGCCCCGGCAGGAGCAGCGCGAACGGCTTGAGGGTCTGCAGCGCCAGCTCGACCGCACGCTGCTCGCGCACGCTCATCGGCTGCGCCACCTGGATCACGCGCGTGAGCGCCTGCACGCCGTACACGCGCCAGCGGCCCTCGCTGGTGCTGACGGTCGCGAAACCGAGCGTCGTGATCTGCGGCAACACCGCGTGCGGCCGCGACAGGTAGACGCGCACGCCATCCAGCGACCAGACCTGCACCACGAAATCGTAGGAGGCGTCCGCGGGCGGAATCTGCGGCAGCAGCAGGTACTCGACTGGCTGATCGCGCAGGATGAGCGCGGTCTCGCGCAAGTGGTAATCGAAGAACGTGTCGGCTTCGGCCAGTGCGTTGCGGTACACCACCCAGCCGCCGGCGGCGCCGACGCACACCACGCCGCCGAGGAGCCAGGCGAGCAGCCCCGCGCGCAGCGATCTCATGCCTGCGGTCTCAGGCGGTAGCCGACGCCGCGCACCGTTAGGATGAACTGCGCCCCGAGCTTGCGGCGCAGTCCGTGGATGTGCACCTCGACCGCGTTGCTCTCGACCTCTTCGCCCCAGCCGTACAGGCGCTCCTCGATCTGGGCGCGCGACAGGATCGCGCCGGGGCGCTCCATGAGCAGCTGCAGCAGCGCGAACTCGCGCGGCGAGAGTGGCACCTCGACCCCGCCGTGCGTCACACGGTGGGTCGCGGGCTCGAGCGCGACGCCGAGGTGTTCGAGCTGCGGCTCGCTGCGGCCGGAGCGGCGCCGCAGCAACGCGCGGATGCGCGCGGCGAGCTCGTCCAGGTCGAAGGGCTTGACGAGGTAGTCGTCCGCGCCGGCATCGAGTCCCGCCACGCGGTTGGCGATCGCATCGCGCGCGGTGATGATCAGCACCGGCAGGCTCGAGCCGCGGGCGCGCAGGCTCTTCAGGAGCTTCAGCCCGTCCCCGCCCGGAAGCCCCAGATCGAGCAGCAGCAGCTCGAAGGGCTCGCTCTGCAGCAGCGCCTCGGCCCCTTGCGCCTCGTGCACCCAGTCGACCGTAAAGCCGTCGCGCTTCAGTCCGGCGCGAATGGCCTCGCCGATCATCGGGTCGTCTTCCACCAGCAGCAGTCGCACGCGCGAAGTATAAGATCGATACCGTGGAACGTCTGGTGCGGGATGCTGCAACCCTCGGAGTCGACCTGACGACGCAGGACGCGGTACGGCTGTTGACGCTCATCGATGAGCTCGCGAGCTGGAACCGCCGCTACAACCTGACGGCGATCCGCACACCCGCCGCCATGCTGACACACCATGTGCTCGACAGCCTCACGATCCAACCGGACCTTCACGGTACCCGCGTGGCGGACGTCGGCACCGGCGCCGGTTTCCCGGGACTGCCGCTGGCGGTCGTCAACCCGCAGCGGCATTTCACGCTCATCGACTCCACCGCGAAGAAAATCCGCTTCGTGACGCACGCGGCGGCGCTTCTCGGACTCAGCAACGTGAGCGCCGTGCACGCGCGCGCAGAGGCGCTTGGCGCCGAGGTCCCGTTCGACACGGTGGTGGCGCGGGCGCTCGCGCCGCTGCCGAAGATGCTCACCACGGTGGCGTCCCTCTGCGGGCCCGAGACTCACGTCCTCGCCATGAAGGGCAAGTGGCCGCAGGCGGAGCTGGCGGCGCTGCCGCCGGGATGGCGCGTCGCAGGCTCGCGCGAGCTCGCCATTCCCGGCCTCGACGCGGCGCGTTGTGTGATCGTGCTGTACCCTCCCCGCCCGTGAATCCGATCGTCGCAACATGGCCGCTGCTGCTCGGCATGGGCATCCTCATGCTGGGGGCGGGGCTGCAGAGCACGCTCCTCGGGCTGCGCGCGACGCTCGAGGGTTTCGCGCCGCCGGTCACCGGCATCATCATGTCGTGCTACTACGTGGGCTACCTGATCGGCACGCGCCTGGCGCCGCAGATGCTCAAGCGCGTGGGGCCGGTGCGGGTGTTCGCGACGCTCGCTGCGCTGGCCTCGGTCACGGTGCTGGTACATGGCACCTGGGTGCATCCGGTGCCCTGGGCCCTGATGCGCTTCCTCTCCGGGGTGTGCTTCGCCGGAATCTACGTGGTCGCGGAGAGCTGGCTCAATCACCGCGCGACTCGCAGCAACCGCGGCGGACTGCTCGCTGTGTACATGCTGGTGCTGTACGTGGGGCTGGGTGGCGCCCAGTTCCTGCTGATGCTGTCGAGCCCGCAGTCGGCGGGACCCTTCATGCTGGTCTCGGCGCTGATCTCGGTGGCGATGGTGCCGATCGTCGCCTCCGCACAGCAGATCCCGGAACCCATCGTGCCGCAGCGGGTTCGCTTCCGGGACCTCTACCGCAACTCACCCCTCGGGGTGGTGGCCGTGGCCATATCGGGGATGATCTCCTCGATCATCTTCTCCATGGGGCCGGTGTACGCGCGCCTGTCGGGCGCCGGCACGCGCGGCGTAGCCGAGTTCATGGCGGTCAGCATCCTCGCGGCGGTGCTCACCCAGTATCCGATCGGCCGGCTTTCGGATCGCATGGACCGGCGCACCATCATCGCGAGCGTCTGCCTGCTGGCGACTGCGGTCGCGGCGGCACTCGCGTTGTTCACGTCGCTCCCGCACCCCGTTTTTCTGCTGCTCGCCGCGCTCTTCAGCGGCTCGGCGCTGACTCTCTACTCGCTGTCGGTCTCGCACGTGAACGACCAGCTCGAGCGGGGGCAGATGGTGGGCGCGAGCAGTGCGCTGCTGCTGATCAACGGCACGGCGGCGGCCTTCGGCCCGGTGCTGACCGGCGGACTGATCGCGGGCTTCGGACCCCGAGCCTATTTCGGGGCGCTCGGGACACTCACCGGGGCGCTGACGCTCTATGACCTGTGGCGCAAGAGCCGGCGCAGGGTGGAACCGGCCGCGCGCAAGGCGCCGTTCATCAACACGCAGCAGATCGTGACCTGCGCGGGTCTGGATCCCGCACCGGCGGCGGGCGTCGAGCCCCTGGTCATTGCTGCGCCGCGCGCACCGCTCGAGACCGCCGCCGAGGCGGGGCGGTCAGCCAATTAGGGCCCGTAGCGGCAGCGCGGTCGTCTCCTTGATCACCGCGAGCGCAATCGAGGAATTGACCGACTGCACGCCGGGAAAGCGCGACAGGTGGTCGAGGAAGAACGCCTCGTAGGCCTTGATGTCGCGGCACACGATGCGCAGCAGGAAGTCCGTCTCGCCCATGAGCGTGTAGCACTCGAGGATCTCCGGGTGCGCGCGCACCGCCTGCTCGAAGCGCAGCAGCGCATCGCGTCCGTGACCGGCGACTTTCACGTGCGAGAACACCAGCACCTGCAGTCCGACCTTCTCGCGGTCGAGCAGGGTGACCCGCCGACGGATGACCCCGAGCTCGGTCAGCCGGCTCACCCGCCGCCAGCAGGTGGAGGCACTCATGCCGAGCCGCTCGCCCACCTCCGCGGCCGAGAGATCCCCGTGCGCCTGCAGGAGATCGAGAATCCGCAGATCAACCCGGTCCAGCTCAGGTTGCACGATTCAATCCCTAAATCCGATAAATATGAGACAGATATTTCATCAATAGCCTCCCAAAGGCAATTTTTGTGACGCGGCGTGCATCTGCGCGGGGTTATCGTGGTCGCAGATGAAGAGGCGCGCACCGCGCCCGCAGAGCCTTAAAAGCTATGGAAATCTTCGACATGCGCGAGTTCGACGCCCATGAGCTCGTGCTCTTCGGTCACGATGCGCCGACCGGCCTGCGCGCCATCATCGCCATTCACTCCACGGCCCTCGGACCCGCCGCGGGCGGCTGCCGCATGTGGCCCTACGCCACGACCTCTGAAGCGCTTGCGGATGTACTGCGGCTGTCGCGCGGCATGAGCTACAAGAACTCGATGGCGGGGCTGCCGTTCGGCGGCGGCAAGGCGGTGATCATCGGCGATTCGCGCACCGCGAAGACGCCCGAGCTGTTCGCCGCCTTCGGGCGGCTGGTGGATTCATTGCGCGGACGCTACGTCACCGCCGAGGATGTCGGCACCACCATCGCCGACATGAGCCACGTCGCACGCGTCACGAAGTATGTGTCCGGGCTCGGGCGCTCGCCCGGCGCGGCCGGCGGCGACCCGGGACCGAAGACGGCGCTCGGCGTTTTTCTCGGCATCCAGGCGGCGGTGAGCTTCCGGCTCGGGCGGGCGGACCTCGAGGGGGTCACGGTCGCCGTGCAGGGCGCCGGGGGCGTCGGCTACCACCTCTGCGGCCTCCTGAGCAGCGCCGGGGCGCGGCTGCGCGTCGCCGACGTGCGCGTCGCCGCGGTCGAGCGCGTGTGCGACGAGTTCCACGCCACCGCGGTGCCGGTCGGGGAGGTGCTGGCGCAGGAGGTCGACGTGCTCTCCCCATGCGCGCTCGGCGCCGTCCTCAACGGTGAGTCCATCCCGCGCCTCAACGCGAGCGTGATCGCGGGAGCTGCCAACAACCAGCTTGCCCAGGGACAAAGCGGCGAGTCGCTCCCCGCGGCCGGGATCCTCTACGCACCCGACTACGTGATCAACGCCGGCGGCATCATCAGCGTCGCCCGCGAGTACTACGGCGGCACCGAGGCGCAGGTGCTGGATGACATTCGCGGGATCGCGCCGCGGCTCACGGAGATCTTCGAGCGGGCGCGTCGCGAGAGCCGCACCACCAACGAGGTGGCGGATTCCATGGCTCGCGAGCGTCTGCACCGCAACGCCCCCCGGGGGCTCGCGGCCTGAACGCTGCCCCGGTCCGACTCCATACGGCGACTTCCGGGCGGACGGCCGGCGGTGAAGTACACTGTGGCCCATGAAGCGGGTCATCGCCATCGCGAACCAGAAGGGCGGTGTCGGCAAGACCACCACCGCGGTGAACCTCGCGGCCTCGCTTGCCGCTACCCGGCGGCGGGTGCTGCTCATGGACCTGGACCCGCAGGGCAACGCCACCATGGGGAGCGGGGTCGAGAAGGCGAAGCTCGAGCGCGGCGCCTGCGAGGTGCTGCTCGGGGAATGCACGCTCGCCGAGGCGCTGGTGCCGGTCGAGCACGCCGGCTTCACCATGCTGCCGGCCAACCAGGACCTCACCGCCGCGGAAGTGCGCCTGCTGTCGCTGCCGATCGGACGCGAGATCAAGCTCCGTGATGCGCTCAAGCCGCAGCGCGAGGCCTTCGACGTCATCCTGATCGACTGCCCGCCGGCTCTCAACATGCTCACCGTGAACGCGCTGGTCGCCGCCGACAGCGTGCTGATCCCTATGCAATGCGAGTACTACTCGCTCGAGGGACTGTCGGCGCTGCTGTCGACCATCGAGCAGATCCGCGTGGCGGCCAACGCCAAGCTGGCCATCGAGGGGATATTGCGCACCATGTACGATCCGCGGAACAACCTCTCGAGCGAGGTGAGCAGCCAGCTGCTCACGCATTTCGGAGACAAGGTGTTCCGCACCGTCATTCCCCGCAACATCCGCCTGGCGGAAGCGCCCTCCTTCGGCAAGGCGGCCCTGTTTCACGACAAGGAATCGCGCGGCGCGCTCGCTTACCTCGCGCTGGCCGGCGAGATGATTCGCCGCGAGGAGGAGGCCGCTTCGGCGGCGGCGCAGGCCGCCGTGGCGAGCGACCTGGCGTTCGCGGCCGGCACCGGCGGCGACGCGCCGGAGGCGCGGCAGCCATGAGAAAGCCCACGCTCGGGCGCGGACTGGCAGACCTGCTCGGCCAGACGATGACACGCGGTGCTGCGGCCACGGAGGCAGCGGCACGCGGGGCGCCCGTCGGCGAGGAGCTCGCGAGGCTGCCGCTCGACCTGCTGCAGCGCGGGCGCTACCAGCCGCGCGTCGACATGCGTCAGGAAACCCTGGTCGACCTTGCGGCCTCCATCAAGGCGCAGGGCGTGGTGCAGCCGATCGTCGTGCGGCCGCTCGAGCCACCGGGGAGCGGCGCTGCCCAGCGCTACGAGATCATCGCCGGCGAGCGGCGCTGGCGCGCGGCGCAGATGGCGGGACTGAAGGACATTCCCGCGGTCATCCGCGTGATCCCCAACGAGGCCGCGATCGCGGTCGCGCTCATCGAGAACATCCAGCGCGAGAATTTGAATCCGCTCGAGGAAGCGCGCGCGCTCACCCGCCTCATCGACGAATTCGGGCTCACGCACCAGGAGGTCGCGGACGCCGTCGGACGCTCGCGCGCGGGTGTCAGCAACCTGCTGCGGCTGCTCGAGCTGCCGACGGAGATCTGCGAGCTCCTCGAGCAGCGCGCGCTCGAGATGGGTCACGCCCGCGCGCTGCTCGCGCTTACCGCTCGCCGCCAGCAGGCCGAGGTCGGCGCCCTGGTGGCGAAGAAGGGCCTGTCGGTGCGGGAAACCGAAGCGCTGGTGCGGCGGCTACAGGCGCCGCGTGCGGTCGATGGCGATGGCGCGAGCCCCGCGGGCCGGGATCCGAACGTCGAGCGGCTCGAGCAGGAGCTCACCGAGAAGCTCGGTGCCCGGGTCGCGATCCAGCACGGCGCCCGCGGCCGCGGCAAGCTCGTCGTCAACTACAACAGCCTGGACGAGCTCGACGGGATTCTGGCGCACATCCGTTGACAAGGAAGTCTTATGAGTCTCATCGAAGAGGTTGGCACCGGTCTCGACGGCCTCGAGCAGCTCAAGGCGCTCATGCAGTCGCAGCGCAAGCCCGGGATCCTGTGCTCGCTCGACTTCGACTTCGTGGAGGTCGAGGCCGGGCGCGCGGTGTTCGCCGGCAGGCCGGGCGAGCATGCCTACAACCCGCTCGGCACGGTGCACGGCGGCTATGCCGCGACGCTCCTCGACTCGGCGTGCGGCTGCGCGGTGCACTCGCAGCTCACCGCCGCGCAGGCCTATACCACGCTCGACCTCAGCGTCTGCTACCACCGGGCGATCACGAGCGAAACGGGCCTGTTGCGTGCCGAAGGCCGGGTACGCTCGCTCGGCCGCCGGGTCGCCTTCGCCGAGGCGCAGCTCACGGGGTCCGACGGACGGCTGTATGCGTCCGCCACCTCGACGCTACTGGTATTCGATCGCAAGAGCTAAGCCTGCTGTGGACGCAGCCGCAGGCGGTCTCTATAATCCCGCGGCTTTTCGGCCGGCGGCGCTAAGTGACTGAACGGCCGAAGTAATGTAGGCCGCCGGCGGCGTCGCTCACGGCGCGCCTGAAGTCACTTGGGCCCCCTTCGGGCAGGACACATATATAAGGTGTTGGCGATCGATCTGCCCCGGGCGCGGCGGCTGGCCTTCGGCGTCGTGCTGGGTCAGGCGGTCGTGAGCGTGATAGTGGCCGCGTGTGCGCTGTGGATCGCGGGCACGCAGGCGGCGGTGTCGGCTCTGCTGGGCGGAGTCATCGCGACCGCGGGGAGCCTCGCGATGGCGGCACTGGTCTTCGGCGGCGGCGGCGGATCCGCGCAGCGGGCGCTCGGTGCGTTCTACCTGGGCGAGGCCGTCAAGCTCGCCGTGGTGGTCGTACTGTTCGTGGCGGTGCTGAAGACGGTGCGGGTCGTGCCGCTGGCGTTGTTGGCCGGCTTTGCCGCGACGTACCTGGTGTACTGGATCGCGCTCGTGAGCGTGCTGCCCGGGGCGGGCGGCGCGCGCCGCGGCGTGTAGCAAAAAGGGTGGACTGGTGACGGGCATGGCAGCAGAGCAGAGCGGCTCGGGCGCGACCGAATACATCGTGCACCACGAGACGTTCCTGTCGAGCAGGGCGCCGCACGGCATCGTCGACTTTTCCACCCTCAATCTCGACACGGTGTTTTTCTCGGTGTTGCTCGCGGTACTGTTCGCCGGCGGGTTCTGGTTCATCGCCCGGCGCGCGACCGCCGGCGTCCCCGGACGCGTCCAGCTGTTCGTCGAGGTGCTGGTCAACTTCATCGACAAGCAGGTGTCGGACACCTTCCATGGCACGAGCAGGCTGATCGCCCCTCTGGCGCTCACCATCTTCTGCTGGATCCTGCTGTTCAACATCATGGACCTGGTGCCGGTCGATCTGCTGCCGGCCGCGGCGCACGCGGCGGGACTCGAGCACCTCAAGGTGGTGCCGAGCACCGACCTCAACGCGACTTTCGCAATGTCGATCACGGTCTTCGTCCTGATCATCTTCTACAGCGTGAAGATGAAGGGCCTGCTCGGTTTCGTCAGCGAGCTGACGTTACAGCCTTTCAGCAGCAAGAACGTGTTGCTGCAGGCGCTGCTGGTACCGGTGAACTTCCTGCTGGAGTCGGTCACGCTGCTGGCACGCCCGGTGTCGCTGGCGCTGCGACTGTACGGCAACCTGTACGCCGGCGAGATGATCTTCCTGCTGATCGCGGTGCTCACGCTCTCGCACGGCCTCGAGTCCCTGGCACACGTGTCAGGCTGGGTTTGGATCCTGGTACAGATCCTCCTCGGGGTCATCTGGTCGATCTTTCACGTGCTGATCATCGTGCTGCAGGCATTCATTTTCATGGTGTTGACGATCGTCTACCTGGCGCTCGCGAGCGAGCACCACTGACTTGAGGAGAGTTGAATGGAAATTGCACAAATCCAGGCCATGACCGTGCTGGCGGTCGGCATCATCTTCGGCCTCGGAGCGGCTGGCACCGCCATCGGCTTCGGCATCCTCGGCGGCCGGTTCATCGAGGGCTCGGCACGGCAGCCGGAGCTGCTGCCGGTGCTGCGCATCCAGATGTTCGTGGTCGCCGGACTGCTCGACGCGGTGGCGATGATCGGCATCGGCTTCGCGCTGTTCTTCACATTCGCGAATCCGTTCCTCGGCGCGCTGCACGCAGCACATTGAGTCACGGGCGGCCGGCTTCGACGCAGGAGATGACGCGGTGAACATCAATCTCACGCTCGTCGTGCAGATGATCGTGTTCGTGCTGTTGATCGGGTTCACGATGAAGTTCGTCTGGCCGATGATCCTCGTGCCGATGAACGAGCGCGATCATAAGATCAGGCAGGGGCTCGCGGCCGCCGAGAAGGGCGAGCAGGAGCTCACGGCAGCACGCAGCACGGCGGAATCGATCGTGCGCGAGGCGCGCGAGCGCGCCAACCAGATCATCGATCACGCGCAGCACCGCGCCAACGACCTGGTGGAGCTGGCTAAATCGGCCGCCAGCAGCGAAGGCGCGCGCATCGTCGCCGCCGCGCAGCAGCAGATCGAGCTGGAAACGGTGCGCGCCCGCGAGAGCCTGCGGCGCGAGGTCGCCGGCATCGCGGTGGAGGCCGCCGGCAAGCTCCTCGGGCGCGAGATCGACGCGCGCGCCCACGCCGACCTGCTCGATCAGCTGGCGGCACAGATCTAGCGTCGCCATGGCCGACCGACTCACCATCGCCCGACCCTACGCGCGTGCGGCCTTCGAGGAAGCGCAGGCGCAGCGGCGGCTCGCTGCCTGGTCACGGGCGGTTGGCGTCGCCGCCCAGGTGGTGCACGACCCGCGGGTCGCAGCTCTGCTGGATAATCCGCGGGTGACGCCCGCGCAGCTGGCGCGCCTGGTCGGCGGCATCGCCGACGGCGAGCTCGGCGAGACGGGCGCGAACTTCTTCGGCACGCTCGCCGTCAACCACCGTCTGGCGTTCCTGCCGGAGATCGCCACGCTGTTCGACGAGCTCAAGGACCAGGCCGAGGGCGTCGCTGACGTCACCATCACCTCGGCCACGGGGCTCGATGAGGCGCACCGCAGCAAACTCGCGGCCGCGCTCGAGAAGCGCTTGCAGCGCACGGTGCGTCTACACTGCGATACCGACCCGGCGCTCATCGGTGGCGCGGTGCTGCGCGCCGGCGACCTGGTGATCGACGGCTCGCTGCGCACGCGGCTCGAGCGCCTCGCTTACCAGCTCACCGCCTGACCCCTTATAACGAATTCGACCCGGAGACAGACTCCATGGCCATTAAGGCAACCGAGATCAGCTCACTGATCAGGCAGCGCATCGAGGACTTCAAGTCGGTCACCGAGGCGCGCAACGTCGGCACCATCATCTCGGTCACCGACGGCATCACCCGTATCCACGGCCTGGCGGATGCGCGCTACGGCGAGATGCTCGAGTTTCCGGAGAACACCTTCGGACTCGCGCTCAACCTCGAGCAGGACTCGGTGGGCGCGGTGGTACTCGGCGAGTACACGCATCTGAGGGAAGGTGACACGGTCAAGACCACCGGACGCATCCTCGAGGTGCCGGTGGGGCCGGAGCTGCTCGGGCGCGTGGTCGACGCGCTCGGCGCGCCGCTCGACGGCAAGGGCCCGGTGAAGGTCGCGCGCACCGCCCCGATCGAGCGCGTCGCCCCGGGCGTCATCTACCGCAAGTCGGTGAGCCAGCCGGTGCAGACCGGCTACAAGGCCATCGACTCGATGGTGCCGATCGGCCGCGGCCAGCGCGAGCTGATCATCGGCGACCGACAGACGGGCAAGACCGCGCTCGCGGTCGACACCATCATCAACCAGAAGACCTCCGGCATCAGGTGCGTCTACGTCGCCATCGGACAGAAGCAGTCCACCATCGCCAACGTGGTGCACAAGCTCGAGCAGCACGGCGCGCTCGCGCACACGATCGTGGTCGCCGCCCCCGCCTCGACGCCGGCGGCGCTGCAGTACATCGCCGCCTACTCCGGCGTCACCATGGGCGAGTACTTCATGGACAGCGGCGAGGACGCGCTCATCATCTACGACGATCTCTCCAAGCAGGCGGTCGCCTACCGGCAGATCTCGCTGCTGCTGCGCCGGCCGCCGGGACGCGAGGCGTTCCCCGGCGACGTGTTCTACCTGCACTCGCGGCTGCTCGAGCGCAGCGCGCGCGTCAACGAGGAGTACGTCGAGAAGGTGAGCGGCGGGCGCGTCAAGGGCCGCACCGGCTCGCTCACCGGGCTGCCGATCATCGAGACCCAGGCGGGAGACGTGACAGCATTCGTGCCCACCAACGTCATCTCGATCACTGACGGGCAGATCTTCCTCGAGACCGACCTGTTCAACGCCGGCATCCGCCCGGCGATGAACGCCGGCATCTCGGTATCGCGCGTCGGCGGCGCCGCCCAGACCGACATCATCAAGAAGCTCGGCGGCGGCATCCGCCTGGCGCTGGCGCAGTACCGCGAGCTGGCGGCGTTCTCGCAGTTCGCCTCCGACCTCGACGAGGCGACCCGCCGGCAGCTCGAACGCGGCCAGCGCGTCACCGAGGTCATGAAGCAGAAGCAGTACTCGCCGATGTCGGTCGCCGAGATGGCGCTGTCGATCTTCGCGGTCAACAACGGCTACATGGACAAGGTGGAGCTGAAGAAGATCGTGGCGTTCGAGGCGGCGCTGCAGGCGTTCGCCCAGACGAACTACGAGTCGGTGCTCAAGAGCATCAACGAGCAGCCGAAGCTCACCAAGGAGAACGAGGCGGAGCTGAAGAAGATCATCGAGGATTTCATCGCGACGGGGACCTACTAGCAAGCACATGCCCGGCACCAAGGAAATCCGCTCAAAGATCGCGAGTGTCAAGAGCACTCAGAAGATCACCAAGGCCATGCAGATGGTGGCCACCAGCAAGATGCGCCGCGCGCAGGAGCGCATGAAGCACGCGCGCCCGTACGCCGAGCAGATGCGCAACGTGCTCGGCCACCTGACCGAGGCGAATCCCGACTACCACCATCCGTTCCTGGTGACGCGCGAGCCCAAGGCGGTCGGCATCATCGTGATCTCCACCGACCGTGGGCTCGCCGGCGCGCTCAACGCCAACGTTTTCAGGCAGACGCTGACCCTGATGCGCGAGTGGCAGGGCAAGGGCGCGACCGTGAGCCTGTGCCTGATTGGCAGCAAGGGCATGAGCTTCTTCCGGCGGCT
The DNA here is from genome assembly GCA_035603345.1 of Steroidobacteraceae bacterium. Lineage (GTDB taxonomy): Bacteria > Pseudomonadota > Gammaproteobacteria > Steroidobacterales > Steroidobacteraceae > 13-2-20CM-66-19. The sequence goes on along the minus strand of DATNKO010000083.1, from coordinate 10,642 downwards.
CGGAGTGCCGATCCTCGCCGCGGTCGCCAACCTCGGCGACCGGCCGCACGTCAAGGATCTCATCGGTACCGTCAAGGTGATGCTGGATGCGTACCGCGCCGGACAGCTCGACCGGCTGCTCCTGGTTAGCGCGCACTTCGTCAACACCATGACGCAGCAGCCCGCGGTCGAGCAGCTGCTGCCGATCGAGGCGATCGATACCGAAGGGCTGCAGGAGCACTGGGACTACATCTACGAGCCCGATGCCGCCGGCGTGCTCGACGTGCTGCTGATGCGCTACATCGAATCGCAGGTGTACCGCGGCGCGGTCGAGAACGTCGCCTCCGAGATGGCGGCGCGCATGGTCGCCATGGGGGCAGCCTCCGACAATGCCGGCAAGCTGATCAACGAGTTGCAGCTGATCTACAACAAGGCGCGCCAGGCCGCGATCACGAAGGAGCTTTCGGAGATCGTGGGCGGCGCCGCCGCCGTTTAAGAAGAGTGTCAGGAACAGTTCAAGGAACCATCATGCCCACGCCCGCCGAGGGACATATCATCCAGATCATCGGGGCCGTCATCGACGTCGAGTTCCCGCGGGAGTCGATTCCGCTGGTCTACGAGGCGCTGAAGCTCAAGGACGCCGATCTCACGCTCGAGGTGCAGCAGCAGCTCGGCGACGGCGTGGTGCGCACCATCGCCATGGGATCCTCCGAGGGGCTCAAGCGCGGGCTCGCCGTGCAGGCGACCGGCGCACCGATCTCGGTGCCGGTCGGCGCGGGCACGCTCGGGCGCATCATGGACGTGCTCGGGCACCCGCAGGACAACCGCGGACCGGTTGAGGCCACGGAGTATCTGCCGATCCATCGTCCGCCGCCGTCGTTCGAGGAGCAGGCCGGCGGGCAGGAGCTGCTGGTGACCGGCATCAAGGTCATCGACCTGCTGGTGCCGTTCGCCAAGGGCGGCAAGGTGGGCCTGTTCGGCGGCGCCGGCGTCGGCAAGACCGTCAACATGCTCGAGCTGATCAACAACATCGCCAAGCAGTACAGCGGCCTGTCGGTGTTTGCCGGCGTCGGCGAGCGCACCCGCGAGGGCAACGACTTCTATCACGAGATGATCGAGTCGCACGTCATCGACCAGAAGAACCTGGCGAACTCCAAGGTGGCGATGGTGTACGGCCAGATGAACGAGCCGCCGGGCAACCGCCTGCGCGTGGCGCTCACCGGGCTCACCATGGCGGAGTACTTCCGCGACGAGGTGCGCGCGGACTCCGGCGGCCGCGGCCGCGACGTGCTGTTCTTCATCGACAACATCTACCGCTACACGCTCGCCGGCACCGAAGTGTCGGCGCTTCTCGGACGCATGCCGTCGGCGGTCGGCTATCAGCCGACGCTCGCCGAGGAGATGGGCGTGCTGCAGGAGCGCATCACCTCCACCAGGAAGGGCTCGATCACTTCCATCCAGGCGGTGTACGTGCCGGCGGACGACCTCACCGATCCGTCGCCGGCGACGACCTTCGCGCACCTCGATGCGACGGTGGTGCTGTCGCGCCAGATCGCATCGCTCGGCATCTATCCGGCGGTCGATCCGCTCGATTCCACCAGTCGCCAGCTCGACCCGCTGGTGGTGGGCGATGAGCACTACGACACCGCGCGCGGCGTGCAGGCGGTGTTGCAGCGCTACAAGGAGCTGCAGGACATCATCGCGATCTTAGGGATGGACGAGCTCTCCGAGGAGGACAAGCTCACCGTGTACCGGGCGCGCAAGGTGCAGCGTTTCCTGTCGCAGCCGTTCAACGTCGCCAAGGTGTTCACGGGCCAGGACGGCAAGATCGTGCCGCTCAAGGAGACGATTCGCGGCTTCAAGGGCATCATCGGCGGTGAGTTCGACTCGTTGCCCGAGCAGGCCTTCTACATGGTCGGCTCGATCGACGAGGCGGTCGCCAAGGCGAAGACGCTGCAGTAGTCCCAAGGACCCGATGTCATGGCCGACGCACCAACCATCCACGTCTATATCGTGAGCGCCGAGGGCGAGCTGTTCTCCGGAGACGCCGCCGCGGTATTCGCTTCGGGGTCCGAGGGCGATCTGGGCATTTACCCGCGGCACGCCCCGCTCCTGACACTGCTCAAGGCCGGCGAGCTGCGCCTGAAGCTCCCCAACGGCGAGGAGGAGCATTTCTTTGTCGGCGGCGGTGCGCTCGAAGTGCAGCCGAGCCGCGTCACGGTGCTGGCCGACACGGCGCTGCGCGCGCGCGACATCGACGAGGCGGCGGCGCTCGCCGCCAAGCAGCGCGCGGAAGAGGCGCTCAGGGACCGGGCCGGACACATCTCGATCGCCGAGGCGCAGGCCGAGCTCGCGCGCGCCGCGGCGCAGCTCAAACTCATCCAGCGCCTGCGCAAGCTCCGGGGTTGATCGCTGGAACCACTCACCGAGCAGCCGCCTCCGTCCGCAACGGCCTCCGATCCGGCAGCCGCAGGGTTCCCGGCGGCCCTGAAGCGCAACGTGACCGCAGGCCTGGCGCTTCTCGCGCTGCGCCGAGTGTCGCCGCAGCGCTTCACCGTCAGCTTCGACCAGGTTGCCGTCTTTGGCGCGCTCGACCTCGCCGTCTGGGCGGGGCTCGACCGCCTGCACGCACCGCATCCGGCGACGTTCACACCCGACGCGCTGTTCGGCTGGGCGTGCTATGTCCTGCTCGCGCTGCTCGCCTGCGCGTTGACGGCGCGCGTCCAGGCGCCCGAAGCCAACACCCGGCGAATACTCGTGCCGGCGCTCGCCGTCGCACCCGTCGTGCTCACGGTCTTCTGGCTCGCTGGGGATCTTGCGTGGATCGCCGCGCGATCGCTCGCGGCAACGGTGCTCGCGGTCGTGTACGTCGCGCTGCTCGCGCTGCGCATCCTGGGGGCGGCCTTCGGTCCGTTGCGCCTGCGCCCGGCGCTGGTGGCTGTTGCGCTGGTGGCGCTCTCGCCCGGGGCGTTCGCGCTATTGAATCTCGACACCCGCCTGTGGGTGAGCGAGGAGACGGCGCAGGACGAAGACAGCGGGGATCCGGGCGCCACCGAGGAGCTGTTCTACGACCAGCCGGCGGAGATCGCGGCGGCCGTCTCGCGCGTCGAGCCGTCGCGTGCCGGACGCCCCGCCGCCTACTTCGTCGGCTTCGCCGGCGACGGCGCGCCGGGGGTGTTCCGGCGCGAGGCGCAGTTCGCCGCCCAGGCGTTCGGCGCGCGCTACGGGAGCGGCGACCGCACGGTGCTCCTGATCAACGACGAGCAGGACCGCGACAGCTATCCGCTCGCGAGCGTCTCGGGACTCGAGCAGACGTTGAAGCTGCTCGCCGCGCGCATGGATCCGGAGCAGGACGTGCTGGTGCTGTTCCTCACCTCGCACGGCTCGAAGGACGGGCTCGAGGTCGAGAACGGCTCGCTGCCACTCGCGCAGCTCGCACCCGAGGACCTGCGGCAGGCGCTGGAGGAGTCGGGTATCAAATGGCGGATCGTGATCGTGTCGGCGTGCTATGCGGGAGTGTTCATCGACGCGCTGAAGAGCGACACCACCGCGATCGTGACTGCCGCCGACGCCCGGCACAGCTCCTTCGGCTGTCAGGACGATCGCGAGCTCACCTGGTTCGGCGAAGCCTTCCTCAAGGACGCGTTACCCGGCTCGGGATCGCTCGAGGAGGCGTTCGACGCCGCGGCGAAGCTGATCGCGCGCCGCGAGCAGGCCGCGCACGAGGAGCACTCCAACCCCCAGCTCTACGTCGGCGCGCGCATGCGCGACAAGCTGCGCGAGCTGCGCCTTGAGGCGCCGGCGCACGAGCGGCGAGAGTTCACCGTGCGGCGCTGACGCGCTGCTCCCCTTGGGCCGGCCAGCGGGGCACCTTCCGGTACAATTCACCACCATGCGGAAAGTCGTGTCCAAAGCCCGCCGCCGGCCAGCCGCCGCCGGCGCCCGTCGCACCGCTGTCGCCGCCGTGGTCGCCGCCCGTGCGGCGCGCGCAGCTGGCGGCGGAGAGACCCGCTCGCCCGCGCCACTGTCGGTCGTAATCCTTGCGGCTGGCGAGGGCAAGCGCATGAAGTCCCGGCTGCCGAAGGTGTTGCAGCCGCTCGCCGGCCGGCCGCTGCTCAAGCACGTGATCGATACCGCGCGCGAGCTCGAGCCCGCGGCGATCCACGTGGTGTACGGACACGGCGGCGATGCGGTGCGCGCGGCGCTGGCCGCCGAGCCGGTGGTGTGGACGCTGCAGCAGCCGCGCCTCGGCACCGGGCACGCGCTCAGCCAGGCACTGCCGCACATACCCGAGACCCACGTGGTGCTGGTGCTGTACGGCGACGTGCCGCTCATCAGCCGCTCGACACTCGCGCGGCTGCTGGCCGCACGCGGTGCGGGCGTGGCGCTTCTGACCATGCAGCTCGATGACCCGCAGGGCTACGGCCGGATCGTGCGCGAGCGCGGCGCCGTGCGCCGCATCGTCGAGGAAGCGGACGCGAGCGCGGCGCATCGCGCCATCCGCGAATGCAATACCGGGATCCTGGCGGCCCCCGCGAGTTTGCTGCGCCGCTGGCTCAAGGCGCTGAGCAACGACAACGCGCAGCGCGAGTACTACCTGACGGATGTGATCGCGCGCGCGGTCGTCGAGCGCGTCCCGGTCACGCCGCTCCCGGCCGCGAGCGCCAGCGAGACGCTGGGCGTCAACGACAAGGCGCAGCTGGCGCAGCTGGAGGCCGTGTGGCGTGAGCAGGTCGCCCGCCGCCTCATGCTCGGGGGCGTGACGGTGGCGGACCCCGCCCGTCTCGACGTGCGCGGCGAGGTGACGCACGGTGCCGACGTATTTCTCGATGCCAACGTGGTGCTCGAGGGGCACGTGGTGCTCGGAGACGGGGTGCGGATCGGGCCCGGGTGCGTGATTCGCGACAGCGAGCTCGGCGCGGGCACCCAGGTGTTCGCCTACTGCGTCATCGACCACGCCGTCATCGGGCCGAACTGCAACATCGGCCCGTACGCGCGTTTCCGGCCGCGCTCGACGCTCGCCGCCGGCGTGCACATCGGCAACTTCGTGGAAGTGAAGAACTCCGAGCTCGGCGCGGATTCCAAGGCCAACCACCTGGCCTACGTCGGGGACGCGCACCTCGGCGCGCGCGTCAACATCGGCGCCGGCACGATCATCGCCAACTACGACGGCGCCAACAAGAACCGCACCGTGATCGAGGACGACGTGCACACCGGCAGCAACAGCGTGCTGGTGGCGCCCATCACGGTGGGCGCGGGCGCCACCATCGGCGCCGGTTCCACCGTGACCCAGGCGGTACCGGCCGGAAAGCTCACCCTGGCGCGCGCGCGCCAGGCGACCATCGAGGGCTGGCAGCGGCCGATCAAACCCCCCAAGTAACCCTGCGCGGTGCAGCGTGGTGGGAAGGGCGGCGGTCATCCACAGCCCCGGGGTAGTTACATATAGTGCAGGTCCGGGGTGAGTCGGTGGCGCCTGGCGTCGTTTTCGCCGCCAAATCAGCGCCTTTGGCCCGTTTCAGGCAAACTTAGCGGCCCGGGACCTGAAGACCAGGCCCGCAGAGTAGAGGCAGGGATCATGTGCGGAATCGTCGGAGCGGTGGCCGGGCGCGACGTCGTGCCGATCCTTATGGAGGGTCTGCGGCGGCTCGAGTACCGCGGCTACGATTCGGCCGGTCTTGCCGTGCTCAACGGCTCGGAGCACCTGACGAGGCTGCGCACCGTCGGCAAGGTGCGGATGCTCGACGATGCCCTGGAACACACACCGACCTCGGGCAAGATCGGCATCGCCCATACCCGCTGGGCGACTCATGGCGTGCCGAGCGAGCGTAACGCGCATCCGCATATCTCCCGTGACGGACTCGCCATCGTCCACAACGGCATCATCGAGAACCACGATGAGCTGCGCGCCGACCTCGAGCGCCGCGGCTACAGCTTCACCTCCGAGACCGACACGGAGGTCATCGCTCACCGTATCCACTACCACCTGCAGACGCTCAAGGACCTGTTCAAGGCGGTGCGTGCCACGGTGGCCGAGCTCCAGGGCGCCTATGCGCTGGTGGTGGTGAGCGAGCACGATCCCGACCAGCTGATCCTCGCGCGCGAAGGGTGCCCGGTGGTCGTGGGACTCGGGCTGGACGAGAATTTCGTCGCCTCCGACGTCGCGGCGCTGCTACCGGTGACGCGCCGTTTCATGTTCCTCGAAGAGGGCGACGTCGCGGAGGTGCGCCGCCGGGCGGTGCGGATCCTCGACCGCAACGGCGTCACCGTAGAGCGCGAGATACGCGAGAGCGAAGTCTCGGCGGATGCGGCCGAGAAGGGTCCGTACCGGCATTTCATGCTGAAGGAGATCCACGAGCAGCCGCGCGCCGTGGCCAACACGCTGCAGGAGCGGGTTGCCAACGGACGGCTGTTGGAAGCAGCCTTCGGTCCGGCGGCCACGGAAGTTTTGCAGCGCACGCGCGCCGTGCACATCGTCGCCTGCGGCACCAGCTTCCATGCCGCGTCGGTCGCGCGCTACTTCATCGAGCAGATCTGCAAGCTCCCCTGCACCGTGGATATCGCGAGCGAGTACCGCTACCGCAGCCCGCTCGTGCCGCCCGATTCTCTGTTCGTCACCATCTCGCAATCGGGCGAGACCGCCGACACGCTGGCGGCGCTGCGTCTCGCGCGGGAGTCGGGCTACCTGTCGCAGCTTGCGATCTGCAACGTGCCGGAGAGCTCACTGGTGCGCGAGTCCGAGCTCGTCATGCTGACGCGCGCGGGACCGGAGATCGGGGTGGCCTCGACCAAGGCGTTCACCACCCAGCTCGCGGCCCTCGGCATGCTGGTGATCGCCCTCGCCCGCCATCATGGCGCCGACTCCGAGCGCGAGCGCGGCCTCGTTACCCGGCTCATCGAGCTGCCCTCGCTCATCGAGCAGACGCTGGCGCTCGATCCCGTCATCCAGAGGCTCGCGGAGCGCTTCGCCGACAAGCATCACGCGCTGTTCCTCGGGCGCGGCGCGCTCTACCCAATCGCCATGGAGGGAGCGCTCAAGCTCAAGGAGATCTCCTACATCCATGCCGAGGCGTATCCGGCCGGCGAGCTCAAGCACGGGCCGCTGGCGCTGGTGGACGCCGACATGCCGGTCGTCACGGTGGCGCCGAACAACGACCTGCTGGAGAAGCTGAAGTCCAACCTCATGGAAGTGCGCGCCCGCGGCGGTGAGCTGTTCGTGTTTGCCGATCCGGAGGCGGGCTTTCAGTCGAGCGACGGCGTGACCGTGATCGAAATGCCCAGGCACGTGACCTACTTCCAGGCGCCGGCGGTGTACACCGTGCCGCTGCAGCTGCTCGCCTACCACGCCGCCATTCTGCGCGGTACCGACGTCGATCAGCCGCGCAACCTCGCCAAGAGCGTTACGGTCGAGTAATCCCTCCGCGCTACGCGGAGGCGGAATCCGCGGCGGACCCGGCCGCCGCTCCGGCGGTTGCGCTCGCAGGCCGCAGCAGCGCGCCACCCAGGAGCGCCGCCAACGCGGTGAACGCCGCGCCGATGAGAAAGGCGAGCTGAAAACCGGCCGCGAGCGCGGCCGCATGCGTCGCCCCGCCGGCGAGCTGCGCCGTGGCGCTGCGGGTCGCGGCGAGACTTGCGAGCGTCGCGAGCCCGAGGGCCCCCCCGAGCATGAACGAGGTGTTGACGACGCCTGAGGCGAGGCCCGACTCCTCATCGCCGACATCGCCCATGGCGGCGAGCAGCACCGGATTGAAGCCGAGGCCGGCGCCGATGCCGAGCAGTACCATCGCCGGCAGCACGTCGATGAGAAACGTGCCGGCGTGCGGGGCGCGCGCGAACAGCGCGAGCCCGGCCGCCGCCAGTGTCAGGCCCACCACGATCGGGCGTTTGAGGCCGAAGCGCAGTACCGCGCGCGCCGACAGTCCCAGCGAGAACGCCGCCATGATGAGATTCGCCGGCAGGAATGCCAGCCCCACCCGCAACGCGTCGTAGCCGAGCAGCAGCTGCATGTAGAGCGCCGACATGAAGAACCACGCGAACATGCCCGCGGCCCACAGCACGCCGATCAGGTTGGCGACCGCGAGATTGCGCAGGCGGAACAGCCGCAGCGGCACCAGCGGGGCGGGGCTGCGCAGCTCGAGCGTGAGGAACAGCGCGAACAGCAGCGCCGCGCCCGCGAGCTGCTCCAGTGTCCGCGCCGAGGTCCAGCCGGCGGTGTTGGTATTGACGACGGCGTACACGGCCAGCATGAGCGCCGCGGTGATGGTGAACGCGCCGCCGACGTCGAGGCGCGGAGGTGCGGCGGGTGAGTGCCCGGGTGGCACGAGCCTGCGGCACAGCACGAACACCAGCACCCCCACCGGCAGGTTCACCAGGAACACCCAGTGCCAGCTCAGGGCGCTGGTGAGGAGGCCCCCGAGCAGCACGCCGATACTGCCACCGCCCGCGCACACGAAGCCGTAGATGGCGAGCGCCCGGGCCCGGTCCCGCGGGGTGCTGAACAGGCTCACGATGAGCGACAGCGCGACGGCCGTCATGACGGCTCCCCCGAGTCCCTGCACCGCGCGCGCCGCCACCAGCCATTGCTGCGTAGTCGCAAGTCCGCAGCCGAGGGAGGTCAGCGTGAAGAAGGTCGTGCCGAGCAGGAACACGCGGCGGTGCCCGAACAGGTCGCCGAGCCGCCCGCCGAGCAGCAGAAAGCCGCCGAAGGTGAGCATGTAGGCGTTCATCACCCAGCTCAGCGAGGCCGCGGTGAAGCCGAGGTCGGCGCGGATCGAGGGCAGGGCGACGTTCACGATGGTCGTGTCGAGCACGATCATCAGTACCCCGAGACACAGGACATAGAGCGCCAGCCAGCGCCGGCGTTCCGGGAGTGTTGCAGTCATCGCGGTGAGTCTACCCGGTGGGTGTTCCATGTTGACGACGAACCGGGTTCCCCGGAATCGACCGCGCACGGTACGATGCCTCGATGAGTGCCGCCCGCACGCCGTCGATCGCGGATCTGCTCGCCGGCATGTCGATCGCGGGCCTGCTGCTGCCGGAGGCCGTCGCATACTCGGGCCTTGCCAACCTGCCGCCGCAGGCAGGCGTCATCGCACTCTTCGCCGGGCTCATCTGCTACGGGCTGATCGGCGGCAGCCGCTTCGCCATCGTGAGCGCCACGTCCTCCTCAGCGGCGGTGCTGGCCTCGGCACTGCTCGCCCTCGATGCGACCACGGCGGCACAGCGGGTGCAGTTGGCGGCCTTGCTCGTGGCGGGCGCTGGCCTCGCCTTCGTGCTGTCGGCGGTGCTGCGCCTGGGGGCCACGTCCAGCCTGATCGCGCGTCCGGTGTTGCGTGGCTATGCCTTCGGGCTCGCGCTCGTGATCGCGGTCAAGCAGTGGCCGACGCTGGTGCACCTGCACACCCATAGCACGGAGTTCTTCCCGCTGCTTTCCGAGCTGCTGCACCATTTCCCCGCCTGGCAGCTGCCGAGCCTGGCCTGCGGCCTGGGGGCCCTCGCGGGTCTGTTTGCGCTCGAGCGCGTGCGGCGCGTGCCGGGCGCGCTGGTCGTGATCGTGGTCAGCATCGCGGCCGCGCCGCAACTCGCGGCCCGGGGCGTGGCGCTCACCGGACCGATCAGGCTCGCCCTCGCGACGCCCTCGCTCGCAGCCCCGCCGCCCGGCCACTGGCTGCAGCTCACGGAGTTCTCTCTGGCGCTGATGTTCATCCTCTACGCCGAGTCGTACAGCTCGATCCACACCTACGCGCTCAGGCACGACGAGACGGTGCGGCCGAACCGCGATCTGCTTGGGCTCGGCCTCGCCAACCTGGTCGCGGCACTGTTCCAGGGAACACCGGTCGGTGCCGGCTACTCGGCGACTTCCGCCAACGATGCGGCCGGCGCACAGTCGCGCTTCGCCGGGCTCACGGCCGCCGCGGTGGTGCTGCTCCTGGTGCTGCTGTTTCTGCCGTGGATCGAGCGCATTCCCCAGCCCGCGCTCGCGGCGATCGTGATCCACGCGGTCAGCAAATCGCTGCGCTTGAGCGCGTTCGCCGCCCCCTTCCGCTGGCACCGTGACCGGCTGGTGGCGCTCGCCGCGGTGCTGGCGGTCATGGTGCTCGGCGTGCTGAACGGGCTGCTGGCCGCCATCGCCTTTAGCGTCGCAATGCTGCTCAGGTCGCTCGCGAGGCCGCACCTCGCGGTGCTCGGACGCATGGGCGAACACGACTATGTGAGCCTCACTCGCTTTCCGCACGCGCTCACCCTGCCCGGCATGCTCGTGCTGCGTCCCGAGGAGCCGCTGTTCTTCGCCAATGCCGAGCCGCTGTTCGCGCAGGCGCGGCAGCTGGTACTGGCGCAGCCGGCAGCCAGGCTGGTGGTGCTCAACCTCGAACAATCGCCGGATCTCGACAGCACGGCGCTCGAGACGCTCGGGGAGTTCTGCAGCTGGCTCACGCTGCGCGGCGCGTCCATCCGCCTGGCGCGGCTGCAGGACGCGGCGCGCGAGGCGCTCACGCGCGCTCGCTTCACACAGCTGCCGGCGGCGGCGCTCGAGTACTCGAGCGTCGATGACGCCGTCAGGGGCGAGCCGGTCGCACCGCCGGCCGCGGCGGCCGCCAACAGCTGATTCGTGGTACCCGCGGCGCCCCGTCCCGGGGCCGCTTGGGTCCCGCCGGCCCGCTGCACC
>DATNKO010000079.1:0-46048 GCA_035603345.1 Steroidobacteraceae bacterium | reverse complement strand
GCCCCGCCGGCACCCCGTGTCGAACACGTACCGCATCGCGACGGATATGTTTGGACGCCGGGCTATTGGGAATGGAATGGTCGTTTTTATCATTGGGAATCGGGTACCTATGTGTACGAACGCCGCGGGTATCATTGGGTGGCGGGTCGTTGGGACCCGATCGGAAGCCAGTGGCATTACACCGGCGGTCATTGGGAGCCGCTAGCGGCGCCCTATAACGCCCGAACGCGTTAAATCCCTGTCCGTAGCGGGCTCACCCACGCTTGGTTTGTGGCGTGATCCGCACGGATCTGTGAAGCAGATAGACCACGAAGAACTGGAGGACGGCGATAAAGAGCGGCCCAGCGCATTTCCCCAGATCATGCTCAAACAGACCGATTCCGGCATCCAGCAATTGCATGGCGCCGGCGAGCGCACCCAGGATCAGCAACGCAGGCGTCGCCTGCTTGTAGATCGCCCCCAATACCAACAAAGCCAGAGGAATTCTGGGTGCCGCTGCGTACATCGCCAATAGCAACGACGCCTCCGTGGGAACTGCGCTGGCCCTCATCGGCCTCGCCAACATCGTGGGCAGCCTGATTGCCGGTTCGTGCACGCAGCGCTTTCGCAGCAAGTACATTCTTGCCGCGATGTATGGCTCGCGCGCGCTGTTGATCGGCTGGTACCTGATGGCGCCAAAAACCGAGTGGACATTCTATGGCTTTGCCGTGGGCCTGGGACTTACATGGCTCGCGACCGTGCCGCCCACCGCCACGATCGTAGGCAAACTCTTCGGTATCCGGTACTTATCCACGCTGTTCGGCCTCACACTGCTGTCACACCAGATCGGTGGCTTTCTTGGCGCTTATCTCGGCGGTCTCGCGCTGGTTCGATTCGGTGATTATCAGTGGATGTGGTACGCAGATATGGCCCTGGCGGCTGCCGCTGCGGTCATCAATTTGCCCATTCGAGAGGCTCGCTCAGACCGTGCTTCCAACGCCGATCTTTTAGAACCTTGACTACTATGTCGCCGCACTCCGATATGCAGAGTGCTTGACGATCAATAGCGTCGGGCGCTAGCGTGACAAGGTGCGCGGTGCTGATATCGTTGGTCTGGATTCTCAAGCCTCGGCGACGCTGCGGCACATTCGTGTCTCCATGGACGCGGCGCGCGCTGTTGCCGTCTCGGGATCCGCCGGCGTCGCAATGGGCGTGATCGGTCTGTTGGCCGCCGTCCTGGCATCGGCGGGCGGTCTGCGCACCCACTGGCTTCTCATCTGGCTGTGCGCTGCCGTCGTCGCGGCGCCGACCGGCGCCTTCCTCATGGCGCGCCGGGCAGCGTTGCAGGGTTTTACGCTTTTAGGCGCGCCGGTGCGCAAAGTGATTCTGTGTCTGCTTCCGGGGTTGTTCGCCGGCGGAGTGATGACGCTCAACCAATACCGAACGGGAGACCTGCATTCCATTCCGGGAACATGGTTGCTGCTGTACGGATGCGCGCTCGTCGCTACAAGCGCTGCTACGTCAAGAATCGTGGGTGTCCTCGGTAGTCTTTTTATTCTGCTGGGCCTGGTGGCCCTGGGACTGCCGGAGAACCTGCAGATGGCTGTTCTGGGGGGCGGGTTCGGCGCATTGCAAATCCTGTTCGGTATCTTGATATCAAAGAGGGGTCATGCCAGGGAAATCTAGTGCCCGCGCACGCTCCGACGCTTCCGTAACAAGGCGCGACCGACCCGCTGAAGTCAGCGGTGGCCTGCCAGCCACCGAGCACGGCAAGCTTGATCGCCTGGTCTTCGATCGTCTTCGATTGGGTATTCTCAGCGCGCTGGCGGTTCAGGAGACGCTGACTTTCAGCGAACTGAAAGCGCTTCTTAAGGTCAGCGACGGTAATCTCGGTGCTCACGCGCGTAAGCTTGAGGGCGCCAAGTACGTAACCTGCACCAAGTCGTTCAACGAACGCCGACCCCAGTCCGTCTATCGGCTTACCGCGGCGGGCCGCGCGGCACTTAACCGCTATCTTGACCACGTTGAAGCCGTTATCAGGGCGACTCGCCGCAGGTAAAGTTTTTTTGCAATTGCACTTTGCACTATAGAGTACTACGTACTTATACTACTCTTAGTGGCACGCTGAGAGCGCAGCACAGCGAGGGGTCTATCCATGTTCGGGCCATCCGATCCCCTGGGCTCGGCTCCTTACCCCGGCAAGGGTGTCTTTGATCTACTCGCCGTCTCCCTGGCGTGCGCAGTGCTCGGACCCGTGATGCTGGGCGCCGCAATCGCGGCCGCGATTGAAGATGGCGGGGCACCGCTGGTCTTCGAAAGGCGCATCGGCCAGTGGCGCAAGCCCTTCACTGCGGTTCGATTCAGGACCACGTCGGGAGGTTGCGTTACCCGGGTGGGGAGGATTCTGGAACGAACCGGCTTCAGCGAGCTGCCCCAGTTGATCAACGTCGCCCGGCGCGAAATGAGTATCGTCGGACCGCGTCCCATGTCGGAAGCGTCCGCCCGCACCATACTTCTCCGCGACGAGCGGTACGCAGCCAGGCCCGGCATGGTGGGCTTGGCTCAATTGCTTGGCGGCAATAATCTGCGCTTCGGCAATCGGCTGGATCGGCTGTATCTGCGTCGGCAGAATGTGAGCCTCGACGCCTGGATCATTACAGCCTCCTTGGCCGCGCAGGTGTTGCGGAAGCCGCGAGCCCGTCGCTGGCTTCGCCGTTTGGGCGCCCTGCCTGATAGGCTTACCTGGCCTCAGGATTTAGGCGCACGATTGCGGTAAGCGTGGCAGCCGGGCTGGTTGACCACTGGCGGTGCGTTGAGTCGACCCGCGGCGTCTAGGGCAGCGAGTGTCTGTAAGTCAGCATCACACCGCCACCGGCGGCCGGCACAACCGAAAAGCTGGATTCCTCTGTGCGGGTGTCGCGATTCATCGTGAAATGCGCGCTCGCGGTGCCGAGCGCGGCGCCGGCGACAGTGTCCGATAGCCAGTGAGCGTTGTGCTTCAGTCGCTCGTAGCCGGTAAATGCGCCGAGCCCATACCCGAGTAGGCGTCGCAGCCAGCGGAACTCATCATTACCGGACTCTGCGAGGACCGTCCCGACTGCGAAGGCCGCTGTAGTGTGCTGCGACGGAAAGGAGCCGCTGCCGCCCTTGCGCCATTCGTTGGGGTTATCTGTCTCGTCAGGCCCCTCACGTCCGCCGGCGTACTTCAGAGCGTAGGCGGTCACGCCGCTCAGGCCCGCAGCCTCAAGCATGGCCCACGCCTCACTGCGACCATCATTGTCGTCAGTCAGATTCGCATACGCCCAGGTGGCGACAAACACTCCCGCTGTCGGGAGCGCATCCTGCACATCGTCGGAATTCGAGGCCTGACCAGGCCCTAAGTTCTTTACGAAGTGATTGCGGACCTGGGCGTCGTAGTGATGGGATGCGCCAATTGCAACCAGCGCCCCGCCGAACCAGGTCCAGTCCGTCGCATCCCAGCGCAAGGGTGCAGTGAAATACAGCTCAATGTCCGAGATGAGACCGTGGTTGCCCGGCTGCTCGCCGGCCTCGGTATCCTGCGGTGCGGGGCCGATTGGGAGGGGTTCATCGGCATTCACCGATCGCGCCGGCCCTCCGAAAAAGAACACGATCGCCGTAGCGATGACACCCGCGCGGTGCATGCCCAGGCGGACATCCCGCGACGGCCGACGGGAGATTCGCGTATCGCCTGTGCTGCGGATCCCAAAGCGCCGCAAGTCGTGAGTCTCCCTCGAGCCCGCGACTTTGCATTATAGAGTACTCGACTCAAGATGCGCTCGTTCTAATGATGAGCGGCGATCGGCGCCGGTGTTCCGTCGGACCATTTTCGGACCGTGACAAGCAAAACCGTCATTGGCTGTATATCTCCCGGTACGGCCAACACGGGAGAACCGGGCAGGCCTGCGCCCCAGGCTGCGGCGTCCGTGCCGGGCACAAAGAACATCACATGTGAATGCCAGGGTCCGTCGTCGTCGTCCAGGTATCCCTGCTTCGACATCATGTAGGCGATTGAGCCCGGCGCTGGCGCTTCCTTCGCCGCAGCCGAGGCCTTGGTGCGCTCGATCAGCGTGGCTTTGGGGAGGCCCGTCAGCACCCACTGCGTCCTCTCCAGATAGGCCGGGAGCACGGAGCGCGCGGCGGCCGGATTGAAGCACTGCGGAGAACGAATCTTGAAATTCCAGAACTCGTGATCATCGAAGCCTTTCGACCAGGAACGCCCCACGAAGCACACGAAGCCGTTCTTGCCCTTTTCCGCCGTCTCATAACCCCGATCACCCAATACCAGCACATCGGCGTCGTTCGAAATCGACGCGGGGGCGGCGCTGCGCGCCAGGGCAACCTCATCGGGTCGGCTCATCCGGTATTGCTCAAGAGGAGCCATGCTCGGATACGATCCTTCGTGCGCGTTGGCTGGCCCGAGCGGGCTGAGAAGCAGGGCCAGCACGGAAATTGCCGACCCGATCGCCTCCGCGGATTTTCGCAGGACGACCTCCGCCACAGCGTTGTGGCGGTGTAGCCCCTTAATTCCTACCTGACTGCCGGTGCGCATAGACCATGCCCCTTGCGTTCAATAGTTCACCAGATGGTGAACTATTGCGGAGGCGCCAGGAAGTGTCAACATGGGTGCATCGGAATTGACATTTCGTTGTGTGGGTTGAATACTTTCCTGGATGGTGAACCTTAAAATGCGGCTCAGCCGCACCTTTGCGGCCCTCGCGGACCCCACGCGGCGCGCGATTCTTGCGAGGCTGGAACGCGAGGACAGCGCGATAGTGAGCGAACTCGCGAGTCGCTTCACGATCAAGCTGCCCGCGGTCATGAAGCACCTCGGCGTCCTGGACGAGGCGGGACTCATCACGCGTTCCAAGTCCGGGCGCACGGTGACGGTGCGGCTGCGCGCCGAGCCGATGAGGGGCGCCATGGACTGGCTGCGACGCTACGAGCGCTTCTGGCCGGCGAGACTGGATCGGCTGGCGGCCTATGCGCAGGCCAAGGAAGCTGCCGCCAGGAAGGCCGAGGGCAAGAAGCGCGGCCCATGACGAGCCTTACCCTCGTGCGACGGATCACGGCGCGTCCTTCGATCGTTTTCGACGCGCTGACTACGCCCGCAGGCATCGTTTGCTGGTGGGGACCGGATGAAGGCCCGGTCCTGATCGCCGAGGCTGACCTGCGTGTAGGCGGTCGTTTCCGGGTGCGTTTCCGCAAACTGGACGGCAGTGAGCATGAAAGCAGCGGGCATTACCTCGAGGTCCGCAGACCCGAGCGGCTGGTGATGAGCTGGCGCTGGCTCGGTGGCCAGGAGGATGAGGATCCGAATGAGTCGCGGGTGGAGATCGACCTGCGGCCGATCCCCGAGGGCACCGAGCTGACGTTCACCCATTCGGCGCTGTTCAGCGAGGAGACCCGCCGCAGCCACGAGCAAGGCTGGTGCGGCGCTTTGGACAAGCTGGTGCGCCATTTCCAGCCGCCCAAGGGGGACCGCGTCGCATAGCCGCGAGCACGCTGGCGTTACCAGCCGGCCTTTGTCGGCGCCAAGGAGCGCAGAACGGTGAGCGTCTTGAACCGGCGTACCAAAGCTGACGTATTGAGGTAGGTCTCGACGAAGCGGTCGTAGGCGGCCATGTCCGGCAGGCGAAGCTTCAGCAGGACGTCAGTCTCACCTGCGACATAGTGGGCTTCGACAACAGCGGGATGATCCACGACGCGGTTGGAGAAGCGCTTGAGCGCAGCGCGGGATTCGTCCGCAAGCTCGGCGAGCACGAAAATGGTTAACGGGGCCGGTGCTTCCTGCACCGACACTTCCGCCCGCGCGCCGAGGATGACGCCCGAGGCGATCATTCGCTCGACCCGGCGCTGAACTGCGCTGGCGGACAGGTTCACCTTGCGGCTCAGCGCCGTATAGCTGAGCCAGGCGTCGGTTCGTAGAAGGGTGAGAATTCGGCGGTCGCGGTCATCCAGAAGGATCGTCATCTGTCCATCATGACGCAGGAATCCTGCGTGGACCAGCCTGCAAAGCGCGGATGTTGCGCAGCTCGTTCCTTAGACTTCGTCGTGCTCCCGAACCCCCGGATGGAGCGGCCAATGTCGGAAGTCTCAAGACGCTTCGCCAGAAGCTTCATAGGCCTGGTCTGGCGACTGGCCATCTATTTCGCCGTGCTCATCGCTGCGGTCAGGCTCCTTTCCATGGGGTACGGCAGGGCGATGCATGGTTTGGGCGTGCATTTCGCGCACTCACCGGCCGTCAGGCCGGCGGAAGCGGTGGGGCTCGGCCAGGCGCGGCTGCTGCTAGCGGCGCTCCTCGCCTGGTTCATCACCGCACGACTAGGCCGCGATACGCTGGGTCCGATCCTGCCGCTTCGCGGCAAGGCGGCGGCGCACCTGCTGCAAGGCGTGTTGTGGGGACTTGCCGAGATAGCTGCCACGCTCGGAGCCATAGCTTGTTTCGGCGGCTACCGGGTGTGCGGCATCGCCCTGTCGGGCGCGGCCCTGGCCTACTACCTGCCGCTCTGGTTGGCGGTGGCGGTGGTCAACGGCCTGGCCGAGAACCTGGCCGTGATGGGCTATCCCCTGTTCCGTCTCGCCAGGGACACCGGTTGGGTCGCGGCAAGCCTCCTGGCGGGCCTGCTGTTCGCCGCCGCGCATCTGGGCAATCCCGGCGAAAACCTCCTCGGCATCGCTTCAGTGTTTCTGATCGGCGTGCTCTTCGCCACTGCCATCTGGCTGACCGGCGACTTGTGGCTGTCGGTGGGTATGCATGCCGGCGCGGTGCTCGCGGAGGACTTCATCTTCTCGGTGCCCGACAGCGGCGCGGTCTATACCGGACACCTGCTGGTCAGCCAGCTCACAGGGCCGGCGTGGCTCAGCGGTGGTGATGCTGGGCCCGAGGGCAGTGTCCTGGCGCTGCCGGTGTTCGCTGTGATGTTAGTACTGGTCTGGATCGTCTATCGCCGTCGTCCGACGTGTCCCATCTAGCCGTCCGTACCGGCCCGAAGGGTACGCTCTACCGCGTCCTCTGCTCGGGGGCGGCTTGCGCTTGCGCCTCGTCAGTCTTGTGCCAACTGGCATCGGGATCGTATTGCTTCATGGCTTTTGCGACGACCTCGGTCGCTTTTCCGAGATCCTTCTCGTACACCACTCCATCGCTGCCGACGATGAAAGTCATTACGCCGGAAGAGCGGTATTCCGCCGGATAGGCCAGGAACGCGAATCCCTCGGTCATCTTGCCATTCGCGATATAGCTCTTCGCACCACCGGGGGCGTCTTTCCCCTGCCCGGTCAGAATATGGAAGTAGTAACCGCGGTAGGGAGATTGGCCAATCTCTTTCCCGTTGGTATAACCCTCGGCAACTGCCGATGCCACCAGCGGCCCAATGGGACTTTGCGGACCGCCCGCCGCCGCCGGCCAATAAAGACCGTTGCGCCGCCCTGTATCGCTCAGGATTTTTTCCGCGTATCCCTCGGGCTGCGTGCGCCGATAGTCTTTCTCCGCCGCCACGAGTTCCTGGCAAACGCGAATCGTTGACAGTTCGTTCCGGCCGACCCGGCGGTATAAAATCTCCTTCTTGCCCGCCTCGGTATCGAAATACCACGAGCGACCTTTGCGCACGAGCGGGATGGGCGTTGGCCAGTTCTTCGCGCCGATATACAGCGTCGTGGTTCCATCCGGTTCAGTCACCAGACGGTGCATCTCCCGGTAGGCCTGGACAAAAGCGGCGCGGCTGCGCGCGTCCTCGGTTTCATCTCCCGAGGAGACAATCCGCTTCGCATCCGAACCCAGCAAAGCGAGCGTTGCCTTCTCGTCGTTGCTCTGCACAGCCGTGACCAGGGCGTTGCTCGCTTCCTCGGGCGTTGCAAACACCTTTTGACCCGGCTGCTGAGCCATGGAGCAAAGCGGCAGGCACATCATCAGGAGCAGGGCAGATGCAGCCCATTCAGGTCGATCGACCCCACGACACGCGTCGATGCTTTGCTTCGTTCGCGGCATGGGCACCCTCTTAACTTGCAAGATTCCAAGGCCTAGGGACATCGTGAATCCTCGACTAGCGGCGTCCGCCACCGCCACCGCGGCTCCCGCCGCCAAAATGACCGCCCCCGAAGCTGGCACTTCCTCGTGAGGAGAAGCTCCTGATCTGCCCGCCGTGGTCGTAGCCGCTGAACGCGCTCGAGCGCATCCCGTTCTCGCCGCCAGGTTCGCCATACCCTCGGGCCGCTTCAGACCGTCCCCCGAAAGGATCGCCAGTGGCCCCGGGTCTCGTGTAACCGCCCCCGGAGCGTTCGAAATTTCCCCCGCGCTCCTCGCCCCCGCCTCGAATGTCGCCTGCACCGCGCGCCACTCCGCGCGCCACGTTGCTTGCCACACCCCGCTCACCGCCGCCGCGATAATAGGCGTTGCGGTTGTAGAACGTGTTGCTCCGGGAGAAGTACCTGTTGTGATTGAACACGGGGTATCGGTCGTGCCAGTTGAATCCCCAATGCCCCCAGCCCCATCCGAAGCCTCCGAAAAAGCCGATCCCGAATCCGATTCCCCATGACAGATAGGGGCCGGCATACCAAATGCCGGGATACGGGTACCAGTACGGCCACGGCACGATCGGATCACCGTAAACCACCCACGGATCGTATGCCGGGACGTAGACGACTTCGGGGCTCGCAGGCTCAATGACGATGCTCGAGTCCTGGGTCGCCACGGTTTGCTGCGGCGTAGTCTTTAAATTGCCGGCCGCCTGCGCCCGCTGGCGCATCACCTGCACGGCATTCATCACATCCGGTTGCTGATTGTAGTAGGCGTCGCCCAAGGAGGACGTCCAGGACAGATTCTTATCCATGTTCCCGAGGACGGTCGGAAACGCAGCGAGTGCCTTGATGCTCGGATCCCAGGGTTGCTGGTCCACCGCTGCGCCGAGCGCTGTGCCCTTCAGATCGGCATGCGCTTGCACCCATCTGTCCGCCAACACGACCTGTTCGGGAAAGGTCGACGCCGCCAGAATCTGCGCCACCAGCGAGTCCGGGTACAGAGCGATCGGTGCGACCAACTGCTGCAACTGCTCGGGAGTCTGCGCTGCGTAAGTCGGCGCGGCAGCCGGCGGAACCTGCATGTCTGTAGCCGGAGCTTGCGTGTCCTGATCCGCTGGCAGACTCTGAGGCCACGAGACAGACAGCAGAGCCAGCGGCAAGAGGGACGCCCAGATGTACTTGCTCAACCGCGGCTTCGAGACCTCCGCAGCGCGTTCCACGATGTTCATGTCGTCGAGTCTACGCCGCCAGGTGCGACTGCGCGACATACACGCGCTAAGATTCAAGCTATACAGTCCCATGGTCAGGAGTTCGATCGGCAGGAGGTCGTTGCGATGAAAGCCGTCCAGACCCACGGATACGGAGGCGTAGATCAACTCCGTTATGAGGAGGTGCCGACGCCCGTTCCGGGACCGAATGAAGTGCTGATCAAGCTAGCAGCCACGAGCGTCAATCCCATCGATTGGAAGATCCGGCGCGGCGATCGGAAGGCCACCATGGCGCTGCAGTTTCCGGTGATACTCGGCCGCGACATCGCCGGTGAGATCAGCGCGGTCGCCGCCGGGGTTTCAGAGCTCAAGATCGGCCAGAAGGTGATGGCGCTGGGCAATCGCGCGTACGCCGAGTTCGTAACCGTACCGAGCGCGGTGGTCGCGCCAGTCCCCGAGGGACTCGATATCGAACAGGCTGGCGCACTACCTCTGGTCGTTTCCACCGGAGCAGAGCTGATGGAGCGTATCGGACCACAGCGCGGCGATACCGTGCTGGTGACAGGAGCGCTCGGAGGGGTAGGGCGCACGGCGGTATATGTCGCCCTGGAGCGCGGGGCGCACGTCATCCTCGGCGTGCGCGCGCGCCAGAAGCAGCAAGCTCAAACGCTGGGGGCCGCGCAGATCGTCGCGCTCGATTCGGATGTCGAAATTAGCGCGCTGCCCGAGCTCGATGCGATTGCCGACACCGTGAATGGCGAGGTCATCGGAACACTGCTCCCGAAGCTCAAGCGCGGCGGCGTGCTCGGCTCGGTGCTCGGAAAGCCCAGGGCCGCGGAGGGAAAGGACATTCGCATCGAGGCGTTCATGGTCCAGTCCAATGCGATGCGGCTCGCCCGTATGGCTGAGGCGGTCCGAAGTGGCAAGCTCGCGATTCCGATCGCCAGGAAATTCAGGCTGAGCGAGGCCGCCGCTGCCCAGCAGTTGGCAGAGACCGGCCACGTCGACGGCAAAGTGGTGCTGATCCCGTGAATTGTACTCACACCTTCTCGACGGCCAGCACCGCGTTCGTCCCGCCAAATGCAAACGAATTTGAGAACGCGATCCGGAGTGGAACATTCTCGCGAGCGGCACCCGCCACGTAGTCCAGATCGCAAGCCGGGTCTGGCTGGTCCAGATGCATGGTGGGAGGAATCCACCCCCGCTCCAGGCAGCCGACGCAGATGACGAGCTCCAGCGCTCCCGCCGCGCCGAGGAGGTGCCCATGCATCGACTTGGTCGAACTGACAGGAATCTGATACGCGCGGGCGCCGAATACTTCCTTGATAGCTGAGGTCTCGACGGCGTCGTTTTGCAGCGTGGCGGTGCCATGCGCATTGATATAGTCGATTTCCTCCGGCGCAAGTCCGGCGGCGTTCAGTGCCGCGCGCATGGCGCGCGCCTGCCCAATGACAGTCGGCCGTGTGACGTGGGCGACATCCGTTGTCAAACCGTATCCCCTGAGGACCGCGTGTATTTTTCCTCCGCGCTGGACCGCATGGTCCCACGATTCGAGGACCAGGAAGGCCGCTCCTTCGCCCAACACCAACCCGGAGCGGGTCATGGAGAAGGGCCGGCATGAAGCGCTCGGATTCACCTTGTCGGGGCGGGCCAGCGTGCGCATTGCGTCCCAGGCTCGCAGCACCCCGGGCGTCAAGGGAGCTTCGGCGCCTCCGGCAATCATCACATCGGCTCGGCCGGTTCGAATCTTCTCGGCTGCTTCTCCTATCGAGACCGCCGATGAAGAGCAGGCCGTGGAGTAGGTGAGATTTGGGCCCGCCAGAGCATACTCGAGCCCAATCCAGGCTGCCGCCGCATTCGTCATCGCCGCGATGACGGTAAAGGGTTTGATTCGGTCCGAGCGCTCTGCGTAAAGGGTGTGATAGCCCTCGTCAGTGGTCGTCGCACCTCCCATTCCGGTTCCGACCGACACGCCGCACCGATCGCGGTTCTCCCGGTCGAAGTCGATTCCGGAATCTTCGATAGCCTGAGCAGCCGCGGCCAGCGCCAGATAGCTGACCCGATCCAACATGCGCAGGCGTGTCTCGGGAATGCGCGCGCAGGGGGGCGTCTCGACCGTCGCGCCAATCGACGGCCCCGAAACCCCGTTAAAGGGCGCCGGTAGAGTTCTGATACCCGACTTGCCTGCGCGCAGGCTCGCGAACAGCTCATCAATCGAGTTTCCCAGGGGTGCGACGACACCCAGACCGGTGACGGCCACCCGTGCCGTCATGGCGGCCTGTCCGCACCCGCCTGAGTCCCTGCCGCTGCGGGCCGATTTCTCAGCAATTCGTCTATGTACGCTGCGACATCGTTGAGGCTTACCAGCGAACGTGGCACGTCGTCCTTGATCTTGAGACCAAAACGATCCTCGATCTTGAAAAGCAGATCGACCAGATCCAAAGAATCGATGCCCAGATCTGTCAGCGTGGCTTCGGGAACCAAGCGAGCGGGGCTGAGCTTGAATTCTTCGGTGAGGATGGTCTGTAGCAACTCGAGCGTACTCATGCGACCGCCTGGGGGGAGGGTTGCTGCAGCACTCCACGACGGGCTTTTCCGGCGAGCTCTGCACCAGCGGTGAGCGTGCCGGGCCAAGTCTGCATCATAATCGCGGCGGCGTTCGCCATGGACGGTTGCATGGCAACCCGCGCATAGAGCTGCGCGAGGCGCATACGCCCCAGGAATTCCTTCCTGCAAGTAGCGGCGTGGGTGCGCTGCACGTCAACGATGTAGGCCGCCCGCAGATCCTTTGGGCGGTGTCCGCAAAGCTTGGCAAGGATAGCCGCAGACTGCAGAGCCATGCAGATGCCCTCGCCAATCAGTGGATGGGCTTCTGCCGCGGCGTTCCCGATCCGTGCAATGCCCCAAACGCATCGCGGATGAAAGCCCGTTCGTAGAGGCCCGACTGCGTGCCAGGTGTCCTCCCGGTGAGCGGTGCGCAACACGTCTGCAACTCCGCCGCATGAACTGCGCAGGTAGGCCTCGACCACATCGCCCGCCGAGGCTCCCCGCGCCTGTTCACGCTGTTGACGCAGCGTCGTGCGCCGTATGCAACAGGCAATGGTGGTCCGTCCTCGATCCGACACCACCATTCCGCCATAGCCGCCGGGCAAGCACAGTACGGGTAGTACGCCCGAGGCAAGGGTCGCACCCTGGAAGTTGGCCTTGAAGGCCAACAGGTCCGAGGGCCGCGGCTGCAAATTCCCGCCACCGTCATGTTCGGCCGCGTGGCATTCCGGGCCACGCTCCCAGGAACCGTGCGCATCGATCACGACGGCCGCCCTCAGGCGATGTTGGGTACCCCGCGCGTGTTCGTAGGCGCAATCGAAGTCGCCCGGCGCTCCGCTGACACGTCGGACTTTGGCCGGCTGAACGATGTCGACGCCCAGCGATCGCGCGTGCTCGAGCAAAAGCAGGTCGAGGCAGTCGCGGCCGATTGCCCGGCCGTATGCATGACGACCGTCGAGGCAGGCCGGCATCTCAGCCACGACAGTCCGATCGCGGGCCATCCACGCGACCTGGCGTATCGCCGGACCAGCGAGCTCGCTGACTTTCGGACCCACCCCGAGTTCGTCCAGCAGCTCCAGGCTTGCCGGGCCTAAACACTCGCCGCAGACTTTCTGACGAGGGAACGATGCTTGCTCAACCAAGGTTACCCGCCACCCAAGGCGGGCCAGTCGAACGGCGACGGACGCGCCGGCGGGGCCTGCACCGATGATCAGCACATCGGTATCGGTGCGTCTCATGCGCTACTCAGTCAGCGACGCGACCAGACAATGCGTAAATGGCCACGCGAAGTACTCCCGTAATCGCCAATTTACCCCGCTCGCGGGCCACAGGGCTGTCAGCTCGTGCCCGGTAAAACCAGCAACGACACTGGTCACGCCATCTTCGCGTGTCACTTCGTTCGCGCCCAGAAGGGCAAGCAGATGGCTGCCGATCCACGCCGCGCGGTTGCGGCGTGGCTCACAGGCGACGAATGCCCGGCACCGGCCGGCGACGGCACGCAGCACCTGCTCGAGGGCGGGAGACTGGAAGTGGTGCAAAAACAGTGTTGTGACACACAGGTCATACTGTTCGTTGGAGAACGCGCCGGCCCAGTCCAGGGCATCGATCCTCACCATCTGCACATCCCAGCCGAGCAGGCCGAGTGGCTCGCGGATTTCCGGGCCGATCAGGTCCTGACGATCAATAAATGTAACCTGTACGTCTCGCCAAGGCGGGCGCAAGGATTGCGCGAAGCGGAGCATCAAGCTGCCATCTCCTGCGCCTAGCTCGAGGATTCTCAGGGGCTGCCGGGTCATGGACAACGAGCGCACGGCCCGTCGCAGAATTGTCAATGAACGCATGACACGGTGCACTCGTTGCAGGTCGCGGCGTGAGCGGCGTGCAACTGGATCGCCAATGGGAAGCACGTCGAGGTGCTCTGGCAAGACTCGTCGTCGCAATTTCACCGACGGCAGATCAGTCAACAGCAAGCAGCGCTCCGTGACAAGTGAAGCCGGCGCCGAACGAGCAAAGCCACCACCAGCCGCCAGCAGCCGAATCGGCCAGCGCAGCATCCAACACGAAGTACACGAAAGCGCTGCTCAGGTTTCCGTACTCGCGCAACGTTTTGCGGCTATAGCGCAATGCTACCGGATCCAGCTGCAACTGCTCCTGCATGGCGAGCAGCACGTCGCGGCCACCGGCGTGCATCATCCAGCCGGTGATCGAATCCCGCGTCACACCCGTTTGCGAGATGGCCAGCCGCAGAGCCTCTTCGGCGTGCTCCGCCGCCAATCTGGGTACGGCGCGCGTCAGGACATTGCGCAACAGGCCGTTCCTGTGCTCGAACCGCAGGGCTTCCCTGTTCGCCGGCGCCGTCACCGAGACGGATGTCGACCACCTGACGCGGCGGCGATCGCTGGGCGCATTCCTGGACAGAATGGCCGCACCCGCCCCGTCGCCAAACAGGCAGGCACTGATCAGCACACCCGGGTCATCATCCAGGTACATCGCCGCGCTGCAGACCTCGACACAGATCGATAAGACGTGGTCGCAGTGCCCAGCATCGAGCAGGGCGCTGGAGAGTTGCCAGTTAGGCAGTGCGCCCGCGCAACCCTGGCCGACGAGGTCAAATGCCTTTACGTGCCGCGATAGACCCAGTCGCTCGTTCACGTAGCTCGTAAGACCAGGGCACAGATAGCCGGTGCAGGTTGTTACCACAACCGCGTCGACGTCTGCGGGACTCAAGGTCGCGCGTTGCAGGGCGAGGCGTCCGGCGCCGGCGGCAAGCTCGGGTGCGTGTCTCTCGAACCGTCGCTGCAAGGTGTCGGCGTCGATTGCAAATGCCTCTGCGAGCGAGTCCACCGCGAGCCAACGCGACTCCATGCCGTTGTCGCGTGTCAGTACCAGTCGGGCCAACGCCCGCGAACGCTCGTCGAGGCGCGCGAACCACGCGGAAGTCACGAACGCATCCCAACATTCGGCACGCGTATAGCGCCTGGCAGGGACGGCTGTCGCTAGTGAGCTCAGATACACCGACTGCTCCAGCTGCTCCGGATCAGTCTGGCGTACATTTAGTATAGGCTTGCCCGATGCGGATCCAGGTTTCGCTCCGGCCCAGCAATTTGATCCCGAGGTAGCCCCGCAACTTCAAGGTGTTGCCTTCCGCCGTCATGCTGCCGCTGTAGGTTCGCCCGGACTTTGGGTCGTAGACATGGCCGCCGTCGGCGTGCTGTGAGTCGGTCTGTGTGAAACCCTGACCGACGCGCAGCCCGCACAGCGGGCGGCCGCGCAGCTTTACATCAGGGTTGTGAACATCGACGTGCGGGTGATACCCCGATGAAAGCGCGACGATCATCAGGCACAAGCCTTGCGGGCACTGAGCAATCTGGATGACGGCCCCGGATGGTTCCTGCCAGTAACCGGTTATACCGGCCTGCGCGGTCCGTGCGAGACCACTCGCGTACGCTGCTGTCAGTGCCAAGCTCAGCCAGATCAGCAGCCTCACGCGGTTCGCGTGCC
The DNA here is from genome assembly GCA_035603345.1 of Steroidobacteraceae bacterium. Taxonomy (GTDB): domain Bacteria; phylum Pseudomonadota; class Gammaproteobacteria; order Steroidobacterales; family Steroidobacteraceae; genus 13-2-20CM-66-19. The sequence continues at coordinate 30,779 of DATNKO010000079.1, read as the reverse complement.
GTGCGATCATCGCTCGCTCAATTGGCTGCTGCGCATGGCGCGCGCAGCATGGCGAGGCCTCTACGGGCCGTCAAGGCGCGCCAATGCCACTGCGGCGTTGACCGGCGGTGGATCGGGACCCCGCGCCGCGCCGCCGCTGTCGCGCAGCAGCGCTATGAGGCGCGGTGCAGTGAGGCGTGCCGGCGAGGCTGACATCAGTAGCGCCACGACGCCGGTCAGCTCCGCCGCGGCGACCGAGCTCCCCGACTCGAAGTCGTAGTCGCCTTCCGGGCGCAGGGTCAGGACGTGCCGGCCCGGGGCTGGCAGAGCTCCCGCCGGCAGCGCGCTCTCGCTGGCGGCGGCGGCGAGCACGCCGGCCACCGCGGTCGGAAAGTCGGCGTCGCCGGCCGCAGCGGCGCCGACGAAAACCACGCCGCGTTTGAGGCCCACCTCGATGAGCGCGTCGAGGAGCGCGTCGGCGGGTCCGCCCAGACTCAGGTTGATGAGCGGCGCGCCGGACTCGAGCGCGGCGGCGAGCGCCTGCGCGAGGGTGAAGGTGTTGCACGCGGCCGCATCGTCGTCGGGTCTGAGCTGCCAGCACGCCTCGTACACCAACAACTGAGCACGCGGCGCGATGCCGACAATGCCGAGGTGATTGTTGGCGACGGCCGCGATGATCCCGGCCATCGCCGTGCCATGACGCTGCAGCCGCGCGGGCCGGTGCGCCGGCGTCAGGAACGAGCGTGTCTCGAGGATCCGGCCGTGCAGATCCGGATGCTGCGAGTCGACCCCGGTGTCGATCAGGGCGATGCGGACACCGGCGCCCTGCGTGCGCTGGTGCGCGGCCGGAATTCCGAGCGCGCGCATGTTGGTCTGCAGGTCGTACAGCGGATCGTTGTACGGCGCGGCAGGCGCGGCCGCGTCGGCCGCCGTCAGCGTATGAAACTCGTTGAGAGGCTCGGCCAGCACCACCTGCGGATCATGCGCGAGCGCCGCCAGTACCTCGGGCGCGGTGCGGCCGCCGGTGATCTCGTAGACCAGACAATGCATGGCGAGGGCCCGGATCGGCCAGCTCGCGACCTGCCGCAACCCGTACCGCGCCGCCACGCGTCGCGCCTTGAGCTGCGCATCCTGTGCCACGCCGTAACCGCTACCCACGTACCGCCGCCCGGTCGTGCCGGCCGGGCCCGGCGCCGCCTCCGGCTGGTTGGCGAACGCGACCACGATTCTGGGAGGCGGCGCCGCAACGGCCGGCGCCGGCGGAGACACCGCCGTCTGGCCCGCGGTGGCGAGCGCGAGCGCCAGCAGACAGGCGAACGCCGGCGTACGCATCAGGGTCCCGGCTGCGGTTCTACCCAGCGCACGCGCGGGTCGGCGCGCAGCCGGGCAGCGAGCGCACGCGTCGCGGCGCCGGGCGGCCGGTCCTCCTCGGGCCGCTGACCCGCGGCGAGGGGCTCCACACCGTACACACCGGTCGCATCCGGTCCCGCGACCACGCGCCCGCCGGCTGCGCGCAGCAACTGCCCGATGTCGGCCGTTGCGAGCGCGGGCGCGAAGGCCACGTGCACGACCAGCGCAACGCCCGCGGTCGTGTCGGTGTGTGTCGCGTAGCGCGGCAGCGACCAGCGGTAAAGATCGGTGCCGAGCGTTGCGATTCCCACCGCCAGCACGAAGCTCGCCGCCCAGGCGAGTCCCGGCGGCCGCCAGGCTGCGCGCCAGTGCCGTGAGCGTCCCGCGGCGGCCGCTGTCGGCCGCGAACGGGGCGCTACGGTGGCGCCGTCGATGCGCTCCAGGAGCTTGCGGAACGACGGGCCCGGTGCGTAGACGACGCGCTCGGGCTCGGTGAGGGCCGCGCGAAGCAGCCGCTGCTGCGCCAGCTCGCGCGAGCAGGCGTCGCAGGCGCGCACATGCTGCTCGACGCGCAGCCGCTCGCTCGCATCCAGCCGGCCGTTCACCAGCCACGGCAGCAGCATCCAGCAATCCTCGTGAGAGCAGCAGGCACTATCGGTCATGACGCATTGACCTCCTGTTCGGGCCTGCCGTCCTCGCCCGGCGGCGTGCCGGACAATTCCGGCAGCAGCTTCTGCAGCTTGGCACGGGCATGAAACAGCCGGGTTTTCACCGTATTCGTCGGGCAACCCATGATCACCGCGATCTCCTCGCACGAGAAGCCGAGCTCGTAACACAGCTCGACGGCCATGCGCTGCTCGACCGGCAGCCGCTCGAGCGCACGGCCGAGCCAGTCGCGCAGCTCCGCGGCCCGCACCGACTCATCGACCGCGGGCAGCGCCACCGGCCCTTCGAGGAGCTCGCGCGCGCGCAGGCGCGCGGAGGCGCGGAAGGCGTTGCGCGCCTTGCGGTACGCGATGCCCATGATCCAGGTCGAGGGCTGCGAATCGCCGCGAAAGTCATGCGCGCGGCGCCACACCACCCACAACGTGTCGTTGATGATCTCCTCGGCAAGGTCGTAGCGGTGGGTGAGACGCGTCAGAAACCGTGCCAGGCGGCGGTGATACAGGTTGTAGACCTCCTCGAAGGCGCGCCGGTCCTGCCGCGCGACCCGCGCCAAGAGCTCGCGCTCGCGCGCCACGCCCGCTCCATTGCGCGGGCCCCCCTCAGGCAAGCCGATTTCACTCAAGCTCGTGGCCATCAATATCCCGCCCTTCATGCGGTAAGTGTCCGGGCGCGCGGTGGCGGTTCAAGTAAGCGCCACTATCGGCCGCCGGCCCGGCCGCGGTCAAAATTGCCAGCTCAGGGTGCCGGCGAAGCGGCGGTTGGCGAGCGGGTAGGGGAACAGCTCGGTCGCGGCAGCCTGCGCCACGAAGTAGCCCACATCGAGCCGCCAGCGGTGCCAGTCGTAGGCCAGGCCCACGTTACCGTAGGCGTAACCGACGGCATTCATGGGCCCGTCGCCCCGGCCGCTGGCATAGTAGTAGCCGGCTCCGGCGGTGACGTACAGCGCCCCGGTGATCAGCCACTGAGCTGAGCTGTCGGCCGCGAAGGCGGCGCTTCGCCCCAGACGCTGGTAATAAGTCGCGTAGTCGTCGGGCTGGTAGGCGGCGCCGTAGCGGGCGGCGCTCGGGATCGCAGTCAGTGACAGCGTCCACAGGTCGAGCCAGGAGAACGCGACCGCGATCTCCTGGTAGTCGTCCGCGGCCTGTTGGGATCCGCCGAGCAAATGGTCGGCACGCGCCATCAGGGTTGCACTCCAGTCGGCACCGAGCGCCAGGCGCTGGCCAACGTACAGCTGCAGCTCGCCGGCGGCTCCTGGCTCGAGGTTGCGGTCGCGGGTCGAGGCCCAGACGCCCGCGAACGTGCCTCCTGACGTGGTGGCGTGCAGGTCCGCCTGCAGCGCCGCGTGCCCGTCGCTCTCGGAGACGCCGCGGTAGATGTAGTCGCTGGTAAGCGCCACGTTGCCACCCACTCCGGCGCTGTCCTGCTGGCAGAGCGCGTGTTCGGGCGCGCCGGCCAGCGCGAGCAGTGCCAGCGCGCACAGGGCTGTGGTTGCCGGCTTGCCGGGGTGCGAGACCGTCATACCCTCGAGACTGCGAGATTCGTCCCGGGGACGCGTTCCCGAGGGCGGCACTCCTCAGATTGCCAGCCAGGCGAACAGGAATAACGTGTTGTTGTCCTGGGCCGAGTGCCCGAAGCCGTCGTAGTTCGTGCTTCCGCCATTGAAGCGCGTGTAACCCGTGTACTGGAGGCCGATGCGCAAGTTGAGCCACGGATGGGCAAACGACGTGGCCTTGCCAAACGGTATGCACTCGAGCTGCAGAGTATAGCCGCGACTGTCCGGGCTGCCGTTTGCGCTGCCAAACCACGGCCCGGGGGAGAATTCCGCCGCGTTGCTGTTGCCGACGATATCGAAGTACGCGAGTGTGACGGCATAGGTCTGCAGATACGCATAATTGCCGCTGACGTTCAAGGCATTGAGGTGGTTCGCGATGCGGTCGGATTCGCCGAGCGCCGTGGCCGCAAACAGGCGCTGACTCTCCTGAACGTAACTCGCGTTGAAGTTGAAGGTATGCGGGCCGCCGTTGGCAAACTGATAGGTGGCGTCATAGCCCATGTCGGTGTAGTTGTCGGTGCCGAAGTTGCGCTCCTCGGGGGATTGCGCCTGCGGTGCAAATCCGATCAGTCCCACTGAAGCGTAGTTCGGTCCAATGGTTCGCTGCAGCGCCGCGCGCCAGTAAGGCGCGGTTCCGTCGATACCGTGCTCCGCGGCCGGCTCCGGGATGCCCACATCCTCCTGGACCCGGTCGGAGAGCTTTCGGTAGCCGCCCGCTTCGAGGTAGACGATGTCGTCGATCAGGGTGTAGACGGTCGCGCCGAGCGCCTGGGTCGCGAAGGCACCATTGATCTGCAGGAACGGTGCGGGTTCATTGGCGAGCCGTATGGCGGGGAACGGAAACTGCCAGGCGTAGGTCGAATTCCACGGATCCTGCACGGTGGGGAAGTTGTTTACCGACACTCCGAGCAGCGTCGCGGTGCCGCCGAGGGTGAAATCCCGGGCATAGCGCGCGTCTAACACACCCATCGAGGTATGGCGGGCGATGCCGTCGTAGCTCACCTGGGCAAACGCACCGAGGTTATCGGCAATCCGGCCCGCTAGATAGACATCCACATCGTCGATGGCGAGGTTGTTGTTGTCGGAGAAATGGGGCGTGGCCGGCTGGTCCTGCGACGTGTGCGTGAATGAGGTGATGAGATCTGCCGACACCGGGATGGTTTTCTGAGTCGCCCAGGAATAGCCGTGGAGCTTGAAATTGCGCCCATAGGGTGTGAGGGCCGGACCGAAGGCGAGAGTGTGACAGGTGGAGCAGGGCACCCCCATCGCTCGCGCGAAAGCCGGAACCGCCCACGCGGGCAGCGGCGGCAGCAGCGCGAGCGCAGCTCCGAGCGATGCCAGCCAGCGAAGGCGCAGGACGGCACGCGTCCGTTTGTCTCTGCAATGTAAGGGCCTCGCGAATTGCATCGCTCACCTTCGTCACGGGGTAGTACCGTAAGTGACCGACGCCGCAGGGCGGGTTCAGTCGGCGCCCAATGAACCCGCGGACACGACGTGCACACGTACCATTGTCGTGGTGCACGTCGCGGGCCGCCCATGAGCCCGTATCCGTCCCGCAGAGGAAAGGCGTTGTCGGCACAGCCATTGCATCTCGCTGCGCACTTACGCCGGCTGCCGCTGGTAACGCTGTATCTCAGCGAACGCTGCAATTCGCGCTGCGTCACCTGCGACTACTGGCGCCACGGACGGGCGGACATGAGCCTGGCTGCAGTGACACGGCTGCTGCCGAGCCTCGCGCAGCTGCAGACGCAGGTCGCACTGATCTCGGGAGGCGAGCCGTTGCTCAATCCCGAATGGGCGGACATTGCGCAACTGCTGCGCGCCACGGGCCTGAAGCTGTGGCTGCTGACCTCGGGGCTGTCGCTGGCGAAGCATGCGCCGCGCGTGGCCCGGCTGTTTGACGCCATCACGGTTTCGCTGGACGGCACGAACCGCGAGACCTATGCGGCGATTCGCGGGTTGGACGCCTTCGATAAGGTATGTGAGGGCATTCGGGCAGCGGTGGCCGCTGGCGTGCCGCTCGGCATCAGGGTGACGGTGCAGCGGGCCAATTACCGCCAGCTGCGGGCTTTTGTCGAACTGGCGCAGGCGCTGGGAGTGCAGCAGGTCTCGTTCGTCGCAGTGGACGTTGCCAATCCGCATGCCTTTGGCCGCAGCGACGATTTCGGTTCGGACCTCGCGCTGCGGCCGGAAGACCTGCCGGTTCTGCAGGCGATTCTCGCTCGTCTGGAGCACGAGCGAGCGGGCGACTTTCGCTCCGGGCTGATCGCCGACAGTCCGCGCAAGCTCCGTCGCATGCTCCAATACTTCTCGGCCGTCAGCGGGCGCAGCGCCTTCCCGGCGGTGCACTGCAACGTTTTCGACTATTCGGCGGTCGTCGATGCGAGCGGCCGCGTCAACCCGTGCTTCTTCATCGCTGGGCCGCAAGCACCCTATGACAGCGGCGATCTCGAGCGACCTCTCAACTCCGACGCGATGGTCCGGCTGCGCGAGGAGATCCGCTCCGGAAGCCGTCGGGAGTGCGCACGCTGCGTGTGCTCACTGTGGCGCGAGCCCGAGGAGCGCAACGTCGCCGACTTTCTGATCCGCCGGGTAAGCAGATGTCCGAGCTGATCCAGCGGCAAACGGTGCGTGCGCCGGCCGACGCGTTGCGGCCGTTGGCCTTTCGGTGCGTCACGCGCCTCATCGGCAAGGCGCTGACTCGCGTGTACGCGCTCACCGGGAAGCATCGCTACGACGATTTCCGGCTCGAGCGCGTGCTCGGGATCCCGCTGCTCGTCACGCCGAGCGTCTTCAATCCCAAGGTGCCGCGCACCGGCGCGTTCTTTGCAGCGCACCTCGATTCGCACGTCGTTCCGCGAGACGGCGAAGTCCTCGATATGGGCACCGGCTCGGGCGTGTGCGCGATATTCGCCGCGCGCCACGCGCGGCGTGTCGTCGCGGTGGATATCAACGCCGCCGCCGCGCGCTGCGCACGCATCAACACCTGGCTGAATCATCTCGAACACCGGCTCGAAGTGCGGCAGGGCGATCTGTTCGCACCGGTGGCCGGTGAGCAGTTCGACTTGATCCTGTTCAATCCCCCGTTCCTGCGTGGCGTGCCGCGCGACGACCGCGATCGGGCGTGGCGCTCCAATGACGTCGCCGAGCGGTTTGCGGCCGGCGCTCGCCGTCACCTCAAACCCCGCGGAACGGTCCTGGTCCTGCTCTCGACGTTTGGCGACGCGGCGCGCTTTCTGGACGAGTTCCGCAGGCAGCACTTCTCGATCTCGGTGCTCGCCGAGCGGCGCCTCGTCAACGAGCGGTTGGTGATCTTCAGGCTCGACCCGGCAAAAGAAGCGGCTGGAACATGACTGAGCAAGCAGCCACGGAATGCGGACTGCCGGTGCCGGCCAGCCACGGTCGCCGGAGCAAGATCGTGCTGTATAACCCGCGGGCGGTCTTTTTCACGATGCCGCTTGCGCTGCTCGCGATCGGGTCCGAGCTCGATCCCGAGCTCTATGAGGTCGTCATCGTTGACGGGCGTCTGGAATCCGACCCGGAGAGCGCGGTGCTCGCGCAGCTGCCTGGGGCGCTGTGCCTCGGAGTCACGGTGCTTACGGGCGCGCCGATCAGCGATGCGCTATGGATCTCGCGCGCGGTCAAACGGTCGAATCCCAGCCTGCCGGTGGTGTGGGGAGGCTGGCATCCCTCGATGTTCGCGCGCGAGTGTCTGCTCGAGCCGTCCGTTGATGTCAGCGTCCGCGGGCAGGGCGAAGCGACTTTTGCCGAGATCGTCCGCCGCCTCGCCGCCGGCAGTTCGCTCGAGGGGTGTCTGGGATGCACGGTGCGGCTCGCGGACGGCCGCATTGTTGAGAATCCGCCACGACCACTCGCGCCGGTCGACCGATTCCGTGCGCATGATTACGGGCTGATTCCCGTCGAGCGTTACTTCGCGCTGAAGGGCAAGCGGCAGCTCGATTACATATCGTCCCAGGGCTGCAATTTTCGCTGCGCCTTCTGCTCCGATCCATTCGTCTATGGACGCCAATGGGTCGGCCTCGAGCCGGCGCGCATGGTGATGCGCTTGCGGGAGCTATGGGATCGCTACGGTTTCGATGACGTCAACTTCCAGGACGAGACGTTCTTCACGCGCGCGCGACGCGTGCAGGCCTTTGCCGAGGGGATCGTCGATTCGGGACTGAAGCTCACCTGGGCGGCCACGATGCGCGCCGATCAGGGGGTGCGGCTGCCGGATGAGGTCTGGGCCCGCTGCAAGCAGTCCGGGTTGCGGCGGCTGCTGGTCGGAGTCGAGTCCGGCTCCAACGAGATGCTCAAGCGCATCCGCAAGGACATCAGGATCGAGCAGGTGTTTCAGACCGCCGAGCGCATGCTGAAGTACGACATCGCCGGCCACTTCCCGTTCATCGTCGGTTTTCCCGAGGAGAGCGCTGCCAGCGTCCAGGCGAGCCTCGATTGCGCCAAGCGCTTGCGCTCGCTCAGGCCGGACTTCCTCACTCCCATCTACTATTTCAAGCCCTATCCGGGCAGTGAGCTGGTGCGCGAAGCCGTCGCGCGTGGCTTTCGGCTGCCGAACACGCTGGAAGCGTGGTCGAAATTCGACTACGTCGCAGGCCTGCCGGGCCCGTGGGTGTCGCGCGAGAAGTTCCGACTGATTGAGCGTTTCAAATTCTTCCAGGAGCTCGCCTGGCAACGGCGGCCGCGCCGGCACGGCGTGCTGCAGCGCCTGGCGCATTACCGCTGCCGCAAGGACGACTATCGCTGGCCGCTGGAGATGCTACTGATGCGCTGGCTGGTTCCGGCAGAGAGACTCTCATGAGCGACCCGCAGCGCGTTCTGCTCATCAACCCGACCATCACATCGAAGCGTCATGCGCGCTTTCCGCTCGCGGTCCTCAGCCTATCCGCGGCGCTCCAAGGCCGGTACGCGCCGGTCATCCTCGATGGCAACGTCGACCGGGACTTCGTCGCGACCGCGCTGAAGATGATCCGCGATGGCAACGTCGCCGCCGCCGGCGTCACGGTCATGGGCGGGCCGCAGCTGCAGACGGCAATTGCCGTGTCCAAGGCGATCCGCGCCGCCGCACCCGCACTGCCCATCGTCTGGGGCGGAGCCTTTCCGACCGTTTGTCCCGAGGCGGCGGCCAATACGCCCTACGTCGACTATGTCGTGCGAAGCCAGGGAGAGCGCACCCTCATCGAGCTGCTGGACGCTCTAGCCGGTCACGGAGCCGAGGCACCGGCAGCGATCCGCGGCCTCAGCTGGCGGGGAGACGGCGGCGTCGTGCACAACGGCGAGCGGCCGTTCGCCGCTGCCAGCCTGGATCGCAGGCTGCCGTATGAGAGGCTCGCAGATCCACGCCAGTATCTGACCCGAACCTATCTGGGCGCTCGCACCGCCGGCTATCAGGCGGCTCTCGGCTGCCGTTTTCGCTGCACCTTCTGCGGAGTCGCCGCCATGTATCGCGGCCGCATGGCCCTGCCGGTCGCCGCGCGTCTGGAGCAGGACCTGCGATTCCTGCGCGAAGGACTCGGCGTGGACGCGATCCAGTTCTATGACCACAATTTCTTCGATCGCGAAGTCGACATGGTGCCGCTGCTGGAGGTCATGGCGAAGTTCGAGATGCCGTGGTGGTGCTTTGCGCGCTCGGACGCGCTCGCGAACCTCTCCGAGAGCTCCTGGAGGCTGGTCAGGAAAAGTCGGCTGCGCATGGCCTACATCGGCGCGGAATCTCCCAGCGACTGGCTGCTGCACGACATCCGCAAGGGCACACGTTGTGACCAGACTTTCGCCGCCATCGAGCAGTGCCGCAGCCACGGCGTGGTACCCGAATTGTCCTTCATGCTGGCGCCGCCCCAGGACCCGGTGGGCGAAACCGAGCGGACGTTCGAGTTCATCCGCCTGATCAAGCGCAAGTATCCCAACACCGAGGTCATGATCTATATCTACACGCCGCTCCCCATGCGCAGCGACAACACCAACGCCTCTGTGGCGCGCATGGCGGACACGCTGCGCGATAGCAGCGGCCGGCCAGTCGTCTTTCCACCGACCGCGGACGAGTGGGCGCAGCCAGAGTGGCTCGGTTACTGGTGCCACCGGGACGCACCGTGGCTGTCACCGGCCCTGCGGCGGCGAATCGTCGATTTCACGACGGTGCTGGGCTGCAGATTCCCGACCATCATGGACATCCGCGCCTCGGCATGGGGCAAAGCGGCGCTGCGCGGGCTGGCGGGGTGGCGCTACCGCTACCGGCGTTACGAGAATCCCTGGGAGCTGCGCGTTTCGAGGAAGCTGATCCGCCAGTGGGACCCACGTGCGCTGAGCCTATGAACAGCCCGTGGCGCGATTCGCTGCACGTCGCACAGATCGGCTTTTTCAACGACCCCGAGGAACGTGCGCCCGAGCAGCTGCTGCAGGCGTGGCCGACCCTGGTCGATACCGCGGAAGCGGCCGCCAGCTCGGGCGTGCGCGTGTCGGTCGTGCAGGCGTGTTCGCACGCCGAGCGGCTCGAGAGAAACGGCGTGCACTATTATTTCCTGCCGTTCGGGGCGACGCGGGGCCGCGCGCGCCTGGCCTCGGTCGGGGAGCTGCTGCGCGACCTCGCGCCAAACGTCCTGCATGTGCATGGCCTCGATTTCCCTCGATTGGTGCGGTCGCTGACCGCAGTCGTCCCCGACATTCCGCTGGTGCTGCAGGACCATGCGAGTCGACCGCCACGAATCTGGCGACGGCCCGCGTGGCGCCGTGGTCTGGCGGCTGCCGCCGGCGTGGCGTTTTGCGCTGCGGAGCAGGCGAAGCCATTCGCCGCGGCGGGGCTGCTGTCCGCGCACACACGGGTTTACGGCGTGCCGGAGTCCAGCAGTCGCTTCGTACCCGGCGATCGCGCGGCAGCGCGCCGCGAGACGGGCATATGCGGCGACCCGGCGATTCTCTGGGTCGGGCATCTCGATGCCAACAAGGACCCGCTGACCGTTCTCGAGGGCATCAGCACCGCGGCGCGCGTCCTGCCGGAATTGCGACTGTGGTGCTGCTTTGGTGTCGCACCGCTACTGCGCCCGGTCTCGGAGCGCATCGCCCGTGATGCACGCCTGCGCGGCAGGGTGCAGCTGTTGGGCCGAGTAGCGCATTCCCACATCGAGCAGCTGATGCGTGCAGCCGACCTGTTCGTGCTCGGCAGCCACCGCGAAGGCAGCGGCTATTCGCTGATCGAGGCGCTCGCCTGCGGGCTGCCCCCGGTGGTCACTGACATTCCCTCATTCCGCGCACTGACGGGCGAGGCGGCGGTCGGCAGATTGTGGCCGTGTGGCGACTGGCAGGCCCTCAGCAGGGCGCTCGAGGAGGTTGCCGCCTCTCGCGGCAATGGCCTGCAGGCGGCGGTGCGCGCACATTTCGAGCGGGAATTGTCCTTCGGTGCGCTCGGCAGAAAGCTGGCGGCGCTCTACCACGACGTGCTGCTGCTACCCCGGCCCCGCCGCCGCGGCGGGGCCGTGCTGCAGCCGGGCGCGGCAGCGACGCACTGACTCGCCGCCGTGGCACCGCTCGTTTCGGTCGTGATGCCAACCTTCAACCGGCTGGAATTCCTGCCGGCGGCCGTCGAGTCGCTGTTCGCACAGACGCTTGCGCACTGGGAGCTGATTGTCGCCGATGACGGCTCGGGCCCCGACACCCGGGCGTACCTGGAGACGCTGCAGGCATTACCGCAGGTGAAAGTCATCTGGCTGCGGCACTCCGGCAAACCCTCCGTCGTGCGCAACGCCGCGCTGCGCGCGGCCCGCGGCGAGTATGTCGCGTTCCTCGACTCGGACGACTTGTGGCTGCCGCAAAAGCTGCAGCGGCAGATCACCTCGCTCGAGCATCATCCGCACCGCAAATGGAGCTACACCGCGTTCGCAGTCGTGGACGCGGCCGGGAACCCCCGGCTCGCTCTCGCTGGGCACGGCCGGCAGGCCGAGTCCGGCTGGCTCCTGGAAAAGTTGCTGACGGGCGCGGCTCTCATCGCTCTGCCGAGTGTGGTCGTGGCGCGGGAGCTCCTCATGCGGGTCGGCGCATTCGACGAAGAACTGGTCATGTGCGAGGACGACGACTTGTGGCTGCGGTTGGCAGCGCACAGCGAGATCGATGGCATTGAAGAGCCCCTCACATTGGTCCGTCGCCATGCGCAGCACTCCGGGGACGATGCGACCGCCTGGCGGGACCGTCGGCGGGTGTTCGGGAAGGCCCTGCGGACGAGCACCGACAGGCAGCTCCGCACCGTTCTGCGCAGGCTGCGGGCTGAGATGGCGGCAGGGCTTGCCCGCAGCCAGGCGGAGGGTGCCCGGCGCCTCGCCGCTCTCGGCACGCTCGCAGCGAGCACGCCTTACTCGTGGCGATATCGCCTGTGGTGGGCCGGCGCGGCGCGAACGCTTCTGCGGGCATTCGCCCCAGCGCCGCTGCACGCCCATGTCGTGCGCCGGCGTCGCGCTCGCCGGGCACCAGGCGCCTGAGGCTCGATGCCCCGCAACCGCCGTACGACACTCGCCGCGCCACCGCCAGACCCGTTCGGCGAGCACCGCCGCACGCTCTGGCGCGAGCGGCTGCAGCTGCTCGGCGGTCGCTTCGACTTCGAGACCGACAGCGTGCGGCTATTGCGGCTCGTGCAGGCCGCCTATGCCCGATTGCCCGCGCATCGACTCGGCGACACCTTGCCTCACTTCCGGGTGCGGCTGGTGCTCACGGGCACCGGGCGCCGCGCACCAGCGCGTTCGCCCGGCGAGCCGCCGCCCGTCAAACCGCTTGCAGGGGCAGGAATTCTCTGTGGCGCCATGGCGCACGCCAACTTCGTGGCGCTGACTCCGCAACAGCATGCGGCATTGATCGTGGTGGCCACCGACATGCTGCGCCATCCGTATCACCTCCGCTACGAGCTGCTCGAGTTCGCGGTGTATGTGCTGGCGGCACGGGCGCAGGCACTGGTGCCGCTGCACGCCGCCTGCCTGGGAGAGAATCACGAAGGGGTCCTGCTTATCGGACCGAGCGGCTCGGGCAAATCGACGCTGGTCCTGCACGCTCTTCGCGCTGGCCTGGAGTTCGTCGCGGAGGACAGCGTGCTGGTGGAACCCGCATCGCTCAAGGCCACCGGAGTCGCGAACTTCCTGCACCTGCGTCGCGACTCGCTCCGCTTCCTCGGGCGCGACGACCGCACTGCCCTGCTGCGCGGCTCCGCGACCATCCGCCGACGCAGTGGTGTGGAAAAGCTCGAGATCGATGTGCGCCGTCGTGGTTATCGCCTGGCGTCAGCGCCGCTGCGGATCCGCGCCGTGGTGTTCATTTCGCGTCGCAGCGCCGGCGGCCGCTCGCTCCTGGCGCCGCTGCGCACTTCGGCGGTGCTCGAGCGTCTTGCCGCCACCCAGCGCTACGCCGCGCGTCAGCCCGGCTGGCAAAGCTTCCAGGCACGGGTCGCGCGCCTGCCCGGATACGAGCTGCGCAGGGGTAGCCACCCACTGGCCGCGGTCGAGACGGTCCGTGAGCTTCTGGCCAGGTAAGAGCGCCTCGCTTGGGTCCGGGCGTGCCGCCTGGTACGCGCCGGCACTGCTGTCGGTTTCGGGCAGGGCACCGGGTGCCTCGATCGACACCCCGGCCACGCGCACCGCGCTGGTATACCGGCCCGACATCGATGGACTGCGTGCCGTCGCCGTCACCATGGTCATCGCCTATCACGTGGCTCCCCGGCTGTTGCCGGGGGGCTTCATCGGTGTCGACATCTTCTTCGTGATCTCCGGCTACCTGATCACAGAGCTGATTCTGAGCGGCATGCAGCGCAGCGCCTTCAGCCTCGCCGAGTTCTATGCGCGTCGCGTCCGGCGCATCGTTCCGGCGCTGCTGGTGGTGCTCGGCGCCTCCTTCGCGCTCGGCTGGCTCACGCTGCTCCCCAACGAATTTCGCTGGTTCGGGACTTCGATCCTGTGGTGTGCACCATTCCTGGCCAACGTGTTCTTCGCGCACGCCATCGGCTACTTCGATCCCGGCGCCGACTACAACCTGCTGCTGCATCTGTGGTCGCTCGGCGTCGAGGAGCAGTTCTATCTGCTGTGGCCGGTCCTCCTGGTGCTCGCGGTCAGACACCGCGTGACGATACCGGTACTCGGTGCCGTGATCGCAACTTCGCTCGCGATCAGCGTCTGGGGCGCACGCCATGCGCCCGTCGCGCACTTCTTCCTGCCGGGCGCGCGGGCGTGGGAGCTCGCCGTCGGAGCCATGCTTGCCGCATGGCAGCTCGCCCGAGGGGATACGCGAGCGGTACGCCCTGCGCCCGCCCGCGGCCGGTCCGCCGCCGCGCAGCATGCTTCGCTCACTGGGGCAGCGGTGATTGCCGCCGGGGCAGGACTCTTGAACGGCGACCTTTTCTTTCCGGGCGCCTGGGGTGCAATTCCCGTCGCCGGCGCAGCCCTGCTCATCGGCGCCGGGCCCTATCCCATGGTGAATCGCGCGCTGCTCGGCAGCGCGCCGCTGGTGTTCGTCGGACGGCTGAGCTATTCGCTCTATCTGTGGCACTGGCCGATGTTTGCCTTTGCTCGCGCGTTCTGCGGCCCGGAGCTGCCGGCCACCCTGATTGGCGGCCTCATCGCGGCGACCTTTGCGGCCGCGCTCATCAGCTACCACTGGGTGGAAGTGCCGCTGCGAGGTGGCGGCGGCGGACGCTGGGCGGTGCCGGCACTACTCGCCGCGCTGCTCGGATTCACCGCGCTCGGGGCTGCCGTGAGCCACCGCCAGCTGGCCTGCCGTCTTTCGGGCCCGGCATTCACGGCCTGGGACGCCGCGGTCACCGACTGGCAGATTCCCCGTGAGAGCATGGTGGACGGGCAAGCCTCGCTCGATATTCCTGCGCTTCATACGCGGCGTGCGGCCACCGTATTGTTCATCGGCGACTCGCACATGCAGCAGTATTGGCCACGCATCACGGCAGTAGTCGCGGCACACCCTGACGGCGCGCGCTCCGTACTGTTTGCGGCCTATGCGGGCTGCCCCATCCTGCCGTCGATGAACAGCCTGCGGCAGCCACGCCGCTGCGATGCATTTTTCGCCGCCGCCGCCCGGCAGGCGCTGCAACCGCGCGTCGATACCGTGGTGTTCGGGGCCTTCTGGGAGCTCTACCTGCTGGGGGAGTACTCCCTGGGCGATCACCAGGGTGTCTACAGTCCGCAGGACCCCCTGCGCGGCCGGCTCGGGCTCGACTCGCACGACACGCAGGTCGCGCTCGCGGAGTTCGAGCAGCTGGTCGCCGCACTGGTGGCGAGCGGCCGGCGCGTGTTCATCGTGCTGTCGAATCCGACGTCGCCGCAGTTCGATCCACGCTGGCTGGTCCCCGTCCGGGTCAGATTCTCACCGCGCTTGCCGCTCCACTTCCGGGCCGACCTTCGCATGGTCGACGTGACAGCGTTCGAGGCGTTCGTGGCGCCACTGATGAATCGTCTGCGTGATATCGCCACACATACCGGCGCCCAGGTTCTCGATCCGCGCTCCACGCTGTGCGCCGACATGCGCTGCCCGGCGGTCGCAGCCGACGGCACGTCGCTTTACATCGACTCGAACCACCTGCGCGCCGCCTACGCGCGCGAGCGCGCGGGGTTCCTCGACCGGACAGTGCTCGAGCCACCGGGTCAGTGACCCGCATCCTCGACCGTCCGCCGGGCAAAGAGCAGAAACATGTAACGGCATGTGGTGACGTGTGGCCACGCGGCTCGGCCACCACGGAGCTCGATCCCGCGTGCGGCGCGCTGCTCGGCAGCGCGCCGCGGCGGCAAGCCGCGGAAGACGCTCTGCAAGGTGAAGTAGGGAACGCACTGCGCCGCAAAATCCGCCAATCGCCGCCGCACGATCGGTGCCTGCGCGCCCGGGACGGGGAAACGACCGGTGCGCACCAGGCCCGGGAGGTTGTGCCACCACCAGCGGTAGCGCAGGTCGCCGAGGTAATAGGGACTCAGCACACTGGCGAGCACTCTGCCGGAGGGCGCGGTCAGTGCATGAAACTTCGCAAACAGCTCCGGCAGATTGCCGACCAGATTGAGCGGCGCAAAGTTCGCGGTGATGAGATCCGCCAAAGGGAGCGTCCGGTCGCGGCCCTCGATAAAGTCCCGGTACCGGGCGCGCTCGAGCGTGACGCGCCCGTGGCTCATCAGGTCCTGGCAGTGCGCCACGAAAAAATCGCACATTGCCTCATCGATGTCATAGCCGCGAACTGTGAAGCCGCTCTCGGCATAGAAGCGCGCATCCATCCCGGTCCCGCATCCGAAGTCGAACAACGTCGCACCGGGTTGGGCGAGCTTCAGGACCAGGTCGCGGAAGGCCGAGCGCGCCTGGCGATCGGAGCGCCGCGCGGTGAGCTGGGCGACGTACTCCGCGCCGGTGACGATGCGGCGTGCGGCTGGTTCGGACGCCCGGGACATCGAGCGATCAGATCCGGCCAACGGCCAGTGTCAAAGTCTGCAGGAAGTGAAAATCGGTGCGTCTCAGCGCGTACTCCCCATCCTCCGGATCACACAGCCGGGTCAGCTCCGCGTAGTCCTCGACCGCGAGGTATGGGCGCAGCCGTTCCCCCCAGGTGCCGCGGAAGATCGCCTCCAGCAGGTACGCTTCGTCCGCCGGCCGCAGCGGTGTGATGCGCTCGATGGGCAGCGTGCGGACCGTGACGGCATGCAGGCTGGACCGGCGCAGCAGGCCGACGGTCGCGCGCACTCCCGTCAGCTCGCGCTCACCGATACGGTAGCGATCCCGATAGTAGCGGCGCACGGCCTCGTTGGTCACACGCTCGAGGCGGCTGTCCCAGGCGAAGTACATGTCCGGCAGCAGCGAACTCTGACCGAGGGCGATGCGACCCCCGGCGCGCAACAACTCTGTGAGCCTGTCCACCACCGCCGATGGATCACGCAGGTGGTTGACGGTGTTGACCGCCCAGATCAGATCGAAGCTGCGTCGCGCCAGCGGTGGCCTGTGGATATCTGCCTGCAGCACCGTACCTGCGGGCATCGCGGTGCGCGCGGCGGCAATGTGCGCCGTGGCGAGCTCGAGCCCTAGGGCGAGGCCCTGCGGCCCGACTTCGCCCGCGAGCCACCCGAGTGCAGCACCGGTCCCGCAGCCTGCATCGAGGACCCGCATACCCCGCTCGATACCGAGACTGGCGATGGCCTGGCGAAGCTCCGGTTCGGCGAAGGCGTTGAACAGCCGAAGTTTGCGTGCGTAGTCGCGCGTGACCGTGTCGTCCAGCAGTCCCGCCGGGTTGCGCATCATGAGCTGCTCCTGCGGCGCAGGCTCGCGTAGCGACGCACGCAGGCCGGGCACAGGCGGCAGGCGGCGCGCACCAGCGAGGAGCGCAGATACACCACCGCGAGGGACGCCCGGACCTGAAGACCGAGCCGCCGGGGGAGACCGGCTTTCACGAACAGTGCGTTGAACTGCAGCTCGCTGACGGGCTGATCGGTGCCGAGCTCCGTGAAGCCGAGGCGCTGCAGCAGTGCTTTCACCTGGGGGTAGAGCTTCTGATTCGCTCCGATGCAGGGCGCGGTCTCGACCTCGACGTGCACCAGCTGAACGTGCTCGGCCCGTGCGCCGAGACCCTCGATCACCTCGTAGGCTGTGCCCTCCGCATCGATCCATACCGCCAGCCGCGCATCGCGCGGACATCGGGCGTCAAGGAAGCTGTCCAGCCGCGTGGTCTCCACCGGTTCGATGCTCTGCGGCGCCCACTCACCGCAGCGCCGATGCAGCGAGCTCATGCCGCGGCGCGGATCGCCGTGCGAATACTCCGCCGCGACAACAAATAGGTCGGCGACGCCGTCATAGTTGGTTGCCGCCAACGGGACCACGCTGATATTTCGCCCCTGAAAGAACTGGTCCCGCGCCTGCATCAGGCGGAAATTGTGTGGATTGGGCTCGAACGCGTAGATGCTCGCCTGCGGAACCGCGGCGCTGAAGGTCGCAGCGTCCGCGCCGTTCATCGAGCCGACATCACAAATGGCGCTGACCCGCATTCGCGGCAGGAGGCGTGTGAAGAGCCGCTGCGTGTTGAGCAGCATTGCGATCGATTCCGTAAATTGTTGCCTAGCGCTTGCGCATCACCATCAGGAAGTGATCGCCCATGCCGCGCAGCACGGGCCAGCCGGCGGCGCAGCGGTCGAGACGCCACAACCGCTGATGCCAGCGCAAGTGCCGCTGGCGGATCCACAGCAGGTAGGGAGGAGGCGCGAAAATGCATACCCCACGAAAGTGGATGAGCTGGAAGTTGCGGCTGAATGGCCGATAGAACTCGCGCGGTGTGTAATAGCGCGTCCAGACTGTGTGCCGATTCATCCTGACGGGCACCACGCCGCGCGCGTAGCGCACGCTGGCTCGCGCCCAGCGTCCGCGCAGCAGGTAGTAGCCGACCTCCCACGGGCAGATGCGGCCGATCACCGCAAAGACCAACGACGCGCCGGGTTTGAGGAGGCGTGCGCACTCGCTCGCCATGCCGTCGAGCTCCGGCAGACAGTTCACGGCTCCCAGATTCGAATAGGCGCCGTCGTATGAGCCCGCATCGGCGAGGCGATGCAGCTGGTGCGCGCCGAGGGTCAGCGGCAGCACGCGCTCGGTCAGTCGCTCCTGGTGTGCGCGGTCACGGGTTCGTCGGATCATTGCCGGCGACCAGTCGACCGCGATAACGCGATGACCCAGGCGGGCCATGCGCGCGGCATCGAGCCCCGTCCCGCACCCGAGGTCGAGCAGGCGGCTGTGCGGCGCAAACGTCTCATCCAGCCAGCGCCACATTTCCGCGCGCATGTCTTGAATTGCGGCATTGTTGCCGCGATCATCATCGTAGTCCGCGGCGACGCTGTCGAAGGCGCTGCGCGTCTGCTGCAGTTGCGACACCACCTTAGCGGGTGTTTGAAGAGATTCAGGTACCATGCGTGTCGCTCTGGTGGTCCCGGGAGGCGTCGACGCTTCCGGAGAGTACCGCGTCATCCCGGCGCTGCTGGCGCTCATCGGTCGCCTGGCGCGTGCGCACGACGTCCAGGTCATCGCACTCGCACAGGAGCAAGACCCCGGTGAGTGGTCCCTTGCCGGAGCCCGTGTTCACAACATCGGCTTGCACCGCACCCGCATGCGGGCCGTACGCACCGTTCTCGCGCTGCACCGCGCGGCCCGCTTCGATCTCCTGCAGTCCATATGGTCGGGGTCCTGCGGTCTCGTGGCGGTCGCCGCCGCCGGGTTGCTGCGCATCCCGAGTCTCGTGCACGTCGCCGGTGGCGAGCTCGTCGCTCTGCCCGAGATCGGCTACGGCGGGCTGCTGACCTGGCGGGGGCGACTGCGTGAGCGCCTCACGCTGCGCACGGCATCGGCCGTTTCCGCGGCCAGCACCCCGGTTGTGCAGGCTATCGCGGCCCTCGGCGTGACCGCGCAACGAGTGCCGCTCGGTGTCGACCTCAACGTGTGGTCGCCGCGTGAGCCTCGGCGGCGTGACTCCCGCCGGACCGCAAAGCTGATTCACGTTGCGAGCCTCAACCGCGTCAAGGACCAGGCCACGCTGCTGCGCGCTCTGGCGCAGCTGGTGCGCGCCGGCGTCGACGTCGAGATGGATATCGTCGGGGATGACACACTGGGCGGGGAGATCCAGTGCCTCACTCGCGAGTTGGGGCTTTCCGCGCGAGTTAACTTCCGCGGCTTCCTGCCGCAGCGACTGCTGCGACCGCTCGTCGAGGCCGCCCATCTCCTCGTCGTCTCGTCCCGGCACGAGACCGGCCCGCTGGTTGCCCTCGAGGCCGCGGCGGTGGGCGTGCCCACGGTAGGCACCTCGGTGGGACATATCGCGGAGTGGGCGCCGCACGCGGCGGCCGCTGTGCCGATCGGTGACCCTGGTGCGCTGGCCGCCGCAATCACCAGGCTGCTCGGTGACGAGGAGCTGCGCCTGGCTATCGCACATGAGGCGTTGCAAAGGGCGCTGCTCGAGGACGCTGACCATACCGCGCGCTGCTTCCAGTCGATCTACGCGACGGTCACCCAGGGCAGGTCGTGGCGCCGGCGCCATGATCAATAGACAGCGCGCAGCGAGGCGATGACCGGTTGCAGCGTTTCGTGGCGCGGCTGTCGCGAGCCGAGCCAACGCAGAATGCGCCGCCCCTGAGACAGCTGTGTCCACGTTCCGCCCGATACATGCGGCTGCAGGATCCCGAGAGCCTTGCGTTGCCGCAGGGTTTCGGAGCTCGGCAGCAGGCGCGCTGCGGCGTACTGCAGCATAGCGAGCGATGAGTGCGACCACTCGATGCCCGGAAGCGCACTGATCCACAGGTGCGAGAGCGAAGCGCCCGCGAGCGTGCGGCGACGGTAGACCTGCCGCAGCACCCAGGGAGCGCCGCGTGCCGCCGCGGCCAGAACCCGCCGCGGCACGCAGCCGTAGTAGCGATCGGCGAGCGCCAAAGCCGGAAACGCCCACCACCAGTCCGCCTCGGCCGTGCCCGCCGCATCGCCGCGCACCTGCTCCCAGTCCTCGTCCGTCATCGTGCCCGCGAGGCGGGCGACATCGTGCAGCTGCAGGAGTCGCAACTGCCGATAGGTCAGCGAGCCGGCAGCGTGCAGCAGCAGGTGCAGCAGCAGCGCCGCTTTCGACGGATAAGGGTTGAGTCCTGCGATCGGTCGCGGAGGAAACACGACGCGCGAGATGTCGACCGCGCGCAACGGCAGGGCTTCACGCACGTGACAGTGCAACTCGATCTTGATGCCGTTGCCGGCATGCTCACCCAATGCCGCCGGTGCATCCGGGTCATCGCGCTCGAATACCTGATGCTTCCAGGTCTGATATCTGTGGCGATATCCGAGTCCGGCGAGTAACTGTGCCGCACGCGCCAGCTGCGCTTCGCGCACCAACAGGTCGACGTCGGCCATCGGTCGCTCGCCCGCCACGTAGATTCCGGCTGCGTGCAGCGCAGCTCCCTTCAGCCCGGTGAGTGCGATGCCCTGGCTGCGCGCGCCGCTGTCGATGAGCCGCAGGAGTTGCTGAATTCGCTGGAAGCGCTGCGCAGTATGTGCCTTCTGCTCAGCGAGGAATCGCGTCCAACCCGGCGGCCCTTGCCAGCGAAGCGCATCGGCAAGCAAGGATGAAATCCCGTGGATGGCTGCAACCGCCCGTGCCACGGCCCACTCGCTCGCCAACCAGTCAGGGCGCACCACGCTTGGCCTGGCGAGCTCGCCAGCCAGCGACTCGGTGATTCTCTGTAAGGCCAGGTGCAGCCTGCGCAGCGAGCGCTGACTGAGGCGATCGGCCGCCGACTGCGCTACCAGGCCCCGCGCATCCGCGTTGGGCGAGGTGTCGGCCGCAACAGTGCTGCCCGGACCGTTCATCGCTTGCCTGCGCCGCGTGCGTCAGTTCGCCGGTGCGCTGCGGTACTGCTGCTCACAGGTCAGCAGCGCTTGCCAACGCCGTTCCAACGTGCGGCGGCCGCGGCGGTAGCGCCCGGCGTGCGCCGGCGCATTGAAGGTCTCGAGAGCGACGCGCTCGTGCAGCAGATTCCTGATGGTGCGATAGAACTCCGAGGTGTATGTGCCGTGAAACATCATGTCCAGATCGTCGCTCTCCTGCCAGTGGGTCTTGCTGCCGAGCTGGGCTTTGACCAGCTCGTAGAACTTCGTGCCCGGCAAGGGATATGACACGCTCACGCCGACGTCGTCGGGGAGCGCAGCTTCGAGTAGCTCACGCGTCGCGAGAATGTCGGGCAGCTGCTCACCGAGGTAGCCCAACTGGATGAAGAATCCGACGCGGATTCCCGCGGCTTTCAGCCGTTCCCGTGCGCGCAGGATCTCGGCGACCTGGGTGCCCTTGCGCATGGCGTCGAGCACGCGCTGACTGCCGCTTTCCGCTCCGAGCCACGCTTCCCGGCAGCCTGCCTCGCGCAGCGCCGGGGCCATGCGCTCGCTGACGAGATCCGCACGCGTCTGAATCGTGAAGGGAATCGCACCGGCCTGGGCGTGAACTGCCCGGGCAAACTCGTTGATCCAGTCGACGCGTAACCCGAAGATGTCGTCGGCAAACCAGACATGGTCTGCGCGGAAGGTGCGCTTGAGATGCGCCATTTCGCTGGCGACCGCTGCGGGCTCACGCTGCAGATAGCGGTTGCCCCAGATGGGCTTGGCGCACCAGGTGCAGCGGAACGGGCAGCCGCGCGAGGCGGCCATGTTCAG
Source organism: Steroidobacteraceae bacterium (assembly GCA_035603345.1). GTDB lineage: Bacteria > Pseudomonadota > Gammaproteobacteria > Steroidobacterales > Steroidobacteraceae > 13-2-20CM-66-19. The sequence goes on along the minus strand of DATNKO010000079.1, from coordinate 9,052 downwards.
ACTGAAGTAACCGTGAGCCTTGAGCCACTCGCCACGGTAGCGATCCATGTCCACCAGATCCCAAGCGGGCAGCTCATCGCTGCGCGATGCCGGCGGAGCGTGCCCACCTCGGTTGGTGCGGAGCTCGTCGCCCGCGAGCCAGGCAACGCCGGACACTCCGTGCGCCAGATCGTGGCTGTGCGCTTGCGGGCAGGCGTCCAGTCTCGGCAGCAGACTCTCCAGGGCCGAGAGCCCCTCACCGAGGAGCACCAGATCCGCCCCGGCGCGCAGATACAGCTGCGGTGCGTCGCTGACGTCGGCGCCCGCCGCGATCACCCGGGCGCCGCTGCGGCGCGCGGTTGCGATCATCTCGCACGCCGCGCGCCGCATTTTGCCGAGACACATCTTGCTCAGGAAGTTGAAGTTATCCTCATACAGCACCACCAACTGCGGCCTCGCCGCCTGCAGCTCGCGCCGGTAGCCGCGGATGTCGTCCGCGAGCATCGCGTCAAACAGCGCCACGGAATGCCCTGCCCGCCGCAGCAGGCCGGCCACCTGGAGCGTGGCGAGCGGGGGATAGGGCTTTGCCCGCTCGCGCTGCTTGCGATCGAAGCGCAGGAAGTACGAGTGTCCGACCAGGATCGAAAGCATCTGCTGCTGGCGCTCCGTGCGGTTCGCCGACGCAGCTCACCTGCCGAGCAGAGCGAGCCGACCTCCCCGTAAGTGGAGCGAACGTCGGACGCGGTTCAGCCGCGGCGGGAGAAACCTCCGCTCGGGAAGGGGAATGTGGCGGCTTGAACCGATGCCGTGTTTCGCACCACTTACCTGCAGTCCCGTTGACTCCGGGTCGGTGCCATGTTGGGCGACAGTTACACAGTGGGCGTTCCCGCTTGCACGCTGCCGACGTTATGGGGGACGTTTCAGCTGCGCGTGTTCGCAGATGCCGCAGCGCAAGGAACATGTGGCACTGACGATGGGAACTCTGCCCAGGCGCGCGTCTGTTCTCGTGCGCATCCATTCCGAGTGCCTCACAGGCGACACCTTATTCAGTCTGCGCTGCGATTGCGGCACGCAACTTCGCGAGGCCCTGCAGGCGATCGCCGCCGAAGGCCGCGGCGTCCTGCTTTATCTGCGTCAGGAGGGTCGCGGTATCGGGCTCGACGGCAAGATCAAGGCTTACGCATTGCAGGAAGCCGGCCTCGATACGGTAGCCGCCAATCAGGCGCTAGGCTATGCCGCGGACGAGCGCAGCTACGCCATCTGTGGGCCCATGCTCAAGTACCTGGGCGTCTCCAACGTGCGATTGATGACTAACAACCCGCAAAAGATCGCCGCGCTGCGCAGCTGCGGGCTTGCGGTGACCCGAATCCCGATCGCGTCCGTTCGCACCTCGCACAACGGGCAGTATCTGCATGCCAAGCGAACGAAACTGGGGCACCTGGCACCCGCTAGTGCCCGCGCTACCGGCCGCTGACCGGCGTCGCCGGCGACGCACAGTAACGCTAGCGTGCCCGCACCTGACGCGCCCGCTTCGGCGCGGGTTTGAGGAGCGCGCGGATCTTCTGCGCATCTTCGGGTGTCGCCGGATTGTAAATCACCAAGGTGAGATCGGGCCGGCCATCGACCGCGAACCCCGAAAACTCCAGCGACAGCTTGCCGGCGACAGGATGGTGCAGGACTTTGCGGCCGTCGCCGTGGCCTTGCACGTCATTGTCGCGCCACATTGCCGCGAATTCGGGGCTGGTCGCACACAACTCATCGACGAGCGATTGGACGTCGCGTGCCGCGCCCGCGCGCGCCACATCCGCGCGGAACGATGCCACCACATATCGTGCAACACTTTGCCAGTCGGACTGCGCCGCGCGGACGCGGGAGTCGCGGAACATCATGCGCAGCACGTTGCGTTGCCCCTCGGGCACCGTGCTCCAGTCGGTCAGTACTGCCGCGGCGGCCTTGTTCCAGGCGATCACGTCCCAGGTCGCGGTCCGGATAAAAGCCGGGCTGTGATCCAGGGTGTCCAGCAAGCGCTGCAACCGCGGCGTGATGCCCTCGGGTGCGTGGTAGCGGGCTTCCGGCGGCCTGCCCAATCCGAGCAGAAATAAATGCTCGCGCTCTACATCCGTCAGCATCATGCCGCGGGCGATGCGCTCCAGCACATCGGCGGAAGGTGCGCCGCCGCGCCCTTGTTCCAGCCACGTGTACCAGGTGGCGCTCACGTTGGCGCGCTGCGCCACTTCTTCCCGCCGAAGTCCGGGCGTGCGGCGCCGCGTCAGCGAAAAGCCGAAGGCCGCAGGATCGAGCCTGGCGCGTCGATCCTTCAGGTAATCTCCAAATGAGTTCAAGTCCGTTATCCCGTTAGCGATTATACCCGGATAATCTCACTACTTTACCAGCATGTACGCGTAGCGTACCAATATCCGTGCGTTCAAACACGGAGTTATCTCAATGCGTGTCTTCATCACGGGCGCAGCCGGCTTTATCGGGACTGCCACAACCAGGGAACTGATCGCGAACGGCCACCAGGTGGTGGGCCTTGCCCGCTCCGACGATAACGCGAGAGCGCTGGAAAACCTGGGCGCCGAAGTCCATCGCGGCGCTCTCGAGGATCTCGACAGTCTGCGCAAAGGCGCCAAGAAGACCGATGGCACCATCCATTTGGCCTTTATCCACGATTTCTCGAAATTCGCGGAGAACGGGCAGATCGATAAGCACGCCATCGAAGCCATGGGCGAGGCGCTGGCGGGATCGCACAAGCCATTCATCGTCACGTCCGGTACGCTGTTTGTGACGCCGGGGCGGATCGCCACCGAAGAGGACCCGGTGATGCCCGGCTTGCCCCGCGTGTCCGAAACCGCCGGACTGGCCTTTGCGGCGCGCGGTGTGCGTGCCATGGCGGTACGGTTGCCGCAGGTGCACGGCGGTGAGGGTAGATGTGGCCTGGTCAACTGGGTTTTAAATATCGCGCGGGAAAAAGGCGTTTCCGCCTATGTCGGCGATGGCGGCAACCGCTGGTCCGGGGCGCACCGGCTGGATGTGGCGCGTCTTTATCGACTGGCGCTGGAGAAAGGCGTGGCTGGCAAGAGCTATCACGCCGTCGCCGACGAAGGCGTCACGGTGCGCGACATTGCCGAGATTGTGGGTCGTCAGCTGGAGCTGCCGGTAGCTTCGATCGCGCCGGAGAAAGCCACTGAGCATTTCGGGATGATGGCGCCGTTTGTCGGCAGGGATGGCGCTGCTTCCAGCGCGCTCACGCGGCAATGGCTGGGATGGAAGCCCACCCAGATCGGCCTGATCGCCGACATCAGCCGGCCGGGCTATTTCGAGTCATCCCTTTGAACGCACCGGCGCGATGAGCTCCGCTGATGCTCGAGACCTGTCAACGCCCTCACGCATCACGATGACTATTGCAGCACAGTTCCTGGATACCAGCCGCTCTTGGCCAGAAACATCTTCGGGTCGGTCAGCTCTATGATGTCGCGCAGAGCCTGGCGTTTGTCGGGCGCGTGTTGGTAGTAGGACTTGACGATGCGATATCCAACCCAGTAGCCGAGGTCGCCCGGTTTGTCGAAGGTTGAGTTGTCGAGCCACTTGGAAAGATCGGTGCTGTCCTCATCGGCTACGAAGGCGCTCTCAATTTCCTTTTCATGTCCCAGGGTCTCGGCCCTGAATGGAGGGCTGCCAACTTCAGCGGGATGGCCCGCAATCAACTCAGCGCCGAATTCCGCGCCGCCCTCGATGAGCGACCTCTCGAGCAAGGTGGGATGCTCGTCATCATCGAGAGCCGCGAACTGCTGGACGTGGATATATTCGTGGGCGATCACGCGCACGAACCGCTCCTCGACACTTAGATTGTCAAATTTCCCTGCGCACAACCCCTCGAGCCCGATCTGCAGTCCGGTGGCGGCGCTTCCAATGGCCACGGGCTTCCCGCGGCCCACGACGATGGTCACCGGCGGAAAGCGTGCTTGCGGATAGAGACGGCCTAATTTTCTCAACGCCACCTCCACTCGCTGACGCACGCGCGGCAGAGGGGCCATGCACCGCCGGGCACCCGTATACATCTCGGGGTGCTTGGCGATGTTGTCGGCGATCCTCGCTCCGGTAACGTTGCGCGCCTTGGCGAGGTTGTGCAGCCCGTCGGAACCCGGGTCGAGATAGTCGTGCTGAAGCTGATCGGCCGTCGGATGTCCGCCCGTAGCGTCGTAAAGTTTATAGAAGCGGTAGACGTCCTCGGTCTGGATTCTTGGACCAGCGGGCGCTGCAGCTGTCGTCGCCATGGCGCTCGTCGTGTGCCCCAGGGGTATCAGGAGCAGCAGGGCACAAAGCACCGCCTGCCGCGGCTGATGCAGCAATCTTATCGTCGGCGTACTACCAACCATATGCGCTAGGCTCCATGACCATCGGGGCAGCGAGTCTGGTGCTCCTTGATCGCGAACACTATATCGAGTCCTCCAACCCCCAGTGGAAGGTGCTCGATGGAAAGGAACTGCGGTAAGGTGGCGCCCTTTCCTCAAGGTGAAAGCCGATGCGCAGCAGAACACCTCCCCGGAACTCGCTGATCGTATTCGCGGTTCTCGGCAGCATGATCGCCCTCGCCGCGGCGGCGGCGGACTCCGAGAAAGAAAGCGCTTTCAGGTTCCGCTTCGTGGGGCCGGAGGTCGGCAACCGTATCGCCGCGGTCGCCGCAATCCCGGGCGATCCAAGCGTGTACTACGCCGGGGCGGCTTCCGGCGGGGTGTGGAAGTCGATCGATGGCGGCAACCGCTGGAAGCCGATCTTCGACAAGGAGAATGTCGCGGCCATCGGCGCCCTGGCAGTCGCGCCGTCCGAGCCGGGCACGGTGTGGGCGGGCACCGGCGAAGCCTGGGCCATCCGCGACATCGATGTCATGGGCAACGGGATCTACAAGTCCACCGACGCCGGGGTGACCTGGAAGAACATGGGGCTGCCGGAGTCCGGGCGCATCGGCCGCATCATTATCAATCCCACGGATCCCGACATCGTATTCGCGTGCGTGCTTGGGCGCACCACGGGTCCGCAGCGGCAGCGCGGCGTCTTCCGCACGACGGACGGCGGTGAGCATTGGGCGCGGGTCCTGTTCGCCGGCGAGAATGTCGGCTGCTCGGGGCTCTCGATGGACGCGCACAATCCACATACCCTGATCGCCGGCATGTGGCAGGTGGAGATGCATACCTGGGGCGAATTCAGCGGCGGCCCCGGCAGCGGACTCTACCTCTCGCACGACGGTGGCACGACCTGGAAGCGGCTGGAGAAACACGGCCTGCCGGATGCACCCCTGGGCAAGATCGACGTTGCCATCGCGCCGACCAATTCCAGCCGCATCTATGCCCTGATACAGACCAAGGATCAGGGCTCGGTGTGGCGCTCAGACAACTCCGGAGAGGGCTGGAAGCTCGTCAATTCGGACCGCTCGCTGATCGGACGCGCGGGCTACTACATCCGGATCGCCGTATCGACGGCGCGCGACAACGAGGTTCTGGTCGCAAACAGCTCCTTCCACCAGTCCCTCGACTCGGGTGAGAGTTTTCGCGACGTCCCCTGGGGAGGCGATACGCACGACATCTGGATCGATCCGAAGAATCCCGATCGCTTCGTCATCACCGATGACGGCGGCATGCTCATCACGACTACCCATGGAAGCGGCTTCCACCGCGTCAGGCTTCCCATCGGCCAGATGTACCACGTCGACGTGGACAATCAAATTCCCTACTACTTCTACAGCAACATGCAGGACGACGGGAACATGCGCGGTCCGAGCGTCCCCCTCGAGGGGAATGAGACCGGCTGGGATCGCCACATGGGAGGCTGCGAATCCGGCTTCACGATCCCGGATTTGGTTGACCCGAACGTGGTGTGGGCGAGCTGCTACGGCGACACCGTTACCCGCTGGGATGCACGCTACAAGGAGGCGCATTCCGTCAGCCCCTGGATGCACACACTCGATTCGCCGCCCGACGTCCTCAAATACCGCTGCCACTGGACGCCGCCGCTCGCGATCGATCCCTTCGACCACAACAGCGTCTACTACGGTTGCCAGGTGATCTTCAGAACCAGCGATGCGGGCCTGACCTGGTCGGTCGTGAGCCCCGATCTGTCCACCCGCAACCCGGCTCATATCGTCTCGTCAGGCGGCATCGTCGGTGACAATCTCGGGCAGTTCTACGGCGAGGTCGTGTTCGCGATCGCGCCTTCGAAGGTCCAGAAGGGGCTCATTTGGGCCGGCACCAACGACGGCCAGATCTGGTACACCAAAGATGCCGCGGCGAACTGGGTGAATGTCACGAGCCACGTGGCGGGACTGCCGCCCGGCGGAACGATCGTCAGCATCGCGCCTTCGAGCTTCGACGCGGCAACCGCCTATGTCGCCGTCGATTTCCGCCTGGCGGATAACCGCGACCCCTTCATTTACAAGACCAGCGATTTCGGCAAGAGCTGGAAGCGCATCAACAGCGATATACCGAAGGGCGAGCTGTCGTACGTCCGCACGGTCACCGACGATCCGAACGCCCAGGGGCTGCTGTTCGCGGGGACCGGGAACGCTCTCTATTACTCGCTCGATGACGGCGGGCACTGGACGGCGCTCAAGAACGGCCTGCCGCCCGCACAGGTCACCTGGGCGGTGGTGCAGAAGGAGTTTCATGATCTCGTGGTCTCGACCTACGGCCGCGGACTGTACATCCTCGACGACATCACGCCCCTCGAGCAGATGGCGCGGCACCGCAGCGAGGCGCCGGTGGTGCTCTTCGAGCCGCGCAAGACGTACCGCTTCGTGCACGGCGGCGAGGCCATGGTCAATTTCTCACTGGATGCCGCCCCGAAGGATCCCGTGAAGATCGAGGTCCTGGACTCGCAGGGTGCGAGCGTGCGCAAGCTCGACGCCAAAGACCTGGTCGTCGGCATCAACCGCGTCAAGTGGGACCTGCGCTACGATTCTCCGCGGCTGGTCGCGCTACGGACTGTGGCACCCGACAATCCGCACATCTGGCAGGAGCCGCGTTTCTGGGATGAGGACTCGAGGCCGATCACGCACTGGGGCGTGAAACCGGCAGAAGTCGGGCCCATCGTCGCTCCAGGCACCTATACGGTGCGCCTGACGGTGGCGGGCCATTCCTACGACCAGCCTCTGGCTGTCGTGAGCGATCCCCGCGCACCGGGCTCGGAGGCGGACATCCAGCTGTCGGTCAAGACGCTGCTGCGGATCCGCGATGACATCAGTCGGGTATCGGACTCCGTCAACCAGATTGAGTGGCTGCGCAAGCAGTTGGAAGTCGTCGAGACCATGCTCCGGCCAGCGAAGCCGCATCAGAAGCGCGAGGCGCCGCTCGCCGAGGAGGGAGATGAGGACGACCCCGAGCCGGCGGCCGCGCCGCCGCGCGCCTTGAACCCTGCCGAGCAGCAGGAGCGCACCCAGCTGCTGGAGGCGGCCGAGAGCCTCGACAAGAAGCTTCAGGCGGTCGAGGCGCAGCTGGTCGAGCGGGAGTCGCGCGACAGCGACGACAAGTACTACGTCGAGCCCTACGGCGCCTACCTGAATCTCATCTGGCTCAACGCCGAGGTCGGAACCGGGGGCGGCGACGTCGCGGGCAGCGCCGATTTCGTGCCCACCGCGGAGCAGTTGGACATCCTGCAGATGCTCGAGGGCGGGGTGTCGGGCGCTGACGCCGACTTCCACGGGATCCTGCAGCACGATCTGCCGGCATTCAATCAGTCCCTGGAGCGTGCCAACCTCGTGCCGCTGGCAGGGGGCGCGGGCGGCCCTGCCGGAAGCTGAGCTGATGCGCTGTAGGGCAGGGCGCCGTCCAGGGTTAAACTCGACCTTGACTACATACCAACTGGTCGGTACTCTGCGACCATGAATGCGGACCGTATCGGGCCGTCCCGGTCGGGCGGTGCGCGCAGGGAGCTTCTCGAGGCGGCCCTGTCGATCATTCGCGAGAAGGGTTACGCCGCGACGTCAGTCGACGAACTCTGCGCCGAAGCCGGCGTCACCAAGGGCGCATTCTTTCATCACTTCAGGAGCAAGGACGCTCTGGCCGTCGCCGCGGCGAATCATTGGTCGGAGATCACAGGGGCCTTCTTCGAGTCTGCGGCGTACCACAAGCACAGCGACCCGCTGGACCGGGTCTTGGGTTACCTCGATTTCCGCAAGGCGATGCTCAAAGGGGCAATCGCTGAGTTCACCTGTCTCGTCGGGACGATGGTGCAGGAGGCTTACGGCACCAGCCCGGAGATTCGCGCGGCGTGCGAGGCAAGCATCAGCGGACATGCGGCCAAGGTGGCGGCCGACATCGCCGATGCGATGAAGCACTATCGAATCCGTGCGCCATGGACGGCCGAGAGCCTCGCGTTGCACACCCAGGTCGTGTTGCAGGGCGCGTTCATCCTGGCGAAGGCCAAGGGCAACGCCAAAGTCGCCGAAGCGAGCATCGACCACCTGCGGCGCTATGTTGAGTTTCTGTTCCGTCGTAAAAAGACCTAAGACCAAGGGTAATGCCCGGGAGAAATGAGTCATGAGAACGATCTCGATTTCACGCCGGACGCTGCTCGGGGCGGGTGCCTGCGTATTGGCTGCGGCCACGACAGTCCCGGAAAGTGCCCGCGCGCAGGCAGCAACAGGGCGCAGCCCGCAAAACGAACAGACGATCCGGAATTACTATGGGGCGTGGGAGAAAAAGGACTGGGGCTCGCTCGACAGCCTGTTGGCGAACAACTTCACATTCTCCAGCCCAGTCGACGACCACATCAGCAAGAGCAGTTACAAAACCGGATGCTGGGACACGCAGGCCAAGCTTATCGAGCGGTTTGACCTCGAGCGGGTGATTGCAAGCGGCACCGACGGGTTTGTAATGTACGTTTGTCATACCAAAGCCGGCAAGATGTTCCATAACGTGGAGTATTTCCGGTTCACAGATGGAAAGGTGCAGGCCGTCGAGTGTTACTTCGGTACTGCATCGGGCTTTCCGTCGGCAGTCAACAGCAAACATAGCTGATACCGCGGCGTAGCTGCCCGAGCTCCGTGCAGAGCTTGGGCGTCGTGATTCCGACCCCTAGG
>DATNKO010000070.1:0-2708 GCA_035603345.1 Steroidobacteraceae bacterium | reverse complement strand
GCTTGTCTATCCTCGACGATATCGAGGAGGCGGAAAGCGCCTACCGCGGTGCCCAGCCGCGCGGCATGCTGCGCGTCGATATTCAGGGCACCCAGGCGCGGCGCTTCATCGTGCCCGCCCTGCCACGGTTTTTCGCCGCCTATCCGGATCTGGAACTGTTCATCGGCGAGGGCGACCGCTTCGTCGATCTCGTCCGCGAGGGCATCGACTGCGTGTTGCGCGCCGGCGAACCGATGGAGAGCGACCTGATCGCGCGCCGTGTCGCCATTCTGCCCGAGACGACCGTGGCATCGGCCGAGTATGTCGGCCGCTTCGGCATGCCACAGCGGTGGGACGCGCTGGACGGTCATCGGATGATTGGCTTCCACTCCTCTGCGACCGGCGGTGTCTTGCCGCTTGAGTTCATGGTGAACGGCGTTCGCAAGACCGTAGCGCTGCCCTTCGTTCTGTCGGTCAATGGTGCCGACACTTACAGCGCAGCCGCGTTGCAGGGTCTCGGCCTGATTCAGGTGCCCCGCTATTCCGTCGAGCAGAACTTAGCCGACGGAACGCTTGTGGAATGCCTGCCCGACACCCCGCCCTCGCCGACGTCGGTCTACGTGCTCTACCCGCGCAGTCGCCAGCTCAGCTTGCGGGTCCGCGTGTTCATCGACTGGGTCGCTAAGGAATATGCTAGCGGCCAATCGAATGAAAGCCGCCCCTGGCAGGCGCCTTCGCGCCCACGGAAATCAAGGCATGTATGAAGGCGGAAATCATTTCCGCCAGCGTTGCCCGAAGCAATTGACTTAACGGCTTTTTTTGAAGTGCGATCATGAATGCCCCAGCTGTTGCCCCAACAAGCACCAATGTGCGAGCGGTTCTTTCCGATATTGAGGACGAGAATCGCCGCCGTGTTCGAAATGTCGCGTCGAACGGGAGTAGCGCGCCAGACCGCAAGAGTGTTAACACGACTGAGTCATTTGGCTGAGTCAATTTGCCACGTTTGATTACGGTTTGGAATCAGATGGTTGTTAGGCTTTCCGTCGAGCAGGAGGCTGTGATGGATTGCACGAGTGGAATGGCGACTGCGGATCGTTTTGCGGCGTATGTCGGCGAGCTGACGAAGGTGGTTGGGCATGCCGACCGAGCGGGACCGCTGCGGGATTACTGCTGCGGGCTTTTGGCGACGGAAGGGCGTCGCAGCGTGGAGCCGATGGCGGCGGTGACGGCGCCGGGGCGGGTTTCAGCACAGCATCAGAAGCTGCTGCATTTCGTAGCCAATTCAGAATGGTCGGACGAGCAGATGCTGGCCAAGGTGCGAGACCTGGTGACGCCGTCGTTGACACGACGTGGACCAATCGAAGTCTGGATCGTCGACGATACGTCGTTTCCCAAGAAAGGCCGGCATTCGGTCGGTGTGCATCATCAGTATTGCGGACAACTCGGCAAGCAGGCCAATTGCCAGGTGGTGGTGACGCTGTCGATCGCCAATCATCATGGCAGTTTACCGATTGCTTATCAGCTGTATCTGCCGCGGGCGTGGACCGACGACAAATCGCGCCGCGCCGAGACGCATGTGCCGCGCTCAATCAGGTTCAAGACCAAGCCGCAGATCGCGCTGGAGCAGATCCGCGCGGCTGTGGCGGCGAAGGTGGCTCCCGGTATCGTGCTGATGGACGCCAGTTATGGAACGAACGGTGCTCTGCGCCGGACGATCACGGGCTTTGGGTTGCGCTACGTGGCAGCCATCGTCTCGACCGTCAAAGTGCGCCCGGTGGGCGAGGGTGATCCGAAGCCGAAGCGCGTCAGCGTCGGAGCTTTGGCGCGAAGCCTGCCCAAGCACGCCTGGCACACCATCACATGGCGGGAGGGTAGCAACGCGAAACTGCGGTCACGCTTTGCCCGGGTGCGCGTGCGTGCCGCCCCGATACGGGGTGAAGCGCGATTTGCCGAAGAGACACTGCTGATCGAATGGCCCAAGGATGAAGCCGCACCCACGAAGTTCTGGCTCGCCTCAGTCGACCCCGACATGCCGCTCCGCGACCTCGTCGATCTCGCCAAGCTGCGCTGGCGAATCGAGCGTGACTATGAGGACCTCAAACAAGAAATCGGCCTCGGCCATTATGAGGGGCGCACATGGCGAGGTTTCCATCACCACGGCACAATGTCGATCGCTGCCTACGGCTTCCTGATCTCCGAGCGGGAGAGCATTCCCCCCTCAGGACCTGATCGCGCCGCTGCAATCGAAAAATCTGCCATTCCCAGCGGTTACCGACCCCGCGGCGCCCCCGATCCGGCCGCAGCGCCACGTCCCGAACTCGATCGCCACCATCCATCGTCTGTTGGCCGTCGCCATTGCACCGACCCTGCCGCGATGCCAATGCTGCATCCGTAACATGCCGCCGAACCAGCGACGTAATTTGTGATCCAGTAGTATTAGGATCCTATACGCATTTGACGTGACGCTTGCATAGTTGGCGACATCAGAATTGTGCTCGTCATACATACCGAGCTGAGAGCGCCGCCGACATTTCAGACGGATGCCTCGACCCAGGTCGCAGGTCTCAGGAGAGAGGGCAGTACAATCACGCTTGGGTATGAGCGCCCGCCGCCAGCAGACCATCGCAAATTTTGTGCGAGGACATGATCATGAAACCTCGGCTGGCGCGGCGTCCTCCGGCGCTTGCTCGAGTTACTTCTTCGGCGCGTGACGCGCCGAAGAAGCGGAT
>DATNKO010000048.1:0-133112 GCA_035603345.1 Steroidobacteraceae bacterium | reverse complement strand
ACCTACGCGCTGATCCAGAACCTCGTTCCGGCATCGATGCGCGCCCAATCGAGCGCGCTGCTCATGCTGTTTGCGAACCTTGCGAATCTGGTCGTGGCACCGCAGTTGGTGGGCTTTGCGAGCGATGCCCTTGCCCCCCGCTACGGGCCCGAGTCACTGCGCGTCGCGCTCATCCCGCTCGCGTTGACCGGGTTCTGGGCGGCGGCACACTATTGGCTCGCCGCCCGCGGACTGGACAGCGCGCTGATTCGAGCCGGAAACGAATACCGTCCCTCGGGACGGTCGCCGACAGTCGCGGCAACTGACTGACGGCGTGGAAGAGCGGCAGTGGCCGTAAGCGTCACAGGGGTAGAACGATCTCGTACCCGTACGGTAACGCCGCGTCGGTGAGCCACTCCCAGGCCCAGAGTGCGAAAGTCCGCATCACATACAGGTCATAGCGGTTATCGCCGCTGCGGTGAATCATGATCGGGGTGTGATGCAGACCTGTGAGCGCGAAGCTGTCCAGCTGGAAAGCATTCGGATGAAGATCGAGTGCGATGCCCGTCGTCAAGAGCTCCCGGGCAGAGAGCCCCTCGACAAAGATGCATGTCCGGCTGTGCGAGAGCGGCGTGACGGTGCCGATGTCCTGCGTCACGGCGGCCTGAAAAGCGGTCGTCAAATCCTCAGAGGCGCGCGTGATAATCCAGAACTGTTCTGGGCCGGTCTTGAGCAACCGTCGGCCGTTAACGCTAATGGCCTTACCCAGCCGGGTCGGCAAATCCCCGCCGAGCAGCGGCCTTACAGCCTGTTCCAGTTCCTCAAGCGTCGCAGGGAACGCCGCCACCTGTAGCAGATTCCAGCCGCGAGTTTCACCGATACGCAGCCGCCGCTGCCCCGTGGCGCCGTTGCGGCCACCGCTTTGCAAGGCGCCAACTAGTGCCGACTTACGCTCAAGCACGCAGCCGCTCCCCTTTCGGATCGATGAACATCGGTGCGACGATCCGGGCCTTCACCTGCTCTGCTTTGAGCGGGTAGGCGCACACGATGTCTTCTCCAGCGTGCTGCAAGCCACCCTGGTACAGACCCAATGCAATGAACTTATTGAGCTCCGTCGACCAGGTGACCGAGGTGATGTAGCCGCGTCCATGACCTTCGATCTTGTCGGTGCCTGCGAACAGGATCGAGCCACCACGAAGAGTCTTGCCGGGCTCCAGACACTCGATGCCGACCAGGCTCCATCGCTGCGGTGCGTGCAGCATTGGCCGCTGACGGAGCTCGCGGCCCACGTAGGCCTTCGTCTCGCTCGCCATCCTGCCTAGACCCAGATCATCCAACGTATTGCGATGATCGAGTTCGAGGCCGGCCACGTGACCCTTCTCGATGCGCAGAGATGCCACCGCCTCGAGTCCATATGGCTTTATGTCGAGTGGTGAGGCGCTGGAAAGAATGTGCTCCCAGAGCGCTACAGCGTGATCTGCAGGCACGTAAACCTCGAAGGCCAACTCCCCCGAGAAACTCAGGCGGATCAAACGCAGCGGCACACCCTCAATCTTGATTTCCAGGCAGCCCATGTAGGGTAGCTTGCTGTCCGATAGGTCCTCGCCGGGCAGTGCGAGCTCGAGTGCCGCGCGTGCCCGGGGACCGGCCACCGCCATGGCGGCCCATTCATCCGTGATCGATGTGACGTGCACCTTGAGGTCCGTCCAGGCCGTCTGCAGCAGGAATTCGATCCAGGACATCACCTCGCCAGCCTGCGCGGTGGTGGTTGTCATGAAATAGCGCGTCTCACCCAACCGAGTCGTTGTACCGTCATCGAACACGGTGCCATCGTCGGCGAGCATGACCCCATAGCGCGCTTTGCCGATCTGGAGCTTTGAAAAATTATTTGCGTAGATTCGGTCGAGGAATTCTGCCGCATCCGGTCCCTGCACATCAATCTTGCCCAGCGTGGACGCATCAGCGAGGCCTACTCCCGTTCGCACGAGGCGCATTTCCTCAATGTAAGCGCTCTGTGCCGTGGATCCTGCCCAGCGGTACCACCACGCTCGCATCCACGGCCCCGCCTGAATCAACTCTCCGCCGTGAGCAAGGTGCCAGTCATGAAGTGGCGACCGACGGGTCGGACGAAAGTCCTTTCCGACGCTGCGGCCAGAGAGTGCCCCAAACGACACCGGGGTAAACGGCGGGCGGAAGGTCGTGGTAGTTGCCCCGGAAATGTCCACGCCGCGCGACTGCGCCTCGATCACGAGGGCATTGATGTTGCTGGTCTTGCCCTGATCGGTACCCATCCCAAGTGTCGTGTAACGCTTGAGATGCTCAACCGATTGGTAGCCTTCCTGATGAGCGATCGTGAGGTCCTTCACCGTTACATCGTTCTGGAAGTCCACAAACGCTTTACCGTTCCGCTTGCGCGGCAGATGGCAGATCGACTCGATGCCGTAGCCTGTGCTGTCCAGGACTGGTGGCGCTAGTTCGGATGCGCGAGCGTCGTGACCACTACGAGCGGCTGCGGTTCGACCGGCGTCCATTCCTTCTCTGATCGCCGCTGCCACAGCGAAGCTACCCGTCAGTGCGCCCGCGCCGAATTGACCCTCAGCGTAGCCGCCCGGCACAAAGGCGGCGATGTCACTGCGATAGTGCGGCTTAATGCCGCCATGTGCCGTCAGATGGACGGTTGGCGACCAACCACCTGACATGCACACCAGATCGCAGTCTGACTTACTCAGCTGTGCTTCGCCGCTCGTGCTGCCCAGGACTACGCCGGTCACTCTTTTGGTACCGAGCACGTCAATCACCGTCGCATCCGTCCTGAGTTCGATCTTGAGCGCCTTCGCCTTGTTCTCAAGCTCCCGCCTGACGGCGTTTCGCTGGTCCACGACGGTTACGGCAACACCGTGTCGGGCCAGGTCAAACGCCGTGGCATAAGCGCTGTCGTTGTTGGTTGTCACTACGGCGCGCTTTGCAAGGCCAACAGCGAACCGATTCAGATAGCCGCGCACCGCTGCAGCCAGCATTACACCCGGGCGGTCGTTGTTCGGGAAAATCAGGGGACGCTCGGTCGCGCCCGTCGCATAAACGATGGCGCGCGCGCGCAGAGTGGTCACGATCTGGCGCGCCTCGCCGCAGGCAGAATCGGGCTGCAGATGATCGCGCCGCTCGACGAGAGCCACGGTGCCGCCGTCGTAGAGCCCCAGTGCGGTGGTGCGCGTCAGAATATCGACGTTGGGTAATGACTGCAGCTCCGCCTCGACACGGCGGCGCCAATCCTCAGCTGGTCCTGCTGCATCCTCCAATAGCAGGCCGCCACCCAGCAACGTGTCCTGCTCAACGAGTACCACGCGCGCGCCAGCGCGGCCCGCAGCGAGCGCAGCGGTGAGCCCGGCGAGCCCGGCGCCGATGACCAGAACCTCTGTGAAGGCATGGCGCGTCTGGTAGCGATCCGGATCGCGCTGATGCACGCCTCGTCCAAGACCGGCGGCCCTGCGAATGAGGGGCTCGTAAAACATCCACGCGCCGCGCGTAGGACCCATGAAGGTCTTGTAGTAAAAGCCCGCAGCAAGCAACGGCGCGATCAGCCAATTGATCGACATCAAATCGAACTCGACCGACGGCCACCCATTTTGACGCCGCGCGCTCAGACCCTCGACGAGTTCGGTAACGGTCCCCGCGACGTTCGGCTCGGTGCATTGGCCCTCTCCCAGCGTAAATAGACCATTGGGCTCCTCGATGCCCGCAGACAGAAAGCCTCGCGGCCGGTGATATTTGAAACTACGGCCGACGAGCATCACTCCGTTTGCCAGCAGCGCGGAGGCGAGCGTGTCGCCGCGGAAGCCGCTCATGGGCCTGCCGTCGAGCGAGAAGCCGATCGCATCGTCGCGGTCGAGGCGGCCGCCCGCCGGCAAGCGGTATGGTGTGGCAATCATCGCCTCGAGTCCTCACGCGCATTAGCGAGTGCACGTGCAAGCTCACAGACACCCACGGCGTTCGTTGCCGTATCGCGTTCGAGAATGAGCCATTGTCGGCAGCCGACTACATGTTGCCAGAACTCGCGATGCGGGCCTTTCGGGTTGTCGAAGACAAAAACGTAATCGTCCCAGGCCTTCAGGTCCGCCGTGCCATGGAGTGGACGGCGCTTATCCGCATCCCCGCCATAGCGGAACTCGGTGTAGTCACGCTCGCCGCACAGCGGGCAGGCAATTCTCAGCATAGCGTTGCTTCTTTCCTGGTCACTGCTTGTAGGTCCAGTTGCCAACGCCATCCTCATCGAGCTCGAGACCTCGTTCGAAACGGTCCAGGCTGTAGCAACGATTCAGTGCATGCTCTTCGTCACGCGCAATCGTGTGCGCAAAGCACCAGCCAGCGGCCGGGGTCGCCTTGAAGCCCTGGTAGCACCAACCGGCGTTGAGATACAGGTTGCGAATCGGAGTTCGGCAGATGAACGGGCTCCCGTCCGGCGTCATGTCCTGAATGCCCGCCCAATGGCGCAGCAGCCGCAACCGCGAAATCGACGGCATGAGCGCCACGGCGCTTTCGGCCACCGACTGTACCTTCGGAAACTGGCCCCGCTGGGTATAGCTGTTGAATCCATCGATGTGTCCGCCAAAGACGAGACCCCCTTTATCGGACTGAGAGATATAAAAGAACTCGGCGCCGAACGAGAGCACGTGATCCAAAAATGGCTTGATCGGCTCCGACACGAACGCCTGGAGCAGATGGCTTTCGATCGGCAGTCTCAGACCGGCCATCGCGGCAACATGTGATGAATGGCCCGCCACGGAGATACCCACCCGCCCGGCCAGAATGCGGCCCCGGCTGGTCTCCACGCCCGACACCCGTCCGCCTTGGACTAGAATGCCCTTCACTTCGCACTGATCGATGATGTCTACGCCGTGCGCGTCGGCAGCGCGCGCATATCCCCAAGCCACGGCATCGTGGCGTGCAGTTCCGGCCCGTCGTTGCAAAAGTCCGCCCCAGATCGGAAAACGCGTCTCGCTCGAATAATCTAGATAAGGCAGCAGGTCCATCACCTGCTTGCGGTCGAGCAGTTCGGCGTCAATGCCGTTCAGCCGCATGATGTTGCCCTTGCGTGCCAACACGTCGAGCTGCAGCGGTGAGTGTCCCAATACGATCTGACCTCGCTGGGAAAGCATCACGTTGAAGTTGAGCGAGTGAGAGAGCCCTTCCCACAGTCGCAGCGAATGGTCAAAAAACTGGGTATTGCCGTCGAGCACGTAGTTGGAGCGCACTATCGTGGTGTTGCGCCCAACGTTGCCGGAGCCGATATACGTGCGTTCCAGCACCGCGACGTTGGTGATTCCATGATTCACGGCAAGGTAAAAGGCTGTCGCGAGTCCGTGGCCACCACCGCCAATGATCACCACGTCATAGCTTGGCTTCGGCTCGGCCGATCGCCACGCTCGCGGCCACGGCGCTCCCGAGAACGCATGGCGAGCCAGCGAAAGTGCGGAGTAACGGCTCGAACGCTTCGGCTGCATCAGATACCGCCAGCCTTGCCCCCGCGGCGAGGATCGGTGCTTGCACCGAGCAATCCCGTAACCGGGTCGCGCCACGCCTGCTGATAGGAGCCCATGTCCAGATCGTACGGCGGCAGAGGCGACAACTTGCCGCCGATCCTGGCCAGGTCACGGGCTACCCGCTCGGGGATGCGTGTCTCGATCTCAATGACGAAGTCATCGCGCATCGGGTTCATGCGTGGCAATACCGCAGCCGTGTAGGGGTCGTAGTTGTAGTCGAGGACATTCGAGATCATCTGCGGTACCGTAAAGGGAATGTTGCCCGGCGAGCCCAGCGAGTGCACCGGCTTGCCGTCCTTGAAGATGATCGTGTTGCTCTTCACGGTGCGCATGCGGCTCCCGGGCAGTCCCAGCCACCCCGACAGAGAACTGTGCATGTCGTACAGCGTGGCGTTGCTGCCGTGCATCGGCACACCATCGACCACCATCCCGGGAATCCCTCCCGACTGATAGGTGTTCATCATCTGCACCCAGTTGCCCTGCGCATCCACGCAAGTGTTCTCGCAGCTGCCCGGCGGAGATTGGTACTGTGCGCCGAACGGGCTGGATGGGGCAGCGGCAGGGGTCGGCCCCCAGCCGAAGGCGAGGCGCAATGCCGGATCGCTCGAGAGCAGGATGTGCTCGGTCAGGTCAACACCCGCCTTCGGGCGCGAGCGCTTCAGGATCGTCGCCAGACTCGCGTGGTACTCATCCGATAACCATACCTCGAGCGGCACATCGAAGAATCTCGCATCGTTCAGCAGCCCACATTCAAAGTCCGCACGCCGCAACGCCTGCCCCATGTAGTAGAGACTGTCGGCGGACTCGGAGTAATGCCCCAGCGAGCTGATGTCCAGGTGCCTCAGCATGCCGAGCACGAGCGCGCAGAACACCGCCTGGCGCTGAGGCGGCGTCGGCTGCGCGATCTCATACCCCTTGTGCCGATAGCGTATCGGCTCATCCCAACGCGGTGGATTGGAGGACATGTCCTCGAGCTTGATCTTCCAGCCAAGCTCATTGGCCAGTGCGACGAAGTGCCGCGCCCAGTCGCCGTGGGTGAAATACTCCGGACCCTCATGCGCCAGATGGCGCAAGGTCTTCGCCAGTGCCGGATTCCTCAGTTTCTCGCCCACAGACGGTGAGAACCCGTTCGGGGTGTACAAGGCGCGCATCGCCGGAAAGTAGGTGATATCCGCGAGCGCCCATTCGAAGGTGGCACGCTGGAACTCGTCGACCGGGAAGCCCTCTTCCGCCCAGGGGATGGCAGGTTCGACCAGCGACTTCCAGGGCTTTGATCCAAAGCGCGCGTGTATCGCCGCCATCCCAGGCATGAAGCCCGGAATGCAGGCTATGGGAGGCGCCCGCTCATGCGGGCGCTGCGGAAAAGTCCGAAACGGTGGCAGGTCGGGCACCAAGGTCCCTTGGCTGTTGAGGTAATAGGTCTTGCCCGTCTTCGCTTCCCAGTACAGAAAGCTCACCGAGCCCGTATGGTTCGTATGATCGAGCTGCACCACGGCCTGTGTAATGCAGCCCGCCACCACCGCATCGGCTGCATTTCCGCCTGCCTTGAGCACATCGAGCATCGTCTGCGTCACGATCGGATTTTGACTGCTGGCGACGGCACGCTTGCCGTGTACGACCTCCTTCGGTCCCTGCCGCTCGAGCTGGTTGCACGGCGTGAAACCGGCGCCGCCACTCGCCGCCCGCGCGCCTGCGGCCAGCCCCGCGGCCGCGAGTCCCAAGCCCGCTTGTTGGAGGAACGTACGCCGATCGTTTTCCATCTATATGACCACCCATAGGCCAACACTCGCAATCGCCCGCGACACTAGAAGCGATACTTCAACGTCTGGTCTGCGAAGAAAAGCAAATGATTTCGATCAAATCGATCTCAATTCTCGATAGTGGCTTGCTTATAGATACCCGTGGCGCACGGTCGGCCCCTCTGTGATCAGAGGTTTCTCAGTCTTCTGAAGTTGGGCCGCCACCGCTTCCATCTGCCGCATTGCTCGTAAGTGATTTTGGCCGGCGATTTTCAGTAAATCGTCGTCCGAATAACCGCGCCGCAGAAGCTCACAGAAGAGATAGGGATATCGCGTCACGTTCTCGAGGCCGATTGCCATGGCATCGGGCGCAACATCATAGAAATCCGAACCGATGCCGATATGATCGATCCCCGCTATCTGGCGGATGTGATCGATGTGATCCGCCACATCTGAAATTGTCCCGCGCGGATGCGGATTGACTGCTTCCCAACGCGCGATTCCCTGGTTGACGGCGTCATCGCTATCAAAGCGGGTGTGCAGCTCTCTCAATGCCGCGACACGCCTCGCCTGCCACGCGGGATCCTGAGGTGAAACGAATTCGCGGATGAAGGTTACGTGGACGACCCCGCCGTTTGCGGGCATGAGCCTAAGCACTTCATCCGGCACGTTGCGCGCATGCGGATCGATCGCGCGCGCGTTGGAGTGCGAGAAGATGACTGGCGCACGTGTCACCTTCAGCGTATCGAGCATAGCGTCTGCACTGACGTGAGAAATATCTGCGAATACGCCGATGCGGTTCAGCTCCCGTATTATTTGCTTTCCGAACCCCGACAACCCATATAGTTCGCGCCGATCGGTGGCCGCATCTGCCCATGGGATGTCATCGAGGTGAGTCAGGATCAGATAGCGAGCACCCAGCTCCTGGAAGATACGTAAGACGGCGGGCGAGCTCTCTATCATGTGACCGCCCTCGACGCCGAATAGTGAGGCGATTCGCCCCGACCCGTGAATGCGCTCGATGTCGTCCGCCGTTCTCGCTTGCTCCAACTCCGGGCGGCTGCGGATGAAGCGCAGCATCACGTCAAACTGCCTGAGGGCATCATGCAATGCCATGTGGGTAAACTGCGTCGAGTCCGGCGCCAGGATGGACCAATATTGCGCGCCCACACACCCTTCCCGCAGGCGCGGAATGTCGGCGCAGAGTGTCGGTTGCACTCGACCCATGTCCAGATGCGAGAGGTCATCCGCTCTGGTACTGAGGAACATTGAGGCCAGGTCGTTATGGCCATCGATCAGGGGGGCTCGCTTGAGCAGTGCCCTGGCGCGTTCCAGCAGCTTGGCATCAGGAATGGATTCGGGCCGGCTACCCGCCCGCGCCGTCGAAAGAAGCGAGTCCGTCACGACCCCAGACGCCGCTATGAGGGAGGTCTGCTGAAGAAAGCGACGACGCGACAACATGAAATCACTCTCCTGATCACGGGCGTCGAAAGGCAGACTGCATCAGATGCCGCCAGCTTTGCCGCCGCGGCGAGGGTCGGTGCTTGCACCGAGCAATCCGCTCGCCGGGTCGCGCCACGCCTGTTGGTACGACCCCATGTTCAGATCGTACGGCGGCAGTGGGGAGAGCTTGCCGCCAATCCTGGCCAGATCACGGGCCACGTGCTCCGGAATACGCGTCTCAATCTCGATGATGAAGTCATCGCGCATCGGCCACATGCGCGGCAACACCGCCGCCGCGTAGGGATCGTAGTTGTAATCAAGTACGTTAGAGATCATCTGTGGAACTGTGAAGGGGATGTTGCCCGGCGAACCCAGCGAATGCACGGGCTTGCCGTGCTTGAGGATCATCGTGCTGCTCTTTACCGTACGCATGCGGCTGCCGGGCAAGCCGAGCCAACCTGACAGCGAGCTTTTCATGTCATAGAGCGTGGCATCGCTGCCCCACATGGGCACACCATCGACCACCATTCCGGCGATGCCTCCCGACTGCAAGGTGGTCATCATCTGCACCCAGTTGCCCTGGGCGTCCACGCAACTCAGCTCGCAGCTGCCGGGCGGCACATTGAACTGCTGAGCGGAGAGTCCGGGCCTGTCACCGGAATTCCCCGGCCCCCAGCCGAAGGCGAGGCGCAATGACGGATCGCTCGAGAGCAGCACATGCTGGGTCAGGTCAACGCCCGCTTTGGGGCGCGAGCGCTTCAGGATCGTGGCGAGGCTTGCGTGGTACTCATCCGATAACCACACCTCGAGCGGCACGTCGAAGAATCTCGCATCATTCAGCAGCCCGCATTCGAAGTCCGCACGCCGCAGCGCCTGTCCCATGTAATAGAGACTGTCCGCCGACTCGGTGTAGTGTCCGAGAGAGCTTACGTCCAGATGCCGCAGCATGCCGAGCACCAGCGCGCAGAACACCCCTTGGCGCTGGGGCGGCGTCGCCTGCGCGATCTCGTAGCCCTTGTGCAAGTGACGTATCGGCTCATCCCAACGCGGCGGATTGGAGGACAGATCCTCGAGCTTGATCTTCCAGCCGAGATCATTGGCCAGCGCCACGAAATGTCGCGCCCAGTCGCCGTGGGTGAAATACTCCGGACCCTCATCCGCCAGACGGCGCAAGGTTTTAGCGAGTGCCGGATTCTTGACCTTCTCCCCCTCGGACGGCGAGAACCCGTTTGGCGTATACAAGGCGCGCATCGCCGGAAAATACGTAATGTAGTCGAGCGCCCATTCGAAGGTGGCGCGCTCGAACTCATCAAGGGGAAAGCCATCCTCCGCCCAAGGGATGGCGGGCTCCACCAGCGACTTCCAGGGCTTTGACCCGAAGCGCGCGTGTATCGCGCCCAGCCCGGGTACGCCGCCAGGAATGCAGGCCATCGCCGATTCCCGGCCGATAGGAGGCGGGCCCTGCGGGAACGTGCGAAACGGTGGCAGGTCCGGCACCAGAGTGCCTTGGCTGTTCAAGTAGTAAGTCTTGGCGCTCTTCGCCTCCCAGTACAGAAAGCTCACCGAGCCAGTGAGGTTGGTGTGGTAGAGCTGCACCACGCACTCCATGATGGAGCCGGCCACCGCCGCGTCAGCCGCATTGCCGCCTGCCTTCAGCACGTCGAGCATCGTCTGCGTCACGATCGGATTTTGACTGCTGGCGACGGCGCGCTTGCCATGGATAACCTCCTTTGGTCCCTGGCGCTCGAGTTGGTCGCACGGCACGAAACCAACGCCGCCACTCGCCGCCCGCGCGCCCGCGGCCAGCCCCGCAGCCGCGAACCCCAATCCTGCCTGCTGGATGAACGTGCGTCGATCGCTTGCCATGACCGCTCTCCTTCGCCGCGCCCGCTAGAAGTGATACTTGAACCCGAGGAAAGCCTGGCGTCCGAGACTGTTGGATAAGCCGGGATCGTAGTACACATACGTCTCCCCGAAGCCTTGGACATATGGCGGCTGCTTGGCCCAGATATTCAGAATGCCGAAACTCGCTGTGAGCCCGGATACGAAGCGATTCAGATCAGCATCGAGATTGAAATCACAGGTCACGAACGAGCTGACCCACCGGTTGGTTGGGAACCCTTCTGCGATCCCCGCGTCGTGATAGTGTCCGACGTAGTTAGTCGTCAACTGCGCGGTGATCGTCCCGTCCGGAGTCGTCCAGTTGGGGCCGCCATTTTGCCGGAGTCGGACGATGGTCCCTAGCGCGCCGACGCTGCTGTAATTGAACAGGTAGTTCTGGAACTGGCCCAGCTCGCTCTGGAATCCGGACCCATCGTTAACATCGAACTGGGTTATATAAACTGCTGAGTATTTGAACCCAAAGGTTCCAGCCTGCGACGTCGGGTGCCGCAAGTTGAGGTGGAAGTTGAACTCCTGCACGTTGCGTCCGCCGACGTTACGCGCGATCGCATCGACGGTCGGCCGGCCGCCGGTCACGAAAGTGACCGTCCCCGGGAATTGCCCGTCCACGATGGCTTGCGGATTGGGAACGAGTACCACGTCCCTCTGTTCCACGGTGGCATGTTCCACGGTGAGCGATGACCCGGGCCACTGACTCGGCGCAATGACGAATCCGACATTCAGCGTCCTGGCGGTTTCCGGCTTCAGATCGGAATTTCCGCCCGTGATCACGTTGGTCGGGATCGTCTGATTGTTAAACTGCGGATAGATCAGAACGGCGTTAACGACCTGCGTTTGTGGCCGCAACAAACTGATCGGCGGCGCGACGAACGACGTACCGTAGGACGCGCGCAACATGAAGTCAGGGCTGATGGGCTGCCAGGATGCAGCAATGTGCGGATTGGTCGTACCCTCGTGTGGATTAGTCGTATCGCCGAGGGATTCGATGTCATCGTAGCGGCCGGAAACGTTCACGGTCAGGCGGTTAATCCCCGGGATCCCGGCACTCGAATCGAGGTGATAGGCGAACTCGGCGAACAGCGCGTTGTCGCGGCGTTCCTGAAAATCCGGGGTAAACTGATTGAAGTAAACGTCGCCCGTTGCGGTCAGCGGATCGACGTAGAACGACCACTTCTCGACTCGGCTCTCGCCACCGGCTGCGAAAGATATCCCATAGTTGTCGCGCGTCAGCACCGGGCCGCTGATCTTGGCATCGAAGTCTGTCTGCGCACTAACCGTCTCGAGTTGCTGTGAAACGTCGATGCCCGCGAGCTGTGCGGGCGTATTGCACCCGTAACAGAACGGGTTGAACGCGGCTGGACCTGGGCGGTTGATCGCCGCCTGGAGTCCCGCATCCGAATAGAAGTTGTCGTAGTGATCCGTCTCATCGTTCCAGAAATAGGTTGCTGCAATCTCCCACGCATACTGGCCGACTTCTCCTTTCAAGCCGCCGACCATGCGCGAGGTATTTATTTCGCCCTGATAGAAGACCCCACCCAACTCGGGCAGTTCGTAGTAAACGCTCGCCAGGGCAACTCCGAAAGGATTCCAGTAGTTGGTCGCCGGTACCGGTCCGAAATCGAGGTGCGAGTCGCCATAGAAATCCACGCCCCACTGCTCGTTTTGCTCGGTTGAGCGGAACGCGGAATAGTAGAGCTGGCTGAACAGCGTGATTTTATCTGTCAGATCGTACTCGGCGAAGGCGACGCCGCTGATATCCTGCTGCGGCTGGCGGTCCTGGAGCTCTGCGCGTTGCGTCTGCCCGATGGTCGCATTGTAGTTGGCCGGGTCGTACGGGATGTAGTCCGCTGGGTTACGGCTATATGAGCCGGGAGGGAAAACGTGATAGTTCAGAATGACGTCATTCCCATTCGGCAATACGATGTTCGAGGGATTCGTATACACCTGGTCTTCCCACAGATTGGTGCTGCGACCCTCCTGCGTATCGACAATATTCGTCCCGCCTCGATCGCGATATTCCAGATCGGCGAAGAAACGGCCCCGCTCGCCGCTCGTGCCGAACTTGAGGTCGGTGGTCGAATCTCGCGCGTGAGTGCCGAAATTCGATCCCAAGACACGGTCGCCATAGGTGGAGGAGACCTCCATTCCGTCATAGCTCTTCTTGAGTATGATATTGACGACCCCGGAGACAGCGTCGGAACCGTAGATCGACGAGCCACCGTCCGCGAGTATCTCGATGTGGTCGATGGCGCCAGCGGGAATGTTCGCGATGTTGGTCGGAGTCACGGCGTTGAAGCGCCGCCCGTCGACCAGCACCAGCGTGTACGTGTCCCCGAGTCCCAGCAGATTGAGGGTTTCGACCGCACCCGAGAAGAAGCCGCCACTGCCGCCGTTTAAGGTGCCTCCTGCGAACTGCGGATTCTCACGGAAGGTCGCGGAAATTTCCTGTGCACCCTGTTTGGCGATGTCATCGGACGTGACGACGGTAAGCGGCAGGGCCGCCACCTCCGACACATCGGTACGGATATTCGAGCCGGTGACCAGGACCGTTTCCAGCTTTTCGTTTTCTTTCGCCTTTGCTTTTTCCTTTTTCTCGTTTTCTGCCGGCTCAGGCACGGTACTCTGGCTTTGACTCGACGATTGCGCTTGCTGCGCCATAGCTGGCAGTGAGAGCACCGCCGTTGCGAGAGCAAAGCAGATCCCGGCAGACCCGGCCAGATATCGTGTTAATGGAGATTCCCGCCGCCGCTGAACTCTTAGCGCCACGTTATTTTCTCCGCGCTAGCCTAAATTCACGCGCTGGTTGACCGCATCGGTCAGCCAGCGCACCCCCCTCGGCGCGAAGATAGGCTAGACCCATCTGACCTTTGAAGAACAGCGTATGATTTCGATTAAATCGATCTCTGTTCTCGATAATCTTTTCTTGCGCGTAGCGCCGTGGCCATTCAAGGAGGCGATGGACTTAATCGAAACGATGCGTTTTCTTTGATGGGCGACGCTGCTTACTCTAGCTCAAAGAAATGGGACACCGCGGTCCGCTGCAGGGTTGTGACCGCGCGTCTCTCAACGACGCGTGGCTGGCGGGCTCGGTTTCGGTCGGGGGCACACAATGACGTCTCGGCGGGAGTTTCTTACCGAAGCGCTCGGCCTTGCGGCGTGTATCGCGCCGGCGGCCGCGGTCAACGCGGAGGTGTCGTCAGAGTCAGCCGGCAAGAAAAGTGCGCGCGTAGCTGGCGCGGCTGATGCCATTACCGCGACAACGATCGCAGAGGCGCAAAAGATCCACGCCGTGCACTTCAGCGCTATGCAATGCGAGCAGTTAGCGGCGTCGGTACCGACGCAGGTGAAGTCGGTCGTGAATCTGCGGCGAGTGCCGCGCGCGGTTACCCTGCAGCCGGCCATTCATTTCGACCCACGGCTGCCCGGCAAGCGCTATCCTCCCCAAACGAACTTCGTGCGTCTGTCGAGCGCCCATGAGGCGCCATTGCCGCGAGACGATTCGGCTATCGCTTATGCGCCCGTCACGCACTTATCAAATTGGATCCGCACCGGGCAACTGACGTGCGTCCGCCTGACCGAACTTTATCTGGAACGTATCGCGAGTATCGCGCCACGCCTGTATTGCTATATCACGGTGTGCGCGGATCTGGCGCGTTCGCAGGCCAAAGCGATGGACGCAGAGCTCAAGGCTGGCAAGTACCGTGGCCCGCTGCATGGAGTGCCCTACTCCGTCAAGGATGTGTTCGACACGGCAGGGATCCCCACCACGTGGGGTTGTGCTCTGTACCGCGATCGCGTACCCACAGAAGATGCGACTATCGTCCGGTTGCTGAGAGAGGCGGGTGCGGTTCTCCTCGGCAAAGCGGCGACTGGGGAGCTCGCGGACGCCTGGAATTGGTTTGGCGGTATGTGCCGCAATCCCTGGAATCTGGAAGAGCCCTCTGGGGGATCAAGTGCCGGACCAGCCTCGGCAACGGCCGCCGGCCTCTGCGCTTTTTCGGTAGGGACTGATAGTCTCGGGTCAATTCTCGAGCCCGCCGATCGCTGCGGCATTGTTGGCCTGCGAGCGACCTTCGGGCGCGTACCGGTCAAGGGCGGCATGCCGTTGACGCCCAGTCTCGAGCGGATCGGTCCGCTGTGCCGCAGTGTCGAAGACGCGGCGCTGGTGCTGGCGGCCATCAACGGCTACGACCCGACGTCCGCCAGCTCGATCGATATGGGCTTCAGGTACGACGCCACGCTGGATCTGACCAGGCTTCGCGTCGGCTACTCACCCGAGTGGTTCGATCGAATCAGTTACGACACGCGGGATACACCGGCTCAATCCGCCTCGAAGGATGCAGTGCCGGTAACAGCCGCTGAGCGCGCGGCCCTGCAGGCCATGAAAGAACTGGGCGTGAAACTCGTATCGGTGGCGCTGCCAGATCTGCCAAATTCGGCCCTCTCGGAGATTCTCGACGTAGAGTCCGCCGCGGTATTCGAGGGGCTCACTCTGAGCGGACAGGACGCCCAACTCATTGTTCAGTCCCAGCCTCAGAGCTGGCGAGAGGCGCGGCTGCTTTCGGCGGTGGACTATCTGCAGAAGGAACGCTTGCGACGGCAGGTCATGCAAGGGATGGACGAGCTCTTCAGCAATGTCGATGTCATGTTTGGTCCGACGTACGGATCCTATGATCTGTTCATGATCACAAACTTCACCGGGCATCCAGGACTGACGTTGCGCGCAGGCTTCACTGAAAGTCCCTCGCGCTCCTCCCCCGATTACTACCTCGCTCCGGCGGACCCCCACGGGCCTGCTCACACGGTCACCCGCAACGTGACATTTCACGGCCGGCTCTTCCAGGAAGGCACCATGCTGGCGATCGCACACGCCTTGGAGAACAAGCTGGGCGTATGGCAACGCCGCCCGCCCATCGGTTAGCCCGCCGCTCCCGAGCCGATCGATAATAGAGATCGATCTGATCGAAATCATACGCTTTTCTTCTAACGCCCCACCGGACTAGCCTATGCTCGCGCCGAGGGGGGTGTGCTGGCTGACCGCTACGGTCAGCCAGTGCGAACATAGGCGAGTCCGGCGCAAATGTGGCGCTAATTTTTCGACGGCGGGGGGAATCTCAATTGACGCGAAATCTGGCTAGTTCTGCCGCGATCGGCTTTGCTCTCGCAACGGCGGTGCTCTCACTGCCAGCCTTGGCGCAGCAAGCGCAATCATCGAGTGAAAGCCAGGGCGCCCCGCCCGGGCAAACAGAAAAACAGAAAAACCCGCTCGAAGAAGTCACGGTAACAGCTCACTACCAATTCCTGAGCGCGGATACGAGCGGGACAACAAACCTGCCGTTACCCGTGGAAAAGGTACCTCAGTCGATCAATATCGTTTCCAACGATTTTATCAACGCCGCGGATTTGAAGACGCTGGGTCAGATCGCCGAATACACGCCCGGAGCCACCAACAATGGGAGCGATCTGGGACTCAGCTCTACCATGAGCTTGCGGGGCTATCCGGCGGAAAAAGCCGTCGACGGCTTGAATGACAACGACACCAACTTCGAGCCCGACTATGCAATCTACGACCGCCTGGAGGTTGTACAAGGCCCTTCTTCGGTTGTTTACGGAATCTCGAGCCCCGGCGGGCTGGTCAATTTTGTTACCAAGGGTGCAACGGAGAACACCCCTACCTATGTAATGGCAAGTGCCGGCAGTTGGGACAGCTACCGGGTGGAAGCCCAAGGCGCCACTGCACTTGATGCTTCTGGCGCAATCCGAGGCATTGGACTGTTCGTTCGAGACCAGGGCGACAGCTTCATGGATTACAGGAACTATCAGAAGACCACCCTTTACGGTGGACTCAACTTCAAACTAAGCGACACCCTCAGCGCCTACGTGCACGGCGGTTACGAGCGATATGTGAGGAATTCGGTCGATGGCGGGTTGCCGATTCAACCGGATGGGACCCCTGCGCTTTTACCGCGCTCCTTCTTCAACGGGGCGCCCAACATGAAGCTTTATACAGACCTCTACCACGCTGAAGGCGACCTCGCCTGGAGTCCAACAGAGGCTCTTCAGATTGGTCTGAAGGCGCGCTTTGAGCACAGCAACACACCAGGCTTAACGCCCTACTCGTTTGACATGCAGTTCAATGGCGATGTCGGCCTGCAGGTCCAGCAGCTAAATGAGACATTCAACCAGGACATCGGTCTTGGGCTCTCCGGCATCTATCATTTGGACGCACTTGGACTCACCAACAGCTTCGTATCTCTTGGTGTGGTGAGGCAGGTCAACCAACAGGTCGAACACTGGCTGATCACAGCGACCTGCAACTTCAACATTTATGACGGCCAGCAAGCACTATTCGGCGCCTACAATGATTGCCTGAATCAGGACGATTTCTCTCCCTATGATGTCTACCTGCACACTGCGATTACTACCGCATCACTACAGGCCGTGATCAGCCCCATCAAGTCCTTGACTTTGCTTCTCGGGGAATCCTACTCAAAACCAGACGTAATACTGAGTTACGACGGAGTCTCATCGACTTTCGACTTCAAGGGTCAGGCTAGTGCACGCGTGGGCGCGACCTATGAGGTGGTACACGGGCTCAACGCATATGTCTCATACAGCGAATCCTTCATGCCTCAGGAGAACGAAACCTATAACAACGGCGTTGTCGGAATTCTGCCTCCCTTGCAGGGCCACCAGTATGAAGCTGGCGCTAAGTACCTTACCAACGGCGGCAAACTCCTGCTGACGGCAGCTGCCTACCAGGTATATGAGAAGAATATCGCCGCCTATCAGCAGAGCATCGACGGCGTCGACTACTATCAACCGATCGGAGAAGACTCACACAAAGGCTTTGAGCTGTCGGCGCTCGGTCGCATTGGCAGCTCGTGGCAGATCAATGCAGGTTATTCGTACCTGAATCCGACCATCAAGTCAGCTACGCCCTCCGAGCTGGCCACCGAGGGCCAGACAGAGCTGTACGTAGCTACGCAGACTTCGAGTCTCTACCTCACTCGTGAGTTCCTGACGGGAGCCGCGCGAGGTCTGTCGCTCAGTGGGGGATTCCACTATGTATCATCTGTACAAACGTCGTTTCGAAGTGCCCTGGCAAACGAAGAGTATGCCGGCACTCCCGGCGTACCCGTGCCCGCGACCAAGGACATCGGCGGTTACACCGTAGCTGATGCCGGCGCATCGTATGCCTTCGGCCAATGGCTCGTTCAACTCAACGGCCGCAATCTTTTCAGCAAGAGGTATTTCATAAATCTCTACGAAACGCTGTTCTACGGCAACGAGCCGGGTGCTCCGGCGAGCTTCACCCTGACGATACGCAGAGACTTCTAGCGACTGTTGCCATGCATTTGCTGCGTCAAGCTCTGCTAACGGCTTCACTGGCGTCACTGCCGATGTTCCCGGTTTACGCAGCCGATCATCGTTTGACAAACGAAGACATCCGTCAGAGCCGTGAAGTGCGCGAAGCCCACCTGAGTCCGGACGGGACTCAGGTTGTGGCGGTAATTACCGATACGACGGCGGACCGCGGACGTCCCCATCTTTGGCTGCTGGGCCGAAATGGCGGGACTCCCTGGCAGTTGACGCTTTCCAGTGGTGACAAGGACAAGGGGCAGGATAAGGCCAGCTGGCTGCCTGATGGCTCCAGCGTGCTTTTTCTCGAGGATCGCGGATCGGGCCCGCAGCTGTTCCGTCTGCCGATGCACGGAGGTGAAGCGCAACAACTTACGCTCAAGGGAAATAAGGATGGCAACGCGATAGCTACCTGGGCGCCGCAGGACGCGGGTAGCGACTTCGACATTCGTGACTACGCCGTCGCCCCAGATGGGAGGTCGATCGCGTTGATTGCGGCGCCACGCGATTCTGCTGAGGAGCATGCGAAGAAGGCGAAGGGGGATGATGCGGCGGCCTTCGGCGCCGACATTCATGAAGCAACCCTTCACATCGTAAGCCTGCAAAGCTCCGTCGTGTCTGAAGCTCCAATAACCGGTGTGCAGTCGGTGTCATGGGACCGGATGTCGCAAAGGATTCTCGCCGTAACTGAACCCAAGTTCGTTGACCTGGGTCCTGCCGCCAAGGTCTGGATCGTTGACGCAAAGAATGTGGCCCGGGCCCGTCGCATTGAAGGGCTCCCGAACACAGTGTCGAAGGCGCAGTGGGTGAGCGAAAGCCAGATCGTATACTTCGCCCAATGTCATCAGGATACACCGCCCTATTGTTGGGATTTGTACGACTTTGATCTTCAAAGTCATGTCATCAGGAATTTAACGGATCGAGTCGAAGGAACGGTCGCGTCGGATTCGCCGGACGCAGCGGATGTCCCGTTAATCGTCGAGTCGGACAAGCACTCGGTTGTCACCTTATTTAATCGTGGTGTATCTCAATCCGTAGCCGTGATCGCGCTCGAGGGTGGAAAGGTCGAATTCCTTGATGCCGGGCTTCCGGTCGTCTCCTCGATTGAGACGAACGAACATCAAGCGAGCTGGGTCTTGATAGCCGGCGGCCCGAGTAATCCCAGCGCACCGTTTCTTGTTTCGTCGCCTCTTCCGACAGGATCAACCAAGGCATCGCGGCCAACACGACTGGCAACACCTGAGTTGATTCCCGCGGGTCGTGATCTCGTCGCTTCTACTCCGGTCAGTTGGCATAGCGATCGCGGCAAGCTGATTTCCGGCCTGTTATACCTGCCGCCAGTCTCTGTTCCCAGACCGATACCTCTGGTGGTGAACGTTCACGGCGGCCCGGCCGGGCAGTTCACCGACAGGTATTACGCCACGGTCAATCTGCTTGTTGCGCGTGGCTGGGCCGTTTTGCTGCCGAATCCGCGTGGCAGTACCGGTTACAGCAAGGCGTTTCTGGCGGGCAACAAGGACGATCTCGGGGGAGGAGATTTGCGGGACATATTGGCTGGAGTGAACTATGCCAGAGCGCGCTTTGGGATTGATTCCCAGCGCCTTGCACTGGTTGGCTACAGTTACGGCGGTGAGATGGCCGGCTTCGCAGCCGGGAAGGCCCATATCTTTCGTGCGATTATCAGCGGAGCCCCGGTAACCGATCAATTCAGTGAATACGGTACCGAGGACGGTCAGTGGGTGTGGTATGACCACTGGTACTTCGGTAACCCGACGGTGCGGTTCTCAGCCGCCTGGCGTCAGAGTCCCATATCCTACGCGCCGAAGGCGATGACCCCGGTACTGATCGTCCAAGGCCTGGCGGACACCGAAGATCCCCCTGGTCAGGCGTTTGAGCTGTATCGCGCGCTCCGCGAAGCGGGCGACCAGGTGGAGCTCGTGACTTTTCCGAGGGAGAGCCACTCCGAGCTCCATCGAAACTTCCACGGCGAGGTCAGCGTTGAGCCGTGGCACGGCTTTGATTTGAGAAATCGAATGCTTGAGTTCATCTCGCGGGAATTCGAGTCCAAGCATTAATCAAAGAAAATTCTGTTCGCTCGAGCCTCAGCCGACACCGCTGCGATGTCCGGCTACGCAATAATTCATCGAATCCGCTGGCGGATTTTCGGCCTGCTGTTCGGCTTCGGCTGTATCGCTTTCCTGCAGCAGAAAAGTGTGACCGTCGCGGCGGCACGCATGATGCCGGAACTCGGCATGAGCCAGATGCAGATCGGCTGGATTGAATGGGCTTTTGTACTCGGCTACACGGTCTTCCAACTCCCCGGCGGCATAATCGGACAGCGGCTTGGCGCCCGCCGGGCGTTTGTATTGATCAGTACTCTGGCGTTCCTCGCCACGGTTTTGACTCCTCTTTCGCCGATCGCACTCAGCGGCACGGCTCTGTTCGTTGCGCTGCTCGGACTGCAGCTGCTGCTGGGGTCGGCGCAAGGCCCGGTATTTCCTGTCAGCTCCGGAGTCATGGAAACCTGGTTTCCACCCAGTCAATGGGCCCTGGTACAGGGCCTGCAGGTACTGGGATTGCAATTGGCCGCGGCCCTGAGCCCACCTCTGATTGCCACAATCATGGCTTCCTTGGGTTGGCAGCAGGCGCTGTTCTGGCCGGCGCTGCCCGCGCTGGCACTCATCGCGGTGTGGGCCTGGTACGGCCGTAACGCTCCGGCGCAGCACCCGGCAGTCACGGCCGAGGAGCTTGCGGAACTCGGAGAATCTGTCGCGCAAGACACGACATCGATTTCCTGGCGAGGGTTGGCGCACTTGCTCAGCGACCGGTCTATCGTGTTGCTGACATTTTCCTACACCTGCATGAACTACGTTTTCTATCTGCTCGGCAACTGGTGCTTCCTCTATCTCGTTCAAGAGCGCCACTTCGGCATTCTCGAAGGGGGTTGGCTGGCGGCCGCGCCGCCGCTGGCGGCGGCAGCCGGCGCTGGCTTGGGCGGCAAGATCGCCGGCGACCTGTGTACCCGCTTTGGCGTCCGCTGGGGATTTCGCCTGGTACCACTCATATCGCTTCCTGCG
Organism: Steroidobacteraceae bacterium; assembly: GCA_035603345.1. Classification (GTDB taxonomy): domain Bacteria; phylum Pseudomonadota; class Gammaproteobacteria; order Steroidobacterales; family Steroidobacteraceae; genus 13-2-20CM-66-19. Next base: position 112,073 of record DATNKO010000048.1, on the reverse strand, counting down.
GCAGGTGCTCTGCTACTCGGCGCCGTCTACGCGCCGAGTCCCTATGTCGCCGTGTTCTTGCTTGCACTCTGCTTCGGAACAGTCGAGCTCAACGAAGGACCATACTGGGCGGCGACGATGTATGTCGCTCGAAGCGACACGATGGCGGCAACTGGCATTCTCAATACTGGAGGAAACGGTGGGGGTTTGATCGGGATACCGATTGTCGCCTACCTCTCCGGCCACGGTGCATGGAAGACTGCATTCGCGATCGGTACGGTTTTCGCCCTGGTCAGCGCAGTCGCGTGGATGGGCGTCGATACGACACGGCGCGTCGTGTCACGTTGAACCCGCGCCCGAGTACCGCCAACCTGATGAGGCGTCACTGCCGGCATGTTGTCATCGAACCATGCGACCAGTCGGTGGGCGAGATCCCTGATGTGGACGGGTTCGTGGAATTTGTGCCCCTCGTCCGCATACACCACCAGCTGGGTTTTGACGTTGAATGCCTTGAGCGCATTCCAGTACTCGCGTGACTGCAACACCGGCGACTCTTCGTCGCTGGCACCGACCACGATGAGGGTCGGCGTGCGCACATTCTTTACGAAGTTAATTGGCGAGCTCTTGGCGTAAACCTGCGGATCGTCGTAGGGCGATGCACCGAAATACAACAATAAATAGGCGTTGAAGTCGTTTTCCGCGTAGTAGGACAGCAAATCGGCCGTCGCGGCGCCGGCGAACCCGGCCCGAAACCGCGTCGTTTGTGTCAGCGCCCACATCGTCATGTCGCCGCCATAGCTCCATCCGCCGATACCGATGCGGGCATCGTCGACGGGCCTGGTTGCGACCACATGTTTTACGCCGGCCAGGATATCGCGCAGGTCGCCGCCACCCTGATCCCTGACCATTGCTCGCTTGAACGCTTCGCCAAATCCCGCGCTGCCGCGGGGATTGGGGTAGAGGACGAAGTAACCTTGACTCGCGATGACCGCATCCAGGAAATGAAACCACCCGGCTGGCGCCGGCCATCCAGGCGTCGTCAGCCAGGCGGGACCGCCGTGCACCCACACGACCATGGGATATGTGCGCTTCGGGTCGTAGTTCGGTGGGTACAGAAGCCAACCTTGAACCGTGAACTCATCGCTCTGCCAGGTAACGCTCTCGGCCTTACCCCACATGGGTTGCGAGACCGTCTGTGCCTTCACGACCGCGTGCCAGCTTCCAATCGGTCCGCTGTCGATCTGTGGCGGATGGTCGAACGAGGAGCGGATCACCGCGGTCGTACGGCCGTCCCGAGCGACCGATAAGCCGCGCGAGATGCTCGCGGGCCCCGTCAGCATCTCTACACCCTTCCACAGAAGCCGCGGTTCCGCACGCGCCGTGGCGCTGACCTCCGCAACGCCGGAGCCGCCATCGACAGCCTCCACAAACAAGATACTCTTCGAGTCCGGTCGCCAGCTCAGCCAGTACGCCGAGGACTTGAGATCTGGCGTGAGATTCTCCACCGCGCCGCCCGCGGCCGGCATGCGGAATATTTCGCCGCATGCAATCGGCTCGTCGCTGTTGAACCCGGCAATGAAGGCAATCGACTTGCCGTCGGGAGCCCAACGCGGCACAGCGATCTGCACCGCTGGCTTATACAATGACCGGATCGCGCCACTGGCGGCATCGACCGCGATGAGTTCGGCGCTGTACCAACCGTTATCGCCGTTGCCGTGAGCGGCCGTTGCAACGAACTGAGCGCCATCGGGTGACCAGTCATATTCGAAGACGTACAGATCCGCCGGCGAGAGCACTGTAACTGCACCGGTAGCGACGTCGACCACAGCCAGCCGCTGCTCGTCGATGTGTTCGCCTATGACGCCGACCTCGGGCGCAGCGGCCTCGAACGGACCGGCGCCTCGACTCGCACCGGGCGTGTAGAGAATGGCGATGCGTTTCCCATCGGGAGACCAGCGCGGCGTTGCCACCAGCCCTTCGAGATCGGTCAGCTTCCTTGCGGCGCCGCCGTCTCGCATGACGTACAGCTGCAGTTGACCCGGCTTCTCACGGTCCGCCAGGAAAGCAAGCGACTTGCTGTCCGGCGACCATGCCAGGTCGTGCTGGGTGCCGATGACAGGCCCAGCCTCGCCCGCCGGCGTGACCTTGATCGGTTGCGGGCTACCGCGACCATCCGCGGGCGCGAAAAACACAGCGGAGCGAGTTGAGGTGTTACTCGCCTCGGGTACTCCTTCGGCCCATGCAATGACCCGGCCATCGGGCGAGATGACCGCCTCCTGGTAGTCCGTCACCGCCGCCAGCTGAGCAATAACGGCATCGATGGACTGCGGCGCGGCAGTTGCACCATAGACACAGCCGACACCCACCAGCCAGAGAGTCGCCAGCAACGTAAAGGACGCAATTCCACGCATATCATGAAGTCCCGGATGAGATTGCCACTAGCGGTTCTGGGCCGCGCCAGCCGTCGAGAACGGCAGCCAGCTTTGTGAAAGCGAACGGAGTATATCCACCCTCGCCCAGCGGAAAATACCGCGTGGTTTAGATGATCTCAATCAGTATCCAAGATGATCCACTGAGGGGCGCGCAGCACCTAGATTGGTCGCCAGCGCCCTCAGGCTCCGCGGCGCAGTACTCTCGGCCGGGGCCATGCCGACTTGCGAAGTAGCGAGATGAACTGTTGCCCGGCGCGTCCGAGTCCGCGGTCGGCTCGATGCACCAGCCGCGGAGTAAAGCGGTACCACGATCCGCCCTGATACTTCACTTCCCGCAGTGCGCCGGATTTCAGCTCCGGGTGGACGAGATATAACGGCATCCAGCCAAAGCCGACTCCCATCAGGAGCGCTTCTTTCTTCGTATGATGACTGGAAAGGAAAAACGCTCGCTCACAGCCAAACAGGTGTCGATCGTCGCCCTGCTCCTCGCTGGAGTGCTGCACAGAAAGCTCAACGTGCTCCTGCAGCTGAGCCAGGGAGACGCGCTTCGCCTTGCCGAGGGGGTGAGAGCGCCCGACGCATAGAACGCAATCCATCTCCGGAAGCGCCTCCTCGTGCAGGTACGGACTGGCTGCGTAGTCCGCGACCAGCATGAGATCGCCGTTTTCTTTCTCGAACCTCGACTGTACGCCTCGCAGGAATTCCACCTTGACCTGGATTCGCGTTGGCACGTGCGTAGCCGCCAGGGCCTTCATCGCAGCGAGTGTAGGATCGAGCGGCAGGATGCCATCAACTATGATGGCAAGAGAGGGCTCCCACTCCTGCAGGAACTGCCGTGCTATGGATCGAACGTGCTCCGCCTGAGCAAGCAAGCGACGAGCCTCGGCGAGTATCGCTTCACCCGCGGGCGTCAGGTGAACGCGGTAGCCGTCACGGTTGAACACGGTGACTCCGAGCTGCTGCTCGATCTTTCGGACCTGATGGCTGACCGCCGACTGGACCTTGTGCAAATGCTCGGCCGCACGGGCGAAACCGCCGTATCTCACGACCGCCTCGAGGGCTTCCAGTCCGTTCAGATCGAGCTTCATGGCTATTCCGATTGGAGATTAACTCGATCGAAATCATACGCTTTCTTAGAACGTCAGAGATCGCTTATTCTGCCTTTTGGGCCTGCACTGGACCGGTGCAAGGATTTTGTAAGATCTCGCTCCGAGGCCACCGGACAGGCAACCGTAGCGTCAGGATCAGCCTGCGATTAGGGAGATATCACCATGGATACCTCTCTTTGGAATGCGCCCCGCGGCTACTTCAACACGGCGCTGCGGGGAATACCCCCGATATCCTCGGTTGAAGCTGCCAGGCGAACAATCGACCTTTGGAGCCGAGGCGATCTGGATTGGGTCACCTGGCTCGAGGAGCTCCGCAAAGTCCGCCAGGAATTCGGCGCATTGATCGGTGTGTCACCTGCTCGGGTGGGAGTGGGTCATACAACGGCAGCGCTGGTGAACGTGGTGGCCGCGAATCTCAAGCCCGGCTCGCGAGTGCTCGTTCCGGAATTTGAACACAATTCCAACACCATACCCTTTGTCGCCCAGCAGCATCGCGGCGTAACCGTTGACACCGCCCCGTTAGCCGACATTGCGCGCCGCCTTTCCGGCGACTACGCCGCAGTAGCCCTATCGCTGGTTCAGTCGATCGACGGCTCCATAGTGGACCTACCGGCGGTTTCGCAGGCCTGCAGACGATCCGGTGTACTGTTGTGCGTCGATGTGACCCAGGCCGCCGGGTGGCACCCGTTCGATGCCGCACTGGCTGACGTCATCGTATGCTCCTCCTACAAGTGGCTCATGGGGCCAAACGGCCCGGCGTTCATCGCGCTGCGGCAAGACCTGGCGAATACGTTCAGGCAGCTGCAACCAAACTGGTTTGCGTGTGAGGAACCGTATGCCGCCCCCTACGGGCTCAACTTCCCGGCGGCCTTCTCCGCCCGGAAATTTGATGTGGTTCCGGGGCTGATCTCCGCGAGCGCGCTGCTGCCTTCGCTTGCTCTGATTAACCAAATAGGCGTGGCTAACATCCACCGCCACAACACCGGACTCGCGGCCACATTGTGCAAGCGACTGAACGTTGAGCACAACGGCTCCGCCATTGTGATGCTCGATGTCCTGGGAGCGGCCGAGAAACTCAAAGCTCGCGGTATACGCGCGACCGTGCGTGGCGACCGGATCCGTGTCGCAATCCACATGTACAACACTAACGCGGATGTCGACGCGCTCGTCGACGCTGTTCACCAGAAATAGGCTGTAGTTGCCAAGATCATAGGCGGCAACCACCTGAGGGTGGCCTCCGCCGTCTGCAAATAATCGGTCAGGGCTACTTCTGCGCCGGAACGAAATTCTCCAGCACGGCTTTCCTCATCAGGTCGGGCGGCAGCAGCCCCTGACTCAGAATGAAGTCGTGGAACTTCTTCTGGTTGAATCTGGCGCCGAGCCGAGACTCAACTTCCTTGCGAAGGGACAGCAGGCGTGTATAGCCGTAGAAATAGCTGTTGGCCTGACCGGGTGCGCGGTACGTGAAGCGCTCGACCTCTTCCTTGGCGAAGGCGTGACTCAGCACCACATCCTTCTCCAGCACCTCGTACGCCCGTTGCGGCGTAACCACCCCGCTCTGCAGTTCCGGATCGAGAAACGCCCGGGCAGCACGCAGCAGACGCAGCTGTAACGTAAGCAGCTGTCCGTCGGCCGGTTCGTAGGGCTGCATGATGTACTCTGAGTACAGGCCCCAGCCTTCGGCGTTCGTGGAATTGAACGCGTACAGCGCGCGTGCCACGCTGATGCCCTGCTCCACCATGGAGTCGAACTGCAGCTCGTGGCCGGGCCGCGCCTCGTGCGCCGTCAGCGTCCAGGCCACTGCATCGAAGGTGAAGTCATCGTACTTGTCGGCCTGCCCGCCGTTGGCAGAGGGAATATTGAGCGGCAGGACGAACTCGCCGCGTTGACCGGTGTTATGCAGGAACGGTGGGGGCACCATGTGCGGCGCGGGCTGCTGTGCCGTCTCGGCCGGTGTCGCGAGCCGAATGATGGCCGGGCGTGCCGGCAGAGTCACGAGCCCCTGCGCCACGATGATCTGCTCGATCTGGTGCAGCCGCCCGTTGAAGAAGGGCAGGATCGCCTCGCCGGTGATCTGTTTTTTCTTGAGCTCGGCGATCACGCTGCGATAGTCGCTGGACGGGTAATGGTTGGCCCGGGCCACCTGCGCCGCGAGCGGCGCCATCTCCGCCTGATACTGCCTGAACGCCTCGTGCGCCATGGCAGCGATCTTCGCCGGCGGGATATCGATGCCGTACTCCTCGAACGCGAGCGCGTACTTCTCCGGCGGCAGGCGGAAGTCGGTGCGCGCCTTCGGCAGGATGCTGCTACGCACCCAGGCATCGTAGTCAGCCAGCTGCCCTTTGAGCTTGTCGTAGGCGGGCTCCCAGCCCTGGATGCCATATTTCTTGAAGAGGCTGGCGATCCCCTCGACATAGGTTGCGTTGCGTCCAAGCTCCGTCTCGACTTCCGACTTGGCCGGGTAGATGACGTTCGGTTTGGCCATCTGCTCCAGGTCACGTGCCTTGAGCAGCTCGGTGAACGGCTGGTAGCCCGGTTCCATCCCGGCATATCGGCGCAGCCGCACGACGGCGGCCGCACGTCGCTCGGCGGCCACCTGATCGTCGAGCAGCCCGCGCAGCCCACCGAAAACGATCTCGCTGGCATTCAGAAACGGCACTTCGTGCTGGAGCTCGTAATCCTGTTTGCGGAACTTGAGCCCGAACGCCTGATCGAGGATCGCCAGGTCCTGTAGTACGCGCTGGTCCTGTTCCTGCGCGCGCGCGGCGTCGACGCCAGCGAGCGCGGCCTGCAGCTCGCGGCGCAGCGCCAGTTCGTCAGCGAGCGTCGGGTTCGAGATGCGCTCGTCGAACTTGGCAAGGCCCTGGCGGGAGCCGCGCTCGGGCTGGTGCTCCAGTTCCAGCGACAGCAGTTTGTTCGTGTAGGAGTTACTGCGCTCAATCCAGGCCTTATCGTTTGCAGACGGGTCGGCCCAGGCGGCGCATGACAGGGCGCTGGCGATGATTGCGGCGAACACTGGGCGCATGATCACTCCTCGGAAACGCCACTTCGCAAAGCTGGCCATTATAGACAAGAGGCCGCTGCGTTCTGCAGCAATAACCTCGCGGACAATAGGCGCCCGGGCGTGCCAAACCTGCGACCGGCGCCTGGCCGTCTCACCGCCGGCGGCTTGTCTGCGTGCACGGGATCGTACAGTCTGGTGCGCGAACCTTGGGCTGCTGGTTGTATGGGGGAGCCCGCGATGAGCTCGCGACGTGACGTGCTACAGATGGCTGCCTGGGCTTCGACGGCTGCCGTGCTACCGACCGGCTTCACCGCCCCGCGGCCGGGAACGCTGCTGATCCTCGGCGGCACGGGCTTCATCGGCCCGCACCTGACGCAGGAGGCGCTGCAGCGCGGCTGGAAGGTGACGCACTTCAACCGCGGCAAGACCGCCGCGGGCGGCGTTCCCGGTGTCGAAACCCTGATCGGTGATCGCAAGGGTCGGCTGGACGCGCTGCGCGGGCGCAGCTGGGATGCGGTGGTCGACGACACCGGCTTCATTCCGAAGTACGTAAAGATGTCTGCCGAGCTGCTCGCGCCTAGCGTCGGGTACTGCCTGTTCATCTCGACCATCTCCGTTTATGCAAGCTTCGCCAGGCCCAACGACGAGCACTCGCCCACCGGGACTTTGTCGAACCCCGACATCGAGGAGGTCACCAACGACACCTACGGCCCCATGAAGGCGCTGTGCGAGCAATATTCGGTCGCAGCCTTCAACGGGCGCAGCAGCGTCGTTCGACCCGGCTACATCGTGGGGCCACTGGACCGCAGTGATCGGTTCACCTACTGGCCGGTGCGCGCCTCGAGAGGTGGCGAGATGCTCGCGCCTGGCACGACGCGCGATCCCATACAGGTCATCGACGTGCGAGACCTCGCGGCCTGGATGATGCAGCTGGTGGAGTCACGTACCCGCGGTTACTTCAATGCGGACTCGCCGCCCCGCGCATTCACGATGGGTGAGCTTATCGCCGCAAGCCAGCGCGCGACGCCAAACGCTGCAACGACGGTCACCTGGGTGCCAGAGGACTTTCTCGCCGCGCACTGGAAAGCGGACGAGCTCGACCTGCCGCCTTGGTCGCCCACCACGGGCGATTCGGCCGGTGCGGCCCTGACCTCCGTGCAGCCGGCTCTCAAGGCCGGGCTGCGCTCGCGCCCGCTGCAGGTCACCGTGCGCGATACGCTGGCGTGGTTCCAGACATTGCCCGCCGACCGGCAAGCGAACCTGCACGCGGGGCTCGATCCGCACAAGGAGGCGGACACTCTGCGTGCCTGGCACCAGAACGGAAAGGGTTAGTCGATGTCGATCTGCCGCCTGAGCCTCATCGCTGCGATGAGCGTCGCCGCTGCCGCCTCGCTCCTGGCGCATCCGCGCCCCGCAACAACACCCGGTTGTGTGGGCCTGGCACCGGCCGCTTGTGTCACGCAGTCGCTGACCGCCATGGGCGGCCGCCAGAGGCTCGAGGACATTCACAGCGTAAGACTCGATGTCGTTTCGCACACTCTTCTGATGGAGCAGTCGTACCGCCAGGCACCCTTCATCACCTCATACGCACGCGACAAGACGACGCTCGATCTTGCGGGTCTGCGGCTGCGCTCTGAAACGCACAGCATCTGGCCCGAGTCGGATCTCAATGAGGCAGAGTCCGACTGCACGCTGATCGCCACCCCGACGGCAGGCGTTCGCCGCGGTGCTCAAGGGGATTCACCGTGCTCGCTTGCCGATCTCGACCGTACCCGCGAACGACTGGCGCTCGGACCGTTGCGGGCGCTTCTCACGGCGCTTGCGTCGCCTGATCTTCGCTACGCTCCGGCCGAAGTACTCCGGGAAACTGAGCACACGGTCGTCGCTTTCACCTGGAACGGCGTGCCTGTGCGCCTGGTACTCAACCCCTTCAATCACCTTCCGGATGCGGTGGAAACGAGCGCGCACTTCAATGATTTCTGGTACCACTGGGGCGAGGTGAAGCAACGCGTCTGCTGGGACAACTGGAGATACGTTCGGGGAGTCAGTTATCCATCCAACGAGATAATTGAGCGTGACGGTGCCATCTGGCGCTCCTCGCAGGCCCTCGACGTGACATTCAACGTCGCGCTAGCCGGGCCGGACTTCGACATGGATGCAACGGCCGCGCAACGCAGCGCCGCCGCCAAGGGGTGGGAGCGTCCTTTCGACGCCGGCAAGAGCGTACAGCTGGCTGCCGGAATCGATCTCTACCGCGGCTCGTGGAATACCACCCTGGTGCATCAGAGCGACGGCGTGGTGATTCTCGAGACTCCTGTGTCCGCTAACTTCACACGCGGCATATTCGAGGAGGCAGCGCGGAAATACCCCGGCGAAAGGATAACGGCAGTTCTCCTGACGTCGGACTCCTGGCCGCACGTCGGCGGTATTCGCTTTGATGTCGGCGAGGGCCTGCCCATCTACGCTCTGGATCTCAATCTGCCGCTGCTCGAGCGCCTGCTGGCGGCCTCGCCTGCCGCCGCAGGCGGCGAGGAACACGACCGCCCCCGACCAGCGAACTGGAGAGTTGTAGCAAAGAAAGAAGTCGTGGGCTCGGGCGCGAACCGCATGGAACTGTATCCGCTACGGGGGGCCTCAACCGAACGCCAGTACATGGTGTACTTCCCGGAACACCGCCTGCTGTACGCCAGCGACACCCTGGTAATGAATGAGAACCACACTCTGTACGACCCGCAGCTCATGCACGAGGTGCGCCAGGCCGTCGAACGCGAGCACCTGGCAGTCGACACGGTGTACGCGATGCACGAAGGCCCGACGCCCTGGAGGGACGTCATCGCGCTGCTCGACACAAACGCGTGCATCACCGACTGCACGCACGCCAGCGGATGATCTGATTTGCCGTCACACTCCGGTGAGCGGCTGTACGTGTGCGTCTTTTTCGAACTTCAGGCCGACCGCGCACATGTCCTCGCCCAAACGCTGGCAGTACACCACTTCAGCATCTGCAGAAAAATCGCCGATCGACTCCGCCAGTGTCACGTGGTCGTGCGGCCGCCAGGAGAGATGACCGATGACGCGCGCGCCGTGACTGCTGATGTCTTCAATCGAGACGACGTCTGAAACCGTGCGGTCATCGCAACGATGCAGACGCGCCGCAATCTTTGAAGGCATTCGACGCTCCACACGTCCCGATTGCACGCACTTCTCCCGAAGTTACCGGCAGGCCGCCGCCCGCCCGAGCCCGTGAAACCGTTTCCGCTTGTCGCCGTACATGGCCCGATCCGCGCGCTCGAGCAGCGCCAGAATGGAGGCCGGTTCCGACGGTGACCGTTGTGCGGTGCCGATGCTCAGGGAGAGCGGCAAGACATGACGCGACGAGTTGCAAGCCGCAACGGCCTGCTGCAACCGACGCAGAATCTCGGCGCGATCACTCGGGTCGGTCGACGGGATCAACGCGGCGAATTCATCCCCGCCGAGCCTGCCAAGCACAGAGCTCTCACCAAGCACAGAGCTCTCATCCAATACACACCGCAACAGCTGCGCCGTCCGTCTCAGCAGAGAATCACCGGCGTCGTGTCCCGCCGAATCGTTGACCGACTTCAGGTTGTCGACGTCAACGTAGATGAGCGTTGCGCCCTGGCGCTCGCAACTCTCTGATCTGAGCAGCCGGGTGCCGGCGCGCAGGAAACCGCGCCGGTTGAACAGTGCCGTCAAATCGTCCGTGAACGCCATGGAGCGCAGGGCACGGATCAGGTCTTCTATGGCGGCCAACTGGTGCGGCATCTCCTCGTCCGCGCGCGCGGCCCCACAGCGCAGCAGTTGCGCGAGCAGCTTCTTGACCAGAGCGTGGTTGTCATCCATCACGGCTGCGCTCAACTGAAGGCCCAGTCCATGGAGTCCCGTGCACGCGGACTCGCGCTCGGCCGACGGAAACAGTTCTGCGAATCGGCGCGTCACCAGATCGCCCTCGGAGTCGTTTTCGATGGATTCCAGTCTAGTCCGACGCTCGAGCGTGCCCAATCCGCAGACCACACCAGGGCTGCGTAAACCGGACAATCCATTTGGCTATGGGGAAATTCCGGATCCGAGAAAAACTATAGTGGTAACAATGACTTGGGATTCACCTATCTCAGCCACTCCGGCCAGCCAGGCTGCGCCACTCTGTCACGAACTGAATGAAGGCGGCGAGCGCCGGCGGCGGGTGCCGGCGGCTCGGGTAGTAGAGGAACGGACCGGGAAAGGGCGGACACCAATCATCGAGGACCACCTCGAGCTCGCCGGCCCTGACGGCCGGGAGCGTGTCCTCCTCGAAGACCATGAGGAAACCCAGGCCGTCGATCGCGGACTGCAACCGCAAGCCGGCGTGCGTGCAGACGAGTCGCCCCTCCGGCACGAATTTGATCTGCCGCCCGTCCTTCTCGAACTCCCACGGCAGAACGACACCGGTGGGGAAGCGGACGATTATGCAAGGTTGGTTGATGATCTCGTCGGGGGTCGCTGGGCGACCATGCGTGTCGAGAAAGCCCGGCGAGGCGACGACGACGTAGCGCTGGGGCGGCCCCAGGGATACGGCGATCATGTCGCGTGCCAGGTTCTCCTCGTAGCGGATGCCGGCGTCGAATCCTTCCGCGACGATATCGACGAGATCGGAGGTGTCGATGATCTCGAGTCGGATGTCGGGATAGCGCTTGAGGAAGGGGCCCACCATCGGGACGAGCACGTGCGTGACGGCCGGCGCCGGTGCGTTGATGCGCAAGCGGCCGGCGGGAAGGTCGCGCTGACTCCGGATGTCGCTCACCGCGTCATCGACGTCGCGCAGCGCCGGGACGAGTTTCGTGAGCAGACGCTCGCCCGCCTCGGTGGGCGCGACGCTGCGGGTTGTGCGGTGAAGGAGCCGCACCCCGAGGCGCTCCTCGAGCCCCCGGAGGTTCTCACTGAGCGCGGCGGGCGAGATCCGTAGCTCCGCCGCCGCACGCCGGAAGTTACGGTGTCGGGCGACGGCTGCGAACGCGGTGAGGTCGCGGAGGTCGAGGTCCCGGGAAGGCATTGTTCGATTGGGTGAATAACCTGTTAAGGATAATCCCGCTTATCGAACAGTATGCCACCGCATATCGTCTCAAGCCAGTGGCAACCTCATCGTATTGAAGGAGTTCGTTCAATGGACTATCAGCGGCTCGGCTCTCAAGGTCCCACGGTCTCGGCGATTGGCCTCGGGACCATGGGTATGTCCGACATGTATGGCCCCGCGGATCGTGCGGAGAGCATCGCGACCATCCAGGCGGCGCTCGATCAGGGCGTGACGCTCCTCGATACCGGCGACTTCTACGGCATGGGCCACAACGAGATGCTGATCGGTGAGGCCTTGAAGGGTCGCAGGCGCGATGAGCTGCTGATCAGCGTGAAGTTTGGCGCGCTCCGCGGGCCCGACCCGGCGGAGTTCAACGGCTGCGATTCGCGGCCGGCGGCAATACGAAATTTCATCGCCTACTCGGTCAAGCGCCTGGGCGTCGATTCCATCGACATCTATCGCCCCGCGCGCCTGGATCCCAACGTGCCGATCGAGGACACGGTCGGTGCGATCGCCGAGCTCATCCGCCAGGGCTACGTGCGCCACGTCGGGCTGTCGGAGGTGGGTGCCCAGACCATTCGTCGGGCGCATGCCGTGCATCCGATCGCGGACCTGCAGATCGAGTACTCGCTCATCTCGCGTGGCATCGAGCGTGAGATCCTCCCGACTTGCCGCGAACTCGGCATCGGCATCACCGCCTATGGCGTGCTATCGCGCGGCCTCATCAGCGGGCACTGGCGCAAGGAGGCCGCCAAGGGGGACTTCCGCTCGCGCGCGCCGCGCTTTGCCGACGGCAACCTCGAGAAGAATCTCGCGCTGGTGGAAAAGCTGCGGGCGATTGCAACCAGGCTCGGCGTCCCGGTCGCACAGGTCGCGATTGCCTGGGTCCGGGGGCGCGCCGCTGCGGAGCGTGCCTCCATCGTGCCGCTCATCGGGGCGCGCCGCCGGGATCAGCTCACCGAGTCTCTCGGTGCTCTGCAGGTGACACTCAGTCCCGAGCAGATGGCGGAGATCGAACGCGCCATGCCGCCGGAGGCGGTGGCCGGCGCGCGCTACGCGGAGGCGCAACTCCAGCACATGGACAGTGAGCGGCGGGCGCCGTCCGCGTAGCTGCCTTTAGCGTCCCCCGGAGTCGCCACGTCGACCCGCCTCGTAGAGAAACCAGGTACGCCGCTCCGTCTCATCGATCCAAACCTCGATGAGACTTGCGGTAGCTATGTCGCGGTGCTCCTCGCACACGTTGTGCGCTTCCCGCAGTCGGGCGGCAAGGGATTTGTTGTCCTCGCGCAGCTCCGCAAGCATATCTGAGGGCTCCACGTACTGTGCATCGTTGTCCGAGACCCGTTGCATCTTGGCGATCTGCCCGATTGAGCGAATGGTGGAACCGCCCACCTTGCGAACCCGCTCCGCGATAGCGTCGGTCATCGCAAAGACCTGATCGGCCTGCTCATCGAACAGCAGGTGATAATCACGGAAGTGCGGCCCGCTCAGGTGCCAGTGGAAATTCTTGGTCTTCACGTACAGCGCAAACACATCCGCCAGGATGGCGTTCATGGCGGCGGCGATGTCCTTGGTGGCTGTCGCGGACAGATCCGTCGGTGTGCCCAGCGTACCGCGGGAGAGCCCTCTTGAATCCTGGTTCGTCATTGCGTTGGGTTTGCTCATGGCAGTCGCCTTCTTGGTGTTGCGCCATCCTGGTGGCCGATCATAACGCGTGATAACGGTAATATAGCGCAGCCCGGAAAAAAGGGCGCTTCCATCGCGAGCTGGAACCAGAGCGTTATGACTCAGGATGCTGCCGTACGTGCTCCCGGGGCAACCACCTCTCCCTGGACTGCGTTGGGCTACCCCGTATTCCGCTATCTGTGGATAGCCACGGTGGTCTCCAACATCGGCTCCTGGATGTATAACGCCGCCTCCGGGTGGCTGATGACCAGTCTGCAGCCGCAGCCCTTGATGGTATCTCTCGTTCAGGTTGCCAACAGCCTGCCGCTGTTCATTCTCGCCCTTCCCGCCGGTGCCCTGGCCGATGTGATCGACAGGCGCCGGTTCATTCTGGTGCTTGAGATTCTGACCACGGTTCTTTCCGGTTTCTTTGCCGCGCTGGTGACGCTGCATTACGTCACTCCCAGCATTCTGCTGTCGTTTCTGTTCCTGTTGGCAGCGCTCGGAGCACTTGAGACGCCTGCGTGGCAGGCAATCGTGCCCATGCTGGTACCGAGTGACGCCCTGTGGGCCGCCGTCGCGACCAACAGCGTCGGGGTCAACATCAGCCGCGTCCTGGGGCCGGCCCTGGCTGGCATCGTGATTTTAAGCTTAGGCATCGCGGCGCCCTTTTGGCTGGACGCTTTCAGTAACCTCGGCGTGATCGCCGTGATTCTGCTGTGGCGTCCTCCCCCGAAAGCCTCCGGCGCGCTGCCCCCGGAAGGGATTACCGCCGCGATGCGCGTGGGCTGGCGTTACGTCCGCAACAACCGCCCTCTGCGTGCCACGTTCGTGAGGGCCGCTGGATTTTTCCTGTTCGCCAGTGCCTATTGGGCACTCCTGCCGCTGGTGGCACGCAACCAGCTGCGCGGCGGACCCACACTGTACGGGCTACTGTTGGGTGCGATCGGAGCGGGGGCGGTATGCGGCGCCTTCGTTCTGCCCAAGCTCAAAGCAAGGTCCGGCGCCAACACCGTCGTCATTTGGGGCGAAGTTGGCACGGCAGTTGGCTTAGCGCTGTTCGGGCTCGCGCACCAGGCGGCGTTGGCCGTGCTGGCATGTCTGCTCTCTGGAATTTCCTGGATTGCCGTCCTGGCTACTCTGAATGTATCGGCTCAGGTAGCGCTCCCCGACTGGGTCCGTGGCCGTGGTCTGGCGGCCTATGTTGCCGTTTTCTTTGGGACCATGAGCCTCGGCAGCGCGATCTGGGGTGCAGTCGCGCAACAGGCCGGACTTCCGCTGGCACATTTAACTGCTGCGGCAGGTCTGCTGATCGCAGTCTTCGTTACCAGAGGCTGGAGACTTCAGACCGGTCCACAAGCCGACCTCACGCCCTCGATGCATTGGCCCGAACCCGTGCTCGCAGGACCGGAGCAGGAAGATGCAGGTCCGGTCATGGTGACGGTCGAATACCGCGTTGCTGCCAAAGACCGCGAGGCTTTTTTCGCCGCGCTGGCCGGCATCGCCCGCGAACGCAAACGCGACGGGGCCTACGCGTGGGAGATCTTCGAGGATGCCGCGCAGCCGGAGCGACTGGTCGAGACGTTCTTCCTGGATTCGTGGCTGGAGCACTTGCGTCAGCACCACCGTGTCACCCGCGCAGATCGTCTGGCACAGGAGCATCTCTACAAACTCGTGCGTGGACAACCCCAGGTTACCCACTACATCGCGGTCCGCGGCGCCTTCCGGCGCGCTCATCTCACATCGCGCTGACGCCCAGACGCCCGGCGAGCTCACGGCGTCCGGCGCTCGTCAAGCGCAGGGCGCGGCTGTCGAGATCCTGGACCAGCCATTTTTTCCTCTGTGCGAGCAGCAGCAGCGCGGCGCCGAGCGCGCCGCCGAGATGGAAACGTCTTTCGGTCCAGTCGAGGCAGCCGAAGGCAAAGCGGCGCCGCAGCCGCCGTGCCGCCTCCAGATCGAGGCCGAGGGCGGTCAGTGCGCGCGCGCCACTGGCGCTCACTTCGTAGGTCTCGCCGTCGCCCGCCGGCCGCGTGGTGAGCCACCCGAGCGCCGCAAGCCGCTCGCGCAGCGCCACGCCCACCGTGCCTGCGATGTGGTCGTAACAAGTGCGGGCCTGGCGCAAATGATCGGGAGCGTTGCATACGAACGGCGGGCCGCTGCCGCCGGCGAAGGCGCTGAGCTTTTCGAGGATGCCGGCCACCTGCACCCCGCCGAGCGTGTAGTAGTGGTGCTTGCCCTGACGGCGTGCCACCACCAGTCGCGCGGCCTGCAGACGCTGCAGATGCACGCTGGCGGTCGAGGCCGCCACCTCGGCGAGCGCCGCGAGCTCGGTGCCCGTGCGGGCGCGGCCGTCCATGAGGCTCATCAGCATGCGCGCCCGCGTCGTATCCCCCATCGCGGCGGCAACCCTGGCAACGGCGGCATCGCCGTCGGCTGCGGCGTTCACTGCATTCATAGTTTCATGCTAGACGAAGTGTCGGACCGGGACAACGGCTAGCGTGCCGCACCATGAGTTCGCAGGAGCGGCGGCCGGCCCTCGCGCAGGGCGTCATCGATGGAACGTTGAATCCGATCCGCTTGGTGCGCCCGGCATCGCCGCCCGCGCCGATCAGTGCCGCGGCGGCCCGCGACGCCCTGGAGCTGCCGCCGGGGGCGCTCGGCGCGCTCGCGGTACTGGTGGGCGAGCGCGAGCACCGTTTCTATGTGCTCAAGCCAGAGCAGATCGAGCTGATCGAATCGCACGGCAACTACGTCAAATTCCACAGCGGCGGTACCGAATACATCAGCCGCGACTCCGTCAAGCGCCTGGCGGCCGCCTTGTCTGCCAGCGGCTTCGTGCGCATCGAGCGCTCGCTGCTCGTCAACGTGCGGGCGATTCGCTACGCGCAGCGCGCGGGACGTGGCACTTACACCTTCACGCTGCTCTCGGGGACGGTCGTGCGCTCCGGCGCCAGGTACCGCGACGAGATACTGCAGCGGCTGCCGCTCGCTGCCCGCTCACATGAGCGCTGAGGCGTTCATCCCTCGATAAGTCGGCGATTATCGTCCCTGGCTCTTTTGCTCGGGAATCATTTCCTGAGCGAGCGGAGCCTCGAGCTTGCGGCTCGATGCCGTCTGCTCGAGTAGTCCCTCGACCAGCAGGGCCTCGGTCGGATAGCCGGTACGCGCCTGAATCCAGCGGAAAGCGGACTCGAGCGACGGCGATCCCCAGATTGGGTGGCCGTCCGCCGTGCAGATATCCCAGGGTGCGAAGCTCTCCCTGAGATCGCGGCGGTATCGAATGATCCGGACGGTCCCGGCAACCTCGACGCGCCACACGTTTGGCTCCATTTCCTTGATAGCGTAATCCATGACGCTTCCCCTCCCCAGATCCGAGCATAGTGCATCAGGGAACGAGGACTTGTGTTGCGATTTGGACATAACCCCTCGTGTACACTGCGGCCAGTGCGTAAGACGCTGACATTTCTCGTGTGCGTGCTACCGGGGCTGCTCGCTGCGGCGCAGGCGGCGACGCTCGGTGTCTCGATGGCCCGGTTCGACGATAACTTCCTCACGGCGGTACGTGCCAGCATGCAGGAGCGGGCGCGCGAGCTGAACGTCGCGATCCAGTTCGAAGATGCCCAGAACGACATCGGCAGGCAGCTGAGCCAGATCCAGAACTTCGTCGCGCAGAAGGTGGACGCGATCATCGTCAACCCGGTCGATACCGACGCGACCTCGCGCCTGACGCGTCTGGTGGCGCGTGCCGGGATCCCGCTCGTGTACGTGAACCGCAAACCTGCCGAAGCACAGCTGCCAGCGCGCGTCTCCTTCGTCGGCTCCGACGAGACGCAGTCGGGCACGCTGCAGATGACCGAGGTCTGCCGCCTGCTGCACGGTAGCGGCGCGATCGTCATCCTCATGGGCGAGCTCACCAATCAATCCGCCCGGCAGCGCACCCAGGATATCTATGACGTGATCGCCCGGCCGCAGTGCCGCGGCATACGCGTGCTGGACAAGCAGGCCGCCAACTGGAATCGGACCGAGGCCGCCGACCTCATGACGAACTGGCTGAGCGCCGGGCTGCGCCCGCAGGCGGTGGTGGCCAACGATGACGAGATGGCGATTGGCGCCTTGCAGTCCCTGAAGCAGGCGCGACTGCTCTCCGGCACGATCGTCGCCGGGATCGATGCCACACCCGATGGGCTCGCGGTGCTGAAGTCCGGGCAGCTCGCGGCGACCGTGTTTCAGAACGCACCGGCCCAGGGCGCAGGAGCCGTGGATACCGCGCTCAAGCTCGCCAGGGGCGAGAAGGTGCCGAGCTTCGTGTGGGTGCCGTTCGAGCTGGTGACGCGCGCCAACCTGGCCGCTTACCTGGACAGGCACTGAGGCCGCCATGGGGAGCGACCCCAGCGCCGCCGCCGACGGCTGCCTGCTCGAAGTCATCAACGTCAGCAAGGCCTTCCCCGGCGTGATGGCGCTCGAGAACGTGTCACTGCGACTTAAGTGCGGCACGGTCCACGCGGTGGTCGGCGAGAACGGCGCCGGCAAGTCGACCCTGATGAACATCATCGCGGGCCTCCATGCGCCGGATCGCGGTGAGCTGCACCTGCGCGGCCGCCCGCTGCGGCTGCGCTCGCCGCGCGAGGCGCTCGAAAGCGGCATCGCCATGATCCATCAGGAGCTGAACCTGATGCCCTCCATGAGCGTCGCGGAGAACATCTGGATCGGACGCGAGCCGGTGAACGCCTGTGGCGTGATCAGCCACCGCGAGCTGCATCGCCGGACGCGCCAGCTGCTCGGGAGCTTGTCGATCGACATCGATCCGCAGGCACCGCTGCGCAGCCTGTCGATCGCCTACCGGCAGATGGTCGAGATCGCCAAGGCCATCTCGTACGATTCGCAGCTGCTCATCATGGACGAGCCGACCTCGGCGCTGACCGAGCGGGACGCCGAACGGCTGTTTGCAATCATTCTCGGCCTGAAGGCGCAGGGCAAAGGCATCCTCTACATCAGCCACCGGATAGAGGAGCTCTTCAGCGTGGCGGACGAGATCTCGGTACTGCGCGATGGCCGGCATGTCGGCACCGACACTCCCGCCAACCTCACGCGCGAGCGGATCATCCGCATGATGGTCGGCCGCGAGCTGGCGCAGATCGTCCCGGCCGCACCGGCGCGAGCGGGTGCGGTGCGCTTGGCCGTACGCGAGCTGACGCTCGAGCCTCACTTTCGCGACGTCAGCTTCGAGCTGCACGCCGGGGAGATTCTCGGCATCGCCGGGCTGGTCGGATCCGGCCGCAGCAAGCTCGCCGAGGCGTTGTTCGGCGTGAGCCCGGCCGGCTCCGGGCGCATTCTCATCGAGGGAAGCGAGGTGCGGATCGGCTCGCCCGCAGCGGCCATCGGGCGCGGCCTCGCCTTCCTCACCGAGGACCGCAGGGAAAGCGGCTGCTTCCTCACCCTCAGCGTGCTCGAGAACCTGGCTGTCGCGGTGCTCGGGCGCGACTTCGTGCGTCTGGGCTTCGTGCGCGGGCGCGCGCTCACGCGCGCCTGCGAGGCGATGAGCCGCTTGCTGGCTGTCAGGACGCCCGACCAGCACGAGCGCATCGAGAATCTCTCCGGCGGCAACCAGCAGAAGGTGCTGATCGGGCGCTGGCTGCTCACCAGCCCGCGGACTCTCATCCTCGATGAGCCGACGCGTGGCATCGATGTGGGCGCCAAGGCCGAGATCTACCAGCTGATCGCGCGTCTGGTGGAGCGCGGTGCGGCCGTGCTGATGATCTCCTCGGAGCTGCCCGAGATCCTCGCCATGAGCCACCGCATCATGGTGATGCACGAGGGGCGTATCACCGGAATTCTCCCGCGCGCGCAGGCCGATCAGGTGCGAATCATGAATCTGGCCGCTCAGTAGCTGCGCTGCGGGAAGGGGCCAGCATGCCAGAGGCAGTGCCTGACACGAGCGTCGAAGCCCGGCGCGGGAGGCGTTGGCGACGGCTGCCGCCGGAAGTGAGCATCCTCATGGTGCTCGTCGGGCTCGCGCTCAGCTTCGAGCTGCTGGGCTGGATCTTCGTCAAGCAGAGCTTCCTGTTCAACGAGCAGCGCCTGATCGTGATGATCCTGCAGGTGTCGGTGATCGGCATCATTGCCGTCGGCGTCACGCAGGTCATCATCGCGGGCGGCATCGACCTGTCGTCCGGCTCGGTCGTGGCCCTCACCGCGATGGTGGCGGCGAGCCTCGCGCAGTCCTCCGACGCGGTCCGGCCCGTGTATCCCACGCTCACCGATCTGCCGGTCGTGGTTCCGGTGGCGGCGGGGCTTGCGGTCGGCGCGCTGGCGGGACTCGTGAACGGCGCGCTCATTGCCCGCACCTCGATTCCGCCGTTCATTGCCACACTCGGTGTCATGGTCAGCGCCCGAGGAGTCGCCCGCTGGTATACGCGCGGCCAGCCGGTCAGCATGCTCACCGATAGCTTCGCCGCCATCGGCAGCGCGGCCGTCCCGGTGCTCATATTCCTCGGCACGGCGCTGCTGTTCCACCTGGCGCTGCGCTACACGCGCTACGGCAAGTTCACCTACGCGATCGGCGCCAATCCGCAGGCGGCGCGCGTGTCGGGAATCCGCGTCGGTCCGCACCTCGTGCTGGTCTACACGATTGCGGGCACGCTCTCGGGACTGGCCGGGGTCGTCACTGCGGCACGCGCCGTGTCGGGCCAGGCAGGCATGGGGATGATGTACGAGCTCGATGCCATCGCCGCGGCGGTGATCGGTGGCGCATCGCTTTCCGGCGGTATCGGGCGGATCACCGGCACCGTCATCGGCACCCTGATCCTCGGCGTGGTCACATCGGGGTTCACTTTCCTGCGCATCGACGCCTACTACCAGGAGATCGTGAAGGGGGCCATCATCGTCGCCGCCGTGATCGCCGACCAGTATCGTCAGCGCTCCCGCGCCCGAGCGGCCTGATCAGCCGACACTCACCGTCCGGCCGCTGCTCAGACTCTCATCAGCCGCCGCCGCCAGCTGCAGCGCCGCCAGGCCGTCGGCGAAATCGGGGCTCATCGCCCGCCCCTCCTCCAGAGCGGAGACGAACGAGTCGAGCTCGGCGCGATAGGCATCCCGGTAGCGCTCCAGGAAGAACTCCAGCACCGGCTCGCGTGCGGTGGTGTGCGCGGCACTCCAGGATTCGACCGAAGTCGCGTAGCGGTTCCCCGCCCGCAGCATGCCCTTTGCTCCGAATGCCTCGATGCGCTGATCGTAGCCGTACGCGCAGCGGCGGCTGTTGTTGATCTGCAGCAGCGCGCCCGCCTTGCTGCGCAGCGAGAGCGTGCAGGTATCGATGTCACCCAGGGCGCCGATGCCGGGATCAACCAGGTTGGCCCCGAGGGCCTGCACCTGCAGGATGTCGCCCGCCAGGTAACGCGCCATGTCGAAGTCATGGATGGCCATGTCGCGCATCAGGCCGCCCGAGGTGCTCAGGTACGAGGCGGGCGGCGGCGCGGGGTCGCGGCTGGTGATGACCGCCAACTCCAGAGTACCGATCTCGCCCCCCGCGAGCCGCTCGTGCAGCGCGCGGAAGGACGGATCGAAGCGCCGGTTGAAGCCGACCATGACGCGCGGCGCGTGGCGCGCGATCTCGTTCCAGCACGCCCGCGCCCGCTGCAGGTCCAGGTCGACCGGCTTCTCACAGAACACCGCCTTGCCGGCCCTCACGGCTGCAGTCACCAGCGCCACGTGGGTATCGGTCGGGGTTGCCACGAAGATCGCGGCGACCTTCGGGTCTGTCAGCGCCTCCTCGACGTCACGGGCAGCCTTCACGCCCAGCTCGGTCGCCACCTGCTGCGCGGCCTGCGGCAGAACGTCGAACACCATGACGAGACGCGCGCGCGGATGGCGCGCCAGGTTGCGCGCGTGTATCCGACCGATGCGGCCACAGCCGAGCACTGCAACGCCGAGCATGGAGATCTCCGTTAGGGTCAGCGCCGGAGCGTCACGGCCGGCGGGTCAGAAATTCATAGCCGGGGGCGGTCGTGGGTTGCCAGCGCCGCACCGGGCCAGCCATGACGTTGAGATAGTACAGATCGAACCCGTGCGCGGCGCTCACCGGGTGATAGCCACGCGGCACCAGCACCACGTCGCGATCCTCCACCGTCATCGTCTCATCGAGCGTGCGATCGTCGGTGTAGACGCGCTGAAAGGCGAAGCCCCCGGGACGCGACAGGCGGTGATAGTAGGTCTCCTCGAGCGGAGTCTCTTCGCCGCGCGCGGTGTCGTGCTTGTGCGGTGGATAACTCGACCAGTGTCCGCCCGGTGTCACCACCTCGACCACGATCAGTCGCTCCGCCTCCGCGCTCGCCGGCAGCAGGTGGCGGATGTAGCGGGTGTTGGTGCCGGTGCCGCGCACCTCCTCGCCGACGTCGTCGGGCCCGATGAGCCGCGGCGCGAATCGCCCGCTGGCGGGGGCTGCGCACACCGCGAGCTCGCACTCGGTCTGCGCCCCGATGCGCACCCGTGAGCGCGGCGGCGCGTACAGGGCGAACGGCCTGCCGTCGAACGGGGTTTGCCGACCGCCCAGCGTGCCGTAGTCCCGGCCATCGACCTCGAACGAGGCACGGCCCGAGAGTAGCACCAGGCACTGCTCGAGCCCCGCGGTGTCACGCTCGAGTCTTCCCCCCGGATGCATATCAAAGACTTCGAAACCGACATAACGCCAGCCCGCGCTCTCGGGGGTGATGCGGTGCACCTGACCGGCAGCAGCCGCCAGATCGGGCTTCACCAGGAGCGAGGAGCTCATGGCATATTCTCGGAGAGCAGGCGCCGCAGGTTGTCATAGCCGAGGGAGGCGTACTTGAAAGGCTCGGCCATCGCCGGATCCTGCTCGGCTTCGAGAACCACCCAGCCACGATAGCCGCGCAGCGCGCGGAACACCTCCGCGAAGTTGACGCAGCCGTCACCCGGAACCGTAAACACTCCCGCCAGCACGGCGCGCAGAAAGCTCCAATCCTCGCTCCTGGCCTGCTCACGCACGGCGGCACGTACGTCCTTGGCATGCACGTGCACGATGCGCTCCGCGTAGCGCTGCGCCAGTGACACCGGGTCCACCCCCGCGAAGCTCGCGTGCCCGGTGTCCAGCAGCAGCCCGGCTGCCGCTCCGGTCGCGTCCATCAGAGCGTCGATGTCCTCCCCGTTCTGGACCACCGTGCCCATGTGATGGTGATAGGCGAGACGGATACCCTCCGCGGCGGTCATCCGGGCGAGCTCCGTGACGCGTTGGCCGAACTCGCGCCACTCTCCGGCCTTCAGCCGCGGCCGGGACGACAGCGGCCGCTCGCGTTCGCCGTGGACCGCGCCGCTGACCTCGGCGAGGACCAGCGTCGAGCTGCCGACCGCCTTGAGCAGCTCGAGGTGGGGACGCAGGCACTGAAGCTCCGCGCGCGCATCCCTGGCGAGCAGCTCGGCGGAGTACCACCCCGACACGCAGCTCAATCCGAACCGATCGAGCACCGCGGCCAGCCGCGCCGGATCGCGCGGAAACTTGTGCCCGAGCTCCATGCCTTCGAAGCCGATGCGGCGAGCCTGCTCGAGGCAGGTCTCGAGCGACGTCTCGGCGCCGAGCTCGCGCATGTCGTCGTTCGACCAGATGATGGGATTCGCTCCCAGCCGGATGCTCATGGGTCAATCATCGTCCGCCCGCCGCCGACGGGCAACGGCGTAGCGCTCGCGCGCGGCCGTGACCTCGGCAAGCTCGGACACTTCCGGCACCGGCACGTCCCACCAGTGTCCCCCGGCCGTGGTGCTGGCCGCCGGGTCGGTTTCGATGACGATAACCGAGGTACGTCCGGCCTGGCGCGCCGCCGCCAGCGCCTCACCGAGCCCGTCGACGCCGTCCACCCTGGCAGCGAGTGCACCGAGGCTGCGTGCGTGGGCGACGAAATCCGGTCCGCCGCGCGTCCCGCTCCCGCCCGGCCGCAGGTTGTTGAAGCTCGCGTTGCCGGTCGAGCGCTGCAGCCGCTCGATGCAGCCGAAGCCCCCGTTGTCGAGCAGCACGATGATGAGCTTGATCCCCATCTGCACCGAGGTGGCGATTTCGCTGTTCAGCATGAGGTAGGAGCCGTCGCCTACCATCGCGATGACCTCGCGCTGCGGATGCGCGAGCTTCACCCCCAGCGCTCCCGCGATCTCGTAGCCCATGCAGGAATAGCCGTACTCGAGGTGATAACCGCCGGGCTGCTCGGCCCGCCAGTGCTTATGCAGCTCTCCGGGCAGGCCGCCCGCTGCGCCCACCACGACGTCGGAGGCCTGCGCGCCGCGCAGCACCGCGCCGATGACCTGCGCGTCCGACGGCAGCGCGCCGTTTTCCGCGGCGGTGAACGCCTGCGCCTGTGCCAGCCAGCGCTGGCGCTCGAGGTGCGCCCGAGCGGTCCACTCGGCCGCGGCTTGCCACGGCCCGAGCGCTGCGCTCAATTGCTCGAGGCCCTCGCGCGCATCCGCGACCAGCGACACGGCAGCGTGCCTGCCGGCGTCCAGCGGCTGCACGTTGAGCGCCACGATCCGCTGCCCGTCTGCCCGTAATAGCGTCGCCGAGCCGGTGGTGAAATCCTGCAGCCTGCTGCCCACGGCCAGCACCAGGTCGGCGTCTGCGGCCAGCGCGTTGGCAGCAGCGCTGCCGGTAACCCCGATGCCGCCGAGATTCAACGCATGGCTCGCCGGCAGCGCCGATCTGCCTGCCTGCGTCTCAGCGCACGGCACGCCGTGGCGCTCGCAGAACTCGCGCAATGCGGTGCCGGCCCCGGAATACAACACGCCGCCGCCGCACACCAGCAGCGGCCGGTGCGCCGTGCGCATGAGCTGCGCGGCGCGCGCCAGCTCGGTGCGTGCCGGCGGAGGGCGCCGCAGGATCCACAGGCGCTCCTCGAAGAGCGTCGCGGGCCAGTGACAGGCCTCGGCCTGCACGTCCTGACACAGCGCGAGGGTCACCGGGCCGCACAGCGCCGGGTCGCTCAGCACCTGCATCGCCCGCTCGAAGGCGGCCGCCAGCTGCTCCGGGCGCGTGATGCGATCGAAGTAGCGCGACACGGGACGCAGGCAATCGTTCGCCGTCACCAATCCGTCGCCGAAGTCCTCGAGCTGCTGCAGCACCGGATCGGGGGCGCGTGTCGCGAACACGTCGCCGGGCAGGAGCAGCAACGGCAGCCGGTTGACGTGCGCCACGGCGGCGGCGGTTACGAGGTTGGTCGCGCCCGGCCCGATGGAGGTCGTACACGCCATCATGCGGCGGCGGAACGAGGCCTTGGCGTAGGCGACCGCCGCGTGAGCCATGGCCTGCTCGTTGTGAGCGCGCAGCGTGGGCAGCACCTCGCGCGCCGCGTACAGCGCCTCCCCGAGCGAGGCCACGTTGCCGTGCCCGAAGATCGCCCACACTCCGGCAAACACCCGCCGCCGCTCGCCGTCGATCTCGGTCCACTGCGCGGCCATGGCGCGCACCAGCGCCTGCGCCACGGTCAGCCGGGCTGTCTTCAACTGACGCTCCTTTGCTCCCGCCCCGGCACGCTCGCACGGGCGGACGACCACACTTCGACCAGCATCCTGAAGCGTTGCGCGAGGTCTGCGATCGCCGCCTCGTCGGACAGCTGTTGCGCGAGCCAAGCCTGCGCCGTCGGTGCGAATATCGTACGCCCGGCCAGGAAGCCGCGCACGGTCGCACTGGTCGCCGCGACTCCGAGCGCTCGGCTCAGCGCCTGCGTCGACGCCCCGCCTCCCATGAGCACGATCCCACGGCACAGCGCGTCGCGCTCGGCGATCACCTCCGCGCAGAGCTCCCAGGCGTGCGCGTCCGGCTGCGGCTCGAGGCCCCACCACTCCGGTTGCACGTCGAGCTCGTAGAGGCGCGCCAGCACCCGGGCTGCCGTGTCGGGCCGCAGCTCGCCGTGCTCCGCGGCGCTGATCTCGAGCAACAGCTCGCGGTGCTGCGCGCGGCAGGCGGCGACGAGTCGCACGAGGTTGCGCTCCTGGCCCTGGCGCACGGCCGGCGGATCGTCCGGGTGGTACACGCAGCGGCACTTCACCGTGAGTCCGGCCGGCCATTCGGTCAGATGCGTCGCGAGGCTCGCGGCCCCCTGGAATTCGAGCAGGCCCGCGTCGGGCTGCTCCACCGCTCGCGCCAACCACAGCTTGTGGCGCGCGGCGGCGTGCAACGTCTCGGCGCCGGTCAGCGCGTCCAGCACCACGCCAAAGCCATCGCCACCGGCCGCGACCCGTGCGGCGGCCTCGAGCGCCAGCTGCTCGAGACGCGCCAGGCGCCCGAGGTTCACCGGCGCGTCCGTCTGCCCGAGGCCGCCCCGATGCTCGACGCCGAGCAGCAGCAGCTCCTCGGGCGCGCGGCGGCGCGTCGTGGCGCGGTGCAGGTGATTCAGCCGCTGGTCCTCGCGCAGCGCACGGTGCGTACTGCCCTGCGCGAGGTAGTGGTCCAGCTCCGCGAGCGTCGCGAACTCCGACGAGCACAGCAGCCGCGACACTGCCAGCGCCCCGCAGGCATTGGCGTAGCGTGCGCTGATCTCGTGCGGCTCGCCGCGCAGATAGCCGCGCAGAAACCCGGCCAGGAACGCATCCCCGGCGCCGAGAACGTTGTAGACCTCGACCGGCATACCCGCTGCCACGACGCCGTCCTGCAGCGACTCGGGCGCGGCGCCGGCAAACACCACACAGCCCGCGGGGCCGCGCTTGCATACGATGACCGCGGCCGACAACGTGCGGATGCGGCGCACTGCGGCCAGCGTGTCCTCGAGGCCCGCGGCGATGTGTAACTCCTCCTCGGTGCCGACGATCAGATCACAATGCGGCAGCACCGCGGCCAGCGCCTGCGTGACGCGTGCCGAGCGCGCATAGCGGGATTCACCGGCGCCGTGTCCGCCGATGCCCCACAGATTGGGCCGGTAGTCGACGTCGAGGATGACGCGGCGCCCGTGTGCCCTGGCGGCATCGATGGCCTTGCGCTGTGCCTGCGCACCCGCCGGCAGCGAGAAATGCGTGCCGGTGACGAGGACCGCCCGTGCGCTGGCGACGAAGTCCGGATCCACGTCGTCCGCACAGAGCGCGCTGTCGGCGCAGTTCTCCCGGTAGAAGATCAGTGGAAAAGTGTGCCGATCGCGCACGCTGAGCAGCACCAGCGAAGTCAGCCGTGCCACGTCGGTGACCAGCGCGTGTGTGTCGACTGCCTCGCGCGTGAGCTGCTCGCGCACGAAGCGTCCCATCGGCTCGTCGCCCACCCGGCTGATGAGCGCCGCGCGCAGCCCAAGCCGCGCAGCCCCGATGGCAACATTGGCGGGACAGCCGCCGACCCCCTTGGCGAAGGTCGTGACATCCTCCAGCGGGCTGCCGATCTGCTGCCCGTACAGGTCGACGCTGACGCGACCGATCGCTATGAGGTCAAAACGGATGCTCACGCCGCCAAGCATAGCCCGGTCGCGGTACAACTACCGCGGGCTTCGCCGCAGCGCCCGGGTCGAAGTCAGCCGTTCAGTCGACCGGCCAGGGCATCATTGTCGGCAGCTGGCCGCCGTTGGATTCGGGCCCGGTTATCTGCCCCGCGCTGTCCACGTTTCGCCACCAGGGATCGACGCGCCCGGAAGCGAGCGCGGGTTCCACCGGCTCTCCGAGTCTCGGCATCAGCAACTGCGCGCCGGTCCTCGGGCCGAGCTCGAGAAGCAACTCGGCAGGCTGGTCCCAGGCATGCATTGCGAGCGCGAAGGTTCCCCAGTGGACCGGCAGAAAAGCCCCGCCGCCGAGGAGCGCGAACGCCTTGAGCGCATTCTCCGGTCCGAGATGCATATCGCCCCACGCGGCGTTCCACGCGCCGATCTCGAGCATCACCAGGTCGAACGGCCCGAGCCGCGCGCGAATCTCCTCGTACTCAGTGGTCAGGCCGGTATCGCCGCTGAAGAACACGCCATGCCGCTCCGAGCGCACCACGAACGACGACCACAGTGTCGCGTTGCGCGTCTTCATCGTACGCCCCGAGAAGTGCTGCGACGGCGCCGCCGTCACGCGCACGCCGGCTGTCGGCAGCTGGTGCGATTCCCACCAGTCGAGCTCCGTGATGCGCTCAGGTGCGATGCCCCAGGACTCGAGATGAGCGCCGACGCCGAGCGAGGTCACGAACGGCACCTCGCTCCTGGCGAGCGCACGAATGGTGGGATAGTCGAGGTGGTCGTAGTGATCGTGCGAGATGATCACGAGGTCCACCGGCGGCATCTCGCGCAACGCGAGCGGGACCGGCTGGAAGCGCTTGGGGCCGGCGAGCCGCAGCGGCGAGGCCCGCGGTCCCCACACCGGATCGGTGAGCACGCGGACGCCATCGATCTCGATCAGTACTGTCGAGTGTCCGAGCCAGGTCGCCCGCAGGCCGCTGTCGGGCTTGCGGCGCCATGCCTCGAGCGGACTCATCGACGGTAGCGGCCGCGCCGGCGTGCGGCGGTCGTCGGTGCAGAAAAAATCGGTCCAGGTTGGCATCGGCGCGCTCGGATCGCGCAGCCCCGGCAGGATCGGATGCCTGTTACGGAAGCCCTCGCCTGCCCAGCGCGGGGATGCCTTCATGCGCTCCAGGCGGACGCCTTTCGCCTTCGAGCCGAGTGATTTCATAGGTCCGTGCCCGGGTTCATGTCGCGACCGCGCTCCGATCTGCGCTGCACCACAAGTACCACGCGATCGCGGGCGTGGCCATCCCCTTTTCTAGGCGCCCGCTAAAGGCGCGCTCCCCCGCCTGAGAGCGGCTGTACCGACCGTTCGAGAGAGGATTCCAACCTTGACCCGCCGTACGGTACTGACAAGGGCGGGAGGATAAACGAGATGGACACACTGACGAGCATCAAGGTGTTCCGGCAGGTGGTGGAGTCGGGCAGCTTCGTCGGCGCAAGCGAGCGGCTGGACATCTCGACCGCGATGGTCAGCAAGCACGTGATGCACGTCGAAGGGCGGATCGGGGTGCGCCTTCTCAATCGCAACAGCCGTACCTTGAGCCTCACCGAGCCGGGCAGACTCTATTTCGACCGTTGCAAGGTGATCCTGCAGGACTTGGAGGACACGGAGCTCGAGCTCGGGTCGCTGGGGAGCGCTGCGCGCGGAACGCTGCGCATCAGCTGCCCGACCTGGTCGCCGGAACGGGTCGCGGCGCACCTCGCCGAATACCGCCGGCGCTATCCCGAAGTTGTCGTCGACATTTCCTTCGACGACCGCGACGTGGATCTCGTGGAGGAAGGTTATGACCTGGCCATCCGCGTAGCCTCGGGGGACTCGCTCCCGGCGGGCCTCATCGCCCGACCCTTGCGCTCCGTGAGGTACTTCCTTGCCGCGTCTGCCGAGTACCTGCAGCGCAGGGGAACGCCGAAATCCCCCGAGGATCTCGCCAAACACGATTTTGTGGGTGTTGGCAACGTCAGCTCTCTGCAGCTCATCGGATCGCAGGGCCGGATCGAAGTCCCGATTCGGGTCGCAGCGCGCTATCGATCCGCGGTCGGTGTCGCCTTCGCCGTGGCCAACGGCATAGGGATCGCAGCGCTGCCCGCTCTCATGTTCGAGGACCCAGCGCTCAAGACCCGATTGATTCCGGTTCTGACCGGATACGAGCTCAGCCAAAGCATGCTGTATCTCGTGTACGTCAGCCGTAAGTACCTGCCGCTCAAGATCCGCACCTTCCGCGACTTCATGGTGGAAGCCACCCGCCAGCCGCCGGAGCTGCAGCCGCTCGCCCTCGCCGCCCACCAGTAGTTGGTGCCCCCGCTTCAGGGTTTCCCGGAGGCGGTAGGGTCCTTGGCCACCGTTGGCGCCTCTACGGTATAAGCTCCGCAGCGTGCGAATCGGCATCCTCGGCTCGGGTTTGATGGGCGCTAAGCTCGGAACGCTGTTCGCGCGGGCCGGACACGCCGTGGTCTTCAGCTACGCCCGCAACAGGCGCAAGCTCGAGCGGCTCGCCCGCAAGGCCGGGGACGCAGCGCGCGCCGGCTCGCCTCGCGAGGCCGCGCAGAACGCCGACGCGCTGCTCCTGGCGGTGCACTGGTCCCGCGTGGACGACGTGCTCGCCCAGAGCGGCGATCTCGCGGGCCGGGTAATCGTCAGCTGCTCGCTCCCGATGAATGACGAGGACACCGAGCTGGTGATCGCCCGCTGCTCCTCCGGCGCTGAAACGCTTGCCGAGAAACTCCCGGCGGCGCACGTCGTGTGCGCATTCAACACGGTGCCGAGCGAAGTCCTGTTGAGCGTGTTCGCGGCGCGGCGCCGCGCCATGCGCCCGAGCCTGATCTACTGCGGCGACCATGCGCGCGCGAAACGCGTCGCGGCCCGGCTCATCCGGGACGTGGGCTTCGAGCCGCTGGATGCGGGGCCGCTGCGCGTGGCGCGGTACACGGAGCCTTTTGCGCTGCTCGTGGCGCAGCTCGCCTACGAGCGCAAGGGAGGCCCGAGGCTGGCGTACCGCTTCGAGCGGCGCGGAAGATAAGCGCAAGATAACCGCCGCTGTTCATGCGGATCACGAGGTGCGCGATGCCAGAGCTCGGACAATGGGACAGTTTCTACGTCATCGTCGGATCGGCCGCCGGTGCCCTGATCGGCCTGCAGTTCGTCGTCATGACGCTCATCGCCGGCCGCCCGCGCGCGGGCACA
This sequence comes from Steroidobacteraceae bacterium, assembly GCA_035603345.1. Lineage (GTDB taxonomy): Bacteria > Pseudomonadota > Gammaproteobacteria > Steroidobacterales > Steroidobacteraceae > 13-2-20CM-66-19. The sequence continues at coordinate 82,190 of DATNKO010000048.1, read as the reverse complement.
CCGGAGGCGGGTGCCGCTTTCGCCAGTCCCCAGATCATTCACTTCTGCGTGGTGCTGCTGCTGGCGGCCGTTCTGCGCGCTCCCTGGCATTCCTTCATATCCGTCGCGGTCTTCTGGAGCCTGGTCGGGGTCTGCGGAGTTGTGTACGCCGGCCTCGTCACCTGGCGCATGCGATCACAACGGGCCTACACACCGGTGCTCGAGGACTGGATGTTTCACGCGGTGTTTCCCGTTATGGCTTACCTGGCGCTCGCGGTATCGGGCGTCTGGGCCCCCGCGCGCGCTCACGCGGCGCTGTTCGCCGTTGGCGGGGCGACGTTGCTGCTGCTATTCAGCGCAATTCACAACGCCTGGGACGCGGTGACCTATCACGTCTGGGTCAACCTGCGCAACGCGAAGGATTAACCAGGGAGCTCATGGCTCGAGTTGCGCGCGGATCTCGCCACCCTTGTGGGCAGCGCTATGCACGTTGACGTACAGATCGCCGGCCTTAAAGCTCTTATACTCTGCCTCGGTCAGTTGGGTTCCGGCCGGGACCTCAAAGTGATTGGCCGACACCTTTCTCAAGGCCACAATCGCGGGACCGTTTGTGCCCGCGCTGCCCAGATGAATGTGTGCCATTGCGGCGTGCATTCCGGACGTGACCACACCCCCGGTCACCGACCTGTCGTCATGAATCGCGATGGTGCTGCGACCGGACGCGTGCGTCTTGACCGGCGGCACCTGCTGGGCTCCACTGAGAACCACCACCGGCTGCGCGCCCATCGAGATCTCACCGGTCGCACAGACGACAATAGCCATGACCAGCAGGATCGCGTCTGACATTTGCGGCGCCCGTTTCCCTGGATGCATGCGAGCCTCTCTTTACCGGCATCAAGAACGAGCGGCGGGATCTTGGCAATGAGCGTGGTTATGCCGCTCCCGTTGGATTGTTACTTTTGCCCGTCATGGCTTATCGGGTTGCGGCTTGGGCTTTGCTACCCTCGCTACCGCGGTCCCGGTTTTGTCCGGAATCTTTGCGATGAGGGTCGTGACGTTGTTGGTATCGAATTCGATGTGAACGCGATAGGTACCACTCGAGTCCCGACCCCGGTACTCCCAAATGTCGACGGATGGGTCGCCCGGATACGGGAGGGTCTCGTCGGTATAACTGTTCATGCGCCAGGGGCCGCTGCCGAGCAGCACCTTGACTTGGGCCTTGGTCGTCTGGCCTGGAACCACTTTGGACAAGGTCGCATCGCTGAAATCCCGCACCTCTTGAGATTTCGGCACCGGTGCTGCTGTTCCACGGCTTGGCACGTCCTGACCATAGGCGGAAATAATCGGCGCGTTCAGAACTACCGCCGCAACGAGCATCCATTCAAGAATCAACGCTGTTCGCATGCCAGGTTCGCCTCTCCCGACGCGATCAGATGGAACCCGCCCAAACAACAGCGCTTGGACGGGTTCCATCGACCGCTAGAACCAGCTCAGTCGAATCCCTACCGTCGAATCCGGGATCCGGGTCTCAGTCCGCGTCACCATAATCCGACCGGCCCCGGCCCTTCAACACATCCAACGCATCGCCCGTCGGTAGCATGATGGTCACGCCCGAACCATAGCGATCCTCACCGTAGACGTAGCCCCGGTCATCGACTTGAACGGTATCCATGAACGGAACGTTCCGGCATAACGTCGGGTCACCGGGAACGCCGCATGACGCTTGGGTGAGCGAGTTTGGAGCCTGCATAAAGTAGCCGACATTTCGCGGGTTAAACGGATCGCGGATGTCCCAGGCCCGCACCCCGGCATTGAACCAGGTGACAAACTGGAGTTTGCCGTAGTACGGCGCATAGATTTCCCAGCCGACGTAATGTGCCCCGAACCGCCCGCCCTTTTGGCAGAAATCTCCCGGGTGTGTCGGGACATTGAGGGTCGAGATTGGCCAGGGCGTCAGCTCGTTGGTTATGTCGAGTATGGTCCCATTGTGCATGTAGTTGTCACTGGTACCGCAGCTGGGTGGGCCGCCCGCTTCACTCGACTCGATTTCGATATCCCAATGCTGCGTTCCGAGGGTGGTGGTGGTGGTGGTAACGCCAGGCCCCGTGGAGGGACTGGTAATCAGCGGAGAAGGCAGGACTGGATAATTTCCGTCCCCCTGGGTTGTTGGAATCGGGATGTTGAAGATTGGCATGTCACCATGCATGCCGATGTATGGGGGTGATGCAATATAGCCGATCTGAGGATAGAGCAGATCCGCCTGCGACGGGCCGGCGCTCTCTGTCGGAGTGTCGGCACAATTCGCACTGGCAGCGGGATTGTCAGCCGGATTGCAACCGTTCAGCAATTTCGTCCGGTCTACGATTTGCATGACGCCGCTGGCGCCCACCCCGATCGAGCAGATCACAACACTTCTCTTTATACCACCCGCACCGACTACGCCCGTCGAAGTCGAATAGCACTGATGAACCGACGCGGGCGGATTGGATACTCCTTCGAAGCAATTGGCCCCCGGGCTGTTGGTGCAGCTCGTCCAGCTCGAGGAGGAACTGGGCTGTCCACCCGGCAGTCCCCACTGACGGATGAACACCGGCTTCGCGGGATCGGCCAGATTATAGATGTAGACGTGCTGCCCTTGGTGCCAGCCATCGGCCTTGCCGCCTGCGATTACGTACGCGATCCCGGTATCGCATTCCCAATAGCTTCGGTGGTATTCGGAGAGCCCGGTCACAATAGTGGTTAGCAGTGCCGGAGCCGATGGGTCGGTGACATCATAAATCTGCTGTTTGCCTGATCCTGTCGCGAGGTCGCCTTCGTGCGTAAGCAGGTAATAATGGCCCTTGGTTGCCTTCGGTAAAGTGTTCCCGCTGCATACGAATACGTGCGGCCTGCCACTGCCATCCGCAGTTCCGTCAATCATGCTCAGAAACACCGGTTTCGCCGGCTTGGTGACGTCATATAGCACCACTCCACATGGCTCCATCTGCCTGGTCAGTGGATTAAAGACTGTGGCCGTAGCTGCACCAACGTACAGGATGTACCTCTCGCCCTGGTGCTCGATCCACATGTCGTCGCTATTTTCGCAGCCCAGGTCATTCGCCCACCCGACCTGTTTTATGTTCCAGCTGGACTCTTGGTCCCACGCGTTGGGCGCAGGCGGATGCAGTGCCGGAAGGCAAGGCGCTCCGCAAGATCCTTCATTGAGTGAGATCGCCGGCACCTGCGGCGCGTCGGGCAGATACTTTCCCTGAGCCGAAGCGACGCTGACGTGACCAGCAAAACCTATCAAACCAACAACAAGCGAAAGCCCGATGCCTCTAGCTACTCGACGCAACGGGGCGAGCAGAAGTGACAGGACGAGTGTGCGAGCGCATCTGAATTCTCTGGACATGACAGGCCTCCCCGGAAGCCGGATTTGAGTGACACAACTCTAGTCGAGTAACCCCTGGGTAACCTCCCGCATCGAGCGCCGTCCAAGGGATATCCTTGGGAAACGGGGCGCTCGACGGACGGGACGACGGGCAAAAAGCATCAGGCGCGAACTCGGAAGATCCGCGGCAGCTGGAGTCGATTGCTCGCTCGCACAGCTTGCCGCCGACCCTTGCGCGGCGCGCGCAAATGATCCTGTGTGCGGCAGATGGCGAAGCGAACACGGGATTCCCTCCCCCATGATTCTTTGTTCTGCGCGATTTTTCAGCGACGAGGAAACCCGCCGCTTCGTTCGCACTTTATCACAGCCTCGTAATATGGAATATATCTCGAGCGGTGCGCGCGCGCCGCAGATCAGCCGAGCTTAAGTAAAAAAACTCGCGCGACCAGAAAAGAAAACTTCATGTTTGCTCGCCGGCCTGTCCGCTGCGGCTGGCGCATCCGCCACGCGCGCGAGGCTGGCGCTCGCTTGAGGAATCTTTGCAATTATGAATGGTGACGCATCGCCTGCCGAACTCAGGAACGCGTGATGCTGCTCTCGTTCGGCCGCGCCACTGCTGACGCATAGCGCGGTGATCTGCGTGTTCGACGGCGCCGGTGCGGCGCGCTTGCTCATTCCCTGGCTCGGCAGCGCGCGCCCCCCGACATCGAGGGCACTCCGAGAGACCGGCGGCGGATCGTCGAGGAGACGCCCCCAAACCGCACGGCTGATACCGACTGATAGTTTTGTTATTTTTCAGTCTATTACAGCTTAAATCACATCTGAAGCTCGAGAAGATGTCAGGCAGCGTCCCAGCCCGGCATTGGCCTCGGGCCGCGAGCCGTGCAACCTTATCGTCTACCGCCCGCAGCGGGCGCCACGGACAACGGCTTAAGTGCGTTCAGCGCCGATTCTGCGCGGTCTGCTCGACCGATTGCTGCTGGTCGCCTCGGTGGTGGCCGGTGGTCTCGTCCCCGGCTTCATCGCGCAGTACCGACAGCGCCTGGGCGGTCATCTCGATCAGGCGCGGCTCGATCTTCAGCCGTGGCAGAGGCTCGCCGATCAGTTCTATCACGGCGACATCGACAAGCTGATCCAGTATCACCTGAGCAGCGCCGATCCGACGTTTCACTCGGAAGGCGGTGTCATCCGCGGGCTCGTCGTCACCGTGCAGCAGTTGCAGATCGCGGTGGACGCGCTGCACACGAGCCTCGTACAGCAAGTCGCCTGGCTGCTGCTCCATGCCGACCCTTCGCTCACGCGCGCGACCTTCAGCGACTGGGTACCGACCTTCGCGCTCTCGGGCGAGGGACTGCTGTTTGCCGTAGCGTTTGCGCTCGCGGTCTGGCTGATCTTTCACGCCCTGTGGTGGCTGCTGACGCTCGCCACCCGGCTGCTCTTCGGCCGGCCCTACGCCGGGGCATGAGGATGCGCATGACCGAGACCCCGCATCTTCATAAGGTCGAGCATCGTCATCCAGACCACGCGCACGAGCACCACGAGCACGGCGGTCACGCTCGCCAACATTCCCACCAACATTCCCGCCACCATCATGGGAGCGATGCCGGGGAGCGCCGCCTCATCCTCGCGCTGCTGATCCTTGGCAGCTTCACTCTCGTCGAGGCCCTCGGCGGCTACTTCGCCAATTCGATTGCGCTGCTCGCCGAGGCCGCACATATGCTGGCCGACTCGGCCGCGCTCGTGCTCGCAGTGATTGCGATCCGCGTCGGCCGTCGGCCGGCGAGCATGCGGCGCACCTACGGACACCGCCGTTACCAGCCGCTGACGGCGTTCATCAACGGCCAGGCGCTGCTCATCATCACACTGTGGGTGGTGTACGAGGCGGTGCTGCGCCTGATGCATCGGCCGGCGGTGAACGGCGGACTGATGCTCGCCATTGCCCTGATCGGCGGGGTGGCGAACCTCGCCGCATTCCTGGCGCTCTCCGGCGCGCGCTCGCTCAACGAGCGAGGTGCCCGCGCCCATGTGCTGAGCGATCTCCTCGGCTCGACGGCGGCCAGCGCCGCGGCGCTCGTCATTCTCGGCACCGGCTGGACGTACGCCGATCCGCTGCTGTCGCTGGTCGTCTCGGCGCTGATCTTCCGCTCCGCGTGGACCCTCACCCGCGAGTCCGCCGATGTGCTGCTCGAAGGCGCTCCTGCGGGACTCGACGCGCGGCGCATCGAGGCCGAGCTTCTGGGGTTCGTGCCGGGGCTTGCCGGCGTGCACCACGTCCACGTGTGGTCGATGACGGGCGAGGAGTCGACGGTCACCCTGCACGCCCACCTGGTCTCGGGCACGCAGCACCATGTGGTCCTCGCCGCAATCCACGCGCGGCTGAAGGAGCGGCTGCAGGTCGAGCACACCACCGTGCAGATCGAGGAGGAAGGCTCCTGCGAGTCTCCGGACTGCGAGCCTGCGAAGCGCGGGTGAGCCACAATACTTAGCCACGGGGCTGGAACGGGAGGATCTCCAATGCGCGATTGGCGATGTGCAAGTCTGACGATCGCAGTGCTGCCGCTTCTGTGCAGCCTGCCGCTGCCCGCCGCGGCGCAGAGCGAAGCCGCGGCGCCGGCTTTCGCAAGAGCCGCGCACCTGGCGCTGATCGCCAATTTTTCGGCCCGCTGTCCGGAGCTCAAGCGCGCCGACCCCGGAGAAGAGGCAGTTGCGGTGGTCGTCTTTCGGGTCGGAGTCACCGGACTTCCCACGCAGGCCTCCATCCGCTCTTCCTCGCACTCTGAAAGCCTGGATGCGGCGGCCACGAGCTGCGTCATGAAGTTGCGCTTCCAGCCCGCTACCAGTCCGGGCAGTGGCGAGCCGGTGGTGTCCTGGCAGCAGATCGCGCTGCGCTGGCTGAGGTCATCGAGCCACGCCGCCGACTCCGCGACAGCACCGACGTCGGCGCTTGCATCCACGGCGCCGCTTGCGGCGGCGCCAGCCGCGGCGCCCGCTGTCCCAGGCGCGCAGGCCGCACAGGCGGTGGACACGCGGGTCGATGTGCGCGTCTGCGTGGACGGCAACGGCAGGCTCGCGCAGCCGCCGGCCGTGATGCGTTCATCGGGAGATGCGCAGTTTGACGCAGCGGCGCTCAGGATTGCTCAGTCGGGTTCCGGCTCTTACCACGCAACGACCGGTGCGGGCCCTGCGAGCGCTTCCCCCTGCCTGCCACTGATCCTCAGCATCGAGGAGAAGTGACGGTTCCGCTATCGCCAAGCCCGACCACGTGATCGCGGCTGACCCCAACGACCGCGAGAACTTCGTGCCCATCACGGTGGGCTTGCGCTTCTAGGTTGCGGACCAAACGAGTAGGTGAGCCCCAGCACATACAGCGGATCCACCGGGTTGCCCGGCGCATGGGCCCACCCATGTGTCCAGCGCACCTTGATATCCGGGCGCAGCGCCAGGCTGCGGGAGCCGTCGGCGCTCTCCCACAGCCTGATCATGACGCCGGCGCCAGGCTGCATCATGAACTCGGTGCGCGACTGGGACCCCGCGCCCGCGCTCGGCGCGTAGTGCGTGAGTCCGGCGCCGAACGACAGGTAGGGCGCGAAGCGCGCACCGCGATCGAACACGCGTAGCACCTCGAGCGCGGCGCCGTAGAGTCCGTCGTCGCCCGACGCCGTGCGGTCGCGCAGCGGCGCGCCGCTCAAGTCGAGCTCGGCGCTCCACGCTGCCGATAGAGCCGTGCCGATGTCGAGGCCGTAAATCCCGCCGCTTCCGCTGGCATGCCAGGGCTTGTCGGGCGTGATGCCGCCCAGGTAGGGATTGACGTACCAGTCCTCGCTCAGCTGAGCGAGCGCCGGGCGCGGGACGCCGAGCACGAGGAGCCCCGTGAGCAACAGGCCTTTCACCATGACCATCACGGCAGCACCCGCAGAACCGCCATCATCCCGTTGTCCTCGTGGTCGGTGAGGTGACAGTGGAACGGAATGTCTCCGGCCAGCGCTGCCGGAAATGTCAGCTTGATGCGCACGCGCCCCGGTCGCACCGGGCCTTCCTTGCTGTGATAGCCGGTGGCCGTCGCGTACGGCACCGTGATGGTATCGAGGAGCGGCGGCTGCGCGAGCGGCACGCCGTCGATGTCGAGCACCCGGAAGTGAACCTGGTGAATGTGAAAGGCATGCAGCTCGTGGGTCCAGTTCTCGACGACCCACTCCTCGGTGCTTCCCGCCCGCACGCTGATCGCCGGCGGATCGCCCATCTCGAATGGCTTCAGCACCGCGCCGGGCTTGCGCTCGACGATGTAGAAATCCACCTGGTCCTCCTGCCCGGGTCGCGGGTACTCGGCCATCGCGATGACACGCTCGCGATCGGTGTGCTGCGCGAGCATCCCGCTGAAGAAAGTCGGCCTGCTGACCGGCAGCGCTGAAGTACCCGCCGCGCCCGCTGGCACCGCTGACTCCCCTGACGCCTCGATCACCGCCAGACGGCGCTCGGGTACCCGGTCTCCGGCGCATCCGGTATCGACGGCGCGCGTGATGAGATAGGCCCGGGTGCCGGGCGGTGGCGCTGCAATGAGCATCTCGATCCGTCCTGCCGGAGGCACGAGCTGCGCCTCTCGCGTGACCAGGCCCGCGAGTGGGGTTCCGGCGTCGTCGGTGCGCGGCGCGCCGTCCTGCGCGACCACTTCCAGCGGCAGGGAGTTGCCGTGCTCATCGACGAGGGCCAGGTCGAGGAACGCGTCCGTGGCGCCATTAAGAACGCGCCAGTACTGCCTGGAGCCCGCAGCGATGCTGTAGTGCGCGAGCGCCGCATCCGGCGCGTCACCGAGGGCCACCGGCGTGCCGTTCAGGCTGATCTGGTCGATACCGGAGCTGCTGGTGCACAGCAGCTCGTGCGCCGTGTCGATGGCGGTCGCGGGCGGCAGCGGCCCGCGCAGCGGCGCGCCCGCCTCGCCCGGCGGCGCGGCGGTCATGGCCGCGGACTGGGTTCTGCCGGCGTCCAGATCCTGCGTCTGGCGCACGATGAGGAGTTGCTCGCGGATGCCCGCGGCGCGCCGCGCGTCCTGCGCCGCTCCCTCGACGATGATCGCTCCGCTCAGTCCCATCAGCATCTGCGCCTGCACTTCGCCGTGCACGTGCGGGTGGTACCAGTAGAGGCCCTCCGGCATGTCGGCCGGCAGGCGGAAATGGTACGTGAAGCTGCGGCGCCCGCAGCCCGCAGAGCCGCTCGCCGGATCGGTGCACACCGTCAGTACGTCGTCCTGCGGCCTCACCGGTGGTACGGCAAAGCCATGGACGTGGAGGTTGGTCCTGCCGGTAGCGTGATGCCGCATACCCGCGACCACACGGTAGAGCCCCGCGGACCGCGGCACGGGCTCGTTGGGTGTGATGAGCTTGGCGGGGCCGCTGACGGCGTCGATCGCCGCGGGGTCGGTGATCTCGTTGTGCAACGTGATCGTCAGCTCTGCGCCCTGGCGCACGTGAATGACGGGAGCGTCCGCACTGCCGTTGGCCGTGTAGCAGAGCCGGCTGCCGTCCTGACGCACCGTGAGGGCGATGGGACCCGCGGCCGCGTCGATCTCAGGACTCGTGTGTCCCGGAGCAGGCACGCCGATGCCGCACGGCGCAGCGGGCGTGCTGCGCGGATCGTAGCCGGGTGCTGCTGCAACCGGCGCCGCAGCGATGGGCGCTGCGCAAATCCAGGCCGCGAAGATGATTGCCGCGCGCGTCACGGAGGGAGGATAACCTCCCTCCACGCGCGGGCGTCTACTGTGCGAACAGATCCGACATGACCTCGACCCCCTGATCGCACGCGTGGTTGAGGCACGGCAGCCCGAACGTGGCGTCGAGTGTCTTGGTCAGCGAGTAGTGGTCGTAGAAACGCGAGCTCTGGATCTGGTGCGGCCCGTAGTTCGTGTCGACGATGAACACCACCTGGTTGTAGGTGTGGGTGCTGTAGTCATTCTCGTCCCAGAGTATGACGATCGCGCTGCGGCTGTTCCACCACACCGGCGACGCCTTGATGGCGGTCACCAGACGCTGCACCGTGAGATCGCCCTCGAGGATCAGCGACGGGTTGAGGCCCACCTGGGTGCCGTTGTCATCGGCGTCGTAGTTGCAGAACGCCGTGCCGTTACCGCGCCCGTGCTGGTCGTTGCACTGGTTCGGCGCGATGAACGCCAAGTCAGGCACGCGGCCCGCCTTGAGGTCGGCATAAAGTCCCTGCTGGCCGTCGAACGACACCACCCGACTCAGGCTCAGCGCGGGGTCTCTACCCTGCTGCACATCGGCAAAGTACGCGAACGGGTCGTGCTTCACCGCGTACAGGTACACGACGTCGGCGGAGCTCACCGGGTTGCCGCTGGTCGAGAGCGCCGCGAAGTTCGAGGTGACATTGACGCCGGCCGCATTGTTGCCGCCGAGCGTGTAGTAGCCGTCGCTCACGTTGACGCCGTCGGCGCCGGTGATCGGCAGACCTTCCTGATAGGACTTCCACGACTTGCCCGCGGCAACCAGCTGGTTGGCGATCGAGATGCCGTCGATGTTCTTGTCCGCCGGGATCGACAGCACACCGTTGATGTTGGTCAGTGGCGGGCTTGAGGTCTCGTTCATGGTGTTATCGACCACCGGGGTCGCGGCGTCCGTGCCGTTCTTGCCGGCGATCGGGCAGAACAGCCCCGAATCCGGCAGGTCGGTGTTGGTCGGCTGGCCCGGAACGATGTTGGGCACGCAGCTCGTGTTATGCCAATCCGGATACTGATCGGACAGCTTGTTGAAGTTCGAGCCACCGACCACTTCGAGATAGTTGGTCGAGCTCGGGTGGGCGATCGCGAAGTAGTTGCTCGCCACGTTCGCCTTGCCCATCAGGGCGTTGATGAAAGGCGCCTGGGGGTTGGCGGCGATCTGGCCGTAGGCGTGATTCTCCATCATGATGACAAACACGTGATCGAGCTTGGGGATGCCCTGGGGAACCGGGCCCTGCGCGCCCATGGCGCTCCCTGCTGCGATCAGCGCCACCGCGCTCGCTGCAATCACCTTCTTCATGACTCGTCCTCCCTTGAGTGGTTCGGCCTGCAGCCATGCACCTCAGGGTGAACAGCCTGCCGGTCCAGCACGCTAGACGCCGACTGTGACAACGGCGTGTCACCTGGCAGACTGCCGACTGACAGGCGGACATAAGGCCGTCACGGTCCCTCGGGCGGTCCTGAGCCTTGCGGTAAGCTGTGTCCGTGGCGCCCCTCGTTCAGATCCTCGACGCGCTGGAAGCCTTTCACGGGGTGCAGGCCCCATCCGCTCCGACCGAGCCGTATCTGTTCCTCGTGTGGTGGCACTGCGGCTACCCTCCCAGCGAGGAACGCTGCACCCAGGGCTGGAAATCACTGAACGCCGAAGTCGGAGTGACGCCCGATGACCTGCTATCGGTGCGCTCCGCGAAACTCGCCCGGGTCCTCAAAGCGGGCGGCATGGTGCCGGAGCTGCGGGCGCGGCGCCTGAAGGAAGTCGCCAGGCGCATCCGCACCGTATTCTCGGGCGACCTTCGCGCGGCGCTCCACGGACTGCCGCCCGCCGCGGCGCGCGCGGCGCTCAGGAAGTTTCCCGGCATCGGCCCCCCCGGCGCCGACCGCATCCTGCTGTTCGGCGATCTCGCGCCGGTCGCGGCCGTTCCTTCGGGTCACCCGCACGTGCTGCCGCGCATCGAGTCCGGAGGCGAGCCCGCGGCCTACGCTGCCCTCTACGCCCAGGCGCAGCGTTCGCTCGAGGCGCAGCTGCCCGGAACCTCGAGCGCCCGCATGCGCGCCTACCTGCTGCTGCAGCGTCACGGCCGGACGCTCTGCAAACGGACGAATCCCAAGTGCGGCGCCTGTCCCGTGGCGCGGGACTGCGCATTCTTCGCGGCCGCGGGGCAGGCATCCGGCCGCCGTGCCAAGCTCGCGCCGGCACGGCGCTGAGCCGTGTCACGCCTGGCGCAGTGCCGCCCGCGTCCCATTTGAAATCGGCCTGCCCTCAACGGTACTGTGGGTGAACTACGGCGACCATTACCTGCGAGACCTAAGGTGCGCATCGCGATCATCGGACAACAGGCCTTCGGTAAGGGTGTCCTCGAGGCGTTCATCGCCCGCGGCACGGAAGTCGCCGGCGTGTTCTGCGCGCCGGAGAAGCCCGGCACCAAGCCCGATCCGCTGCGCGTTGCCGCCGAGGAGCGCTCGCTGCCGCTCTTTCAGCTGCCCTCGCTCAAGGGCGAGCAGGCCGCGGAGGCGCTGCGGGGACTGAAGGTGGATCTGGGGGTGATGGCCTACGTGCTGCAGTTCGCGCCACAGGGCTTCGTCAATCTGCCGAAGCACGGCACCATCCAGTATCACCCCTCACTGCTGCCGCGCTATCGCGGGCCGAGCTCGATCAACTGGCCGATCATCAAGGGCGACCGCGAGACTGGGCTGAGCATCTTCCGGCCGACCGACGGCCTCGACGAGGGCCCGGTGATTCTGCAGAAGACAGTAAACATCGGTCCCGAGGACACGCTCGGGAGCGTGTACTTCAATCACCTCTTTCCGCTCGGTGTCGGAGCGCTCCTGGAGGCCGCCGATCTGGTGGTCGCGGGACGCCATCAGGAGATCCCGCAGCGCGAGGAGCTCGCGACCTACGAGGGTTGGTGCCGGGATCCGGAAGCCGAGATCAACTGGCACGCGCACGTCGATCAGGTCTACGACCTGATCCGCGGCTGCAATCCGTCCCCCGGTGCCTGGACGACCGTGCGCGGGCGCAAGGTGCGTCTCTACGACGTCGTCCGGCACCGCACGCGCGCCATCGCCGCGGTGCCGGGCAAGCCCGGAGAGATCTGCGACCTCACCGACAGTGGCATCGAGATCGCGCTCCAGGGCGGATGGCTCGAGGTACGCGACGGACGCATCGACGGCAGCGCCAAAGTGCCGGCCGCGCAGCTGGCGGCGACTCTGAACCTCGCGGTCGGTACGCCTTTGCGCTCCGAAGCTGCCTGACCGGCCCCATTGGGGCCAAGAGAACCCCGGCGCCGATCAGTTTGTTTTGCTCCCCCAGCAACCCAAAAAGAAGTCGCCGCTGGAGGTCGCGGTCGTATTGCGGTATTGCCCCGGACAATTCGCAGGGGGGCTGCTGGCGCGCGGAAACATCTCCCACGAGGGGTGGCTGGGAAAATAGGGTTTGTCGGCAGGCGGATGCTGGCAAGCAACCAGTAACACTGCGACGCCGAGCGAGAGCGAACGACCGATGACGAGCGCCATGTTCACGTGGCACTCCCGACGAATCGGGAAAAACTCCCGACCAAATTCGGAGAATATCCCGAGACGATAATCGCTGACAATCTAGAGATACCCCCTCGTCGCGGGTAAGCCCCTGAATTTAAGAGGGACGTTCTACGGTTTACATCGCAAGGTCATTGGCGTCGTACGCTCTCGCAGCCCTGGCATGCGCGATGCTTGCCACTCGCACATCAGCCGCTGGTGCTGATGTCCCCGCCACCAGCAACCCGGCCGCGGTCCAGGAACTGCCGCAGGTGACGGTCATTGGCACGACCCCGCTCCCGGGACTCGGGTTGCCGCTCTATGACGTGCCCGCCAACGTCCAGACCGGCAACAGCGCGGACATGCAACGCCAGCAGTCATTGAACATCGCCGACTACCTGAACAACAACTTCAGCGGCGTCAACGCCAGCGACAGTGCGGGCAACCCGTACCAGATGGACGTTTACTACCACGGATTCACCGCCTCGCCGCTGCTCGGAACACCCGAGGGACTCTCGGTCTACGTCGACGGCGTGCGCGTGAATGAGTCCTTCGGCGACACCGTCAACTGGGACCTGATTCCGCAGGCGGCGATCTCCACCGTGACGCTCATGTCGGGTTCCAATCCGGTGTTCGGTCTCAACACGCTCGGCGGGGCGCTCTCGATACGTACCAAGAGCGGTCATGACGACCCTGGAACCGAGATCGAGGCCTACGGCGGCTCCTTCGGGCGGCGCTCGTTCGAAGGGCAGACCGGCGGGGCGCTCGGCGACTTCGACTATTTCTTCGCCGGGAACTATTTCGATGAAGTCGGCTGGCGCGACAATTCCCCCAGCCGGGTTTACCAGGCTTTCGGCAAGGTGGGCTGGGAGACGGACAAGACCGACCTCGACCTGAGTTACACCTACGCGGATACCAGCCTCTACGGCAACGGCGCCACGCCGCAGAGCATGCTGAATTACCTCTATGAGTCCAGCTACACGCCCGACTACACCGCCAATCTCCTGAATTTCGTCAACCTCACCGGCACGCAGTTCCTGTCCGAGAAGCTGCTGTTGTCGGGGAATGTCTACTATCGCCACCTGATCACCGACAGCATCAACGGCAACATCAACGACAGCTATCTGGACAACAGCGATTACGTCGGTCCGCCGATCGACTGCGGCGCACCGCCCGCCAACGAGACGGCACTCGCCTACTGCACCCCGGGACAAAACGCCAGCGGGCGCGTGGAACAGATCAGCAAGGGCATCGGCCTGCAGCTGACCGATTCGCAGGATCTGTTCGGGGCGAGCAACCAGGCCGTCCTGGGTGCGGATTACACCGACTCGCAGGACACGTTCGCGCAGTCCTACCAGTACGGGGGGCTGACGCCGGATCACCTGCTCATCTACGAGGTCAGCCCGTTCAACGACGAGACGGTCATCTCGCTGAGCGGCGACAACCGGATCTACGGCGCGTATCTGACCGACACGCTCTCGCCGGTCAAGCTGCTGCATTTCACGTTCTCGGTGCGCTACAACAGCAACACCGAGACACTCAACGGCTACAGTCTCAACACCACCCTCGGCCCGGGCTTCAACGAGCCCGGATCCCTGAGCGGCGATCACACCTTCAGCCACCTCAATCCCGCGTTCGGCTTCACCGTGACCCCGAGCGATGCGCTGACCCTCTACGCCGACTACAACCAGGCGAGCCGCGCGCCGACCGTGATCGAGCTCGGCTGCGCCAATCCCGTCACGCCCTGCGGCCTGCCGAACGACTTCGCCAGCGATCCGAACCTGCAGCAGGTGATCGCCCGCACGGTCGAGGTGGGCGTACGCGGCAACCTGGCAGATCAGCGGCTTAACTGGAGCGCGGACCTCTTCCGCACTCTCAACAGCAACGACATTCAGTTCGTCGCCAGCGCGATCAATGCCGGCTACTTTGACAACGTCGGCAGTACACGCCGGCAGGGACTCGATCTCGCGCTCGGGGGGAAGGACGGTGGCCTCAACTGGCACCTGGCGTACAGCCTGGTCGATGCGACCTTTCAGTCGGGCTTCACGGTCGACGCGGCCTCCAACAGCACGGCCGACGCTAACGGCAATATCGTGGTCAGCCCCGGCGACCGCATTCCGCTGATCCCGCGTAATACCGGGCGACTGGTGCTGGACTACGATCTCACCAGCCGCTGGCAGATCGGCGGCAGCCTGGTGGCGACGTCCGGCTCCTTCCTGCACGGTGACGAAAACAACGCCAATCAGGCCGGCGGCACCAACGCCACGGGCGCCTACATCGAGGGCACCGGCTGGATTCCCGGCTACACGGTCGTGAATCTTGAGAGTAGCTATCGCCTGTCGAAACAGCTGCAGGTGTTCGCTCGCGTCGTCAATCTTCTGGACAGGAGATACGCGACGGCCGGTTTCCTTACCAGCAATTCCTTTACGCCGAGCGGTGTATTCATCCCGAACCCGAACAACTGGACCAATGAGAATGCCGTGACGCCCGCGGAACCCTTCGCAGTCTGGGCGGGCGTGCGCCTGAGCCTCTAGGGGACAGCGCCGGAGCGCTGGAGTACCATCGTTCGGGCACAGAGGCATTCGCCATGCAACGCACCACCAGCAGCTTCATTCTCCGGGTGTCCCCGGGGGCACGCGCGGCGCTTGCCGGCGCTATCGCCTGGCTCGCGATCGGCGCTGCGCTCGCAGCCGACACTCCGACGCCCGTCTCCCAGGCGCAGTTCGGCGGCCAGGGCGTGGAGGCGCTCGCGCAGGGCCGGCACGTGGTGACTGACTGCAGCGTGACCTGGACCGATAAGGACGGCAAGGTCTACTGCTTCAGCAGCGAGGGATCGAAGAAAGCCTTCCTCGGGAACCCGACCCAGAATCTGCAGAAGGCGCGCGACTTCATCGCCGCGAGCAGCGTCGAGTCCACCGAGAAGGCGATGCAGGACTTCGACAGCGATGACGCCGAGACGGTGGTCAAGCGGATGATCGGCAGCACGACCGCGGCGAACAACGGTGTGTTTCCGCTCCAGGACCCGCTCGACGGCGCGCAGTTGAAGCTGGTCTTCGACGGCATCGACTTCACACGCACCATCGACGGCTACGGCTTCTTTCCGGACGTGAAGTTTCACGACCAGGCGGATGCGCAGAAGCACTACCTGGTCGACTTCTGGGTGGCGCCGGCCGACGGCCAGCTGCAGGTGCAGGAGACCCGCATCTACAAGGCGCCGGTGAAGAGCGAGGGCTCATGGCAGCTCACGGCGCGCGACCCGATCCCCTGGTGGTGGATACCGGCTTCCGAGCACCCTGGCAAGGTCGCCAACAAGCGCGGCTGGGAGGTGATGTCGGCGGTGGAACAGAGCGCCGTCACCGCGCAGGCCAAGAACAACGGCATCTTCCAGCTCAAGGACGACAAGACCGGCCAGGTGCTGAACCTGCAGTTCATCGACACGCACCAGCCGATCCGGCAGCTGGATGAGAACGGGCACTACTTTGCGTGCACCGACTTCCGCGCCGCCGGCACCACCAACCAGATCTACGACATCGACTTCTGGATCGACGACAAGAACGGCACGATGACCGTCGTGCAGACCAAGGTGCACAAGGTGCCCGAGCTCAAGGACGGCCAGTGGGTGGAGGTCCCGCGCTACGACTGGAAGGACCTCGGCAGCTCACACGTAGTGCCCTAATCTATTGGAAAGATCGCCTGCGGCGATCTTTCGGACATCAGCTTCGCTACCGGGGGCCAAAGGCGCGACTTTGGCGCCCTGCGCTGGAGCTGCTAGTCGGACGGCGCCGCCAGCACCACGCCCCACGGGCTCCCGCCGACCTTGACGCGGGTCTGCACGCTCCCGGACTTGAGATTGACGAACGACACGTCGCCCGAGGGGCCGTTAGCCGTGTAGGCGGTGCTCCCGTCGGGACTCAAGGCCACGCCCCAGGGGCGCTCTCCCACCTTGTCGATGCTGCGGACGATCCGCCCCGACTCCGGGTCGACCTCGAGCAGCGCGCCGAATCTCCCGGTGGTGACGTACAGTCGCCGGCCGCCGTCCGGGGAGGCAATGCCCATGGGACGCACGACCTTTGGGTCGCCGAGGCCGATGGTCTTCACGACCTTGTAATCGGTGGTGTCGAACACCGTGAGTGTCGCGCCGAACTCGTCGGTGGCATAGCCGCGGTGCGCGCGCTGTGCGAGGTAAATGGCGCGCGGACGCTTCTGGGTCGGGATCTGCGCCAGCACCTTCATGCTCGGCGCATCCACCACGTACACGGCGTTGGAGGTCTCGCAGGCGACGTACACGACGCGATCGTCGGAACTCACCGCCACGCCCTCGGGCTCGGTGCCCACGGGCACCGTGACGCGCAGGTTCCCTTTGGTGACGTCGAGCGCCGACAGCTGGCCACTGTCCTCGTTGGAGACGTACAGGATCCTGCCGTCGTGCGACAGCGCAAAGGTCTCGGGGTCGATGCCGCTTGGATAGGTGTGAATCAGCCGCTGCGACTTGAGGTCGATCACCCCGATGCCGTCATAGCGGTGGTCGGGCGGCGGCAGCTTGGACTCGTCGACCCCCGGTCCCGCAGCGGGCGAGCCCGTCAGCGCCACGTACAGCCGCGCGTGGTCCGGGGAGATCACTATGCCGCGCGGCCGCTTACCCACGGCGATGCGCGCCACGACGCGCGCCTGCTGCGGATCGACGATCACGACATCGCCGCCGCGCTCGTCCGAGACGTACAGGCGCTGCGCCCCGGCCGCCGCCGGCTCGGCGGCCTGGCCGGCCTCACCGAGCAGAGTCAGCGCTGTAAGCGCGCCCGCGGCTCCCAGCAGCCGCCGGGTGCCTTTGAGTCGCGTGCTCATCGTCAGTAGATCACGACGCTGCGGATCGACTCGCCCGAATGCATCAGGTCGAACCCTTTGTTGATCTTGTCCAGCGGCATGGTGTGCGTGATGAGCGGATCGATCTGGATCTTGCGGTCCATGTACCAGTCGACGATCTTGGGCACGTCGGTGCGGCCGCGCGCGCCGCCGAAGGCCGTGCCCTTCCACACCCGTCCGGTAACCAGTTGAAACGGACGCGTGTGGATCTCCTTGCCGGCGCCGGCTACGCCGATGATCACCGACACGCCCCAGCCGCGGTGGCAGCACTCGAGCGCGGTGCGCATCAGCTCGACGTTGCCGACGCACTCGAAGCTGTAATCCGCGCCGCCGTCGGTCACCTCCACGAGGTGCGCCACCAGGTCCCCGGCCACTTCCTTCGGATTCACGAAGTGGGTCATGCCGAACTTCTCGCCGAGCGCCTTGCGGGCCGGATTCAGATCCACGCCGACGATCTTGTTGGCGCCCGCGAGGCGTGCGCCCTGCACCACGTTCAAGCCGATGCCGCCGAGCCCGAATACCACGACGTTCGCGCCGGGCTCGACCTTGGCGGTGTTGATCACCGCGCCGATGCCGGTGGTCACACCGCAGCCGATGTAGCACACCTTGTCGAACGGGGCGTCCTCGCGAATCTTCGCGACCGCGATCTCCGGCAGCACGGTGAAGTTGGAGAACGTCGAGCAGCCCATGTAGTGGAACACCTTCTGGCCGCCGAGCGAGAAGCGGCTGGTGCCGTCGGGCATCACGCCCTTGCCCTGGGTCGCGCGGATCGCGGTGCAGAGATTCGTCTTGCGCGACAGGCAGCTCTTGCACTGCCGGCACTCGGGCGTGTAGAGCGGGATGACGTGGTCGCCCTTCTTCACCGAGGTGACTCCGGGACCGACGTCGACCACGATCCCGGCGCCCTCGTGGCCGAGGATCGCCGGGAACAACCCCTCCGGGTCGCCGCCGGAGCGGGTGAACTCGTCCGTGTGACAGATGCCGGTTGCCTTCAATTCCACCAGTACCTCGCCGGCCTTCGGTCCGTCGAGATCGAGGGTAACGATCTCGAGCGGTTTGCCGGCGGCGGGAGCGATCGCGGCGCGCGTTTTCATGAGTGCAGGATTCCTGATTCGGGGGCAGATCCGAAAGAGAGTATGGGACCCCGCGCGTACGCGGGGCCCCAACGCCGGGCGGCTCTCGTTACGCCTCTTTGTAGGTGCCCTTGGCCTTGGCCGCGTGCGTCGCGATCAGGTCCATCAGCGCGGGCGACAGACAGTCGTACGGCTCGAGCTTCAGCTCCTTCAACCGGCCGCGCACTTCGTCCATGCGCTTCGGCGGGAAGCCGGACTCGATGATGGAGGACACGAACGCCGCAAACTTGGGCTCTTCCCAGCCCTGCTCCTTCGACAGCTCGACATGGAAGAAGTCGAAGCCGTAGAACGGGTGATCCTTGTTCTCGATGCGGCCATACATGTGCACGCCGCAGCCGGTGCAGGCGTGGCGCCTGATCGGCGCCTTCTCGTCGACGACTTTGAGCTTGTTGGCGTTCGCCGTCACCGTAACCTTGTCGCGGCCGGTCACGCCGATCAGCGAGAACACCGAGCCCTCCGGCTTCCAGCACTTGCTGCAGCCGCAGACGTGATTGAACGCCACGTTCGATGCGATACGCACTGTCACCGGATCGCGCGTGCACTTGCAGGTGAGAGTGCCCCCGGCGAAGCCCGGCGTGCCGTGCTTCACTCCGTTATCAACCAGCGGATGTATCTTTGTCGCCATGTTGGTCTAAGCCTCAGTTTATGGGTCGAACACGACGCCTCGCACGCTCGCGGAGTCTCATCCCGGCTCCTGCGCACTCACCGCGAGGTGCTGGGCGTCCCGCAGCAACCCGTGCCGATGAATTTTCCTATAGATCGTTCGGCGGCTGATGTGCAGGCGCGCCGCCGCGGCGCTCACGTTCCATTGACAGGATTCCAGCGTCCGGCGCAGTGCCTCCCGCTCCGCATCGCTCAGAACGCTCTCGCCGCTCTCTGCGTCCGGGTCCGTTATGCCTGGCTGGCCCGGCGCGTGCAGCTCCGCCGCGCGCACCGTCAGCCACTCATCGTTGAACTCGTCCAGCGTGAGGGAATCCGAAGTGCGCAGCGCCAGCATGGTGCGTAGCACGTTGCGCAGCTGCCGGATGTTGCCCGGCCAGGAGTCCCGCACCAGCCGCTCGAGCAGCGCCGGCTCGATCGCCACGGCCGGTCCGCCCGCGGTCTCGGTGTCGAGGAGCTTGTGGATCAGCTCGGCGCAGTCGCTGCGCTCACGCAGCGGCGGCATGCGCACGGTCAGGCCGTTCAGCCGGTAGTACAGGTCCTGGCGGAACTTGCCGCACGCGATCATCTGCAACGGATCGTGCTGCGTGGCGCTGACGACCCGCACGTCGACGTTCACCACCTTGCTGCCGCCGAGTGGCATCACCTCCCGGTCCTCGATCACGTTCAGCAGCCGTGCCTGCAGCGCCACCGGCATGTCGCCGATCTCGTCGAGGAACAGCGTGCCGCCGTTGGCCTGCAGAATCCGGCCCATGCCGCCCTCGCGCGCCGCCCCGGTGAAGGCGCCCGGCTTGTGTCCGAACAGCTCGCTCTCGATCAGCGACTCTGGAATTGCCGCGCAGTTCACCGTGACGAAAGGTTTGTGCACGCGGCTGCTGGCGCAGTGGATGGCGCGCGCGCAGTAGCCCTTGCCGCTGCCGGTCTCGCCGAGCAACAGCACCGAGATGTCGCGGTCGAGCACGCGCTTGAGCACCGCGACGTTGTGCTGCATGGCCGGATCGGACGATTCCAGGCAATCGAGCGAGCCGCGCGCTGCCAGGGGCGCCTCCGCATCGGCGACCGTGCCGGACGGCAGCCGCGCGCGCTTGGGCGCCACCGCCGGGGCGTGCACGGTGGCGAACCAGCGCTGCGGAGCGAGCCTGGGACTCAACGGCTCGGCGCGGAAGTCATGTTGCGCCGAGAGCCGCATCAGCGTCGCGAGACTGGTGTCGAGGATCCGGTCGACGCGCTGGCCGCATACCGAGGGGTGATCGGGCTGGCCGAGCAGGGTCAACGCCGCGCGGTTGGCGCCGCGCACCACGCCCTGGTCGTCGAACGCCAACACCCCTTCGCCCGAGGTGCTGACGAATTCCGCGCAGCGGTGGAAGCGCACCAGGTGCAGCTCCTTGCAGGCGGAGAGGAGCGTACGGTTCTCGACGTTCTGCGCCGCCATGTCGACCAGAGCGAGCGTATGGCTCTGCAGATTGGTAGAGGCTCCGGAGATGTCGAGCGCCGCCAGCAGCTCCCCGCGCATATCGAAGATCGGGGCCGCCGAACAGGTGAGCCCGGTGTTCTGCTCGAGAAAATGGTCGTTGTGGTGGATCACGACGGGGCGCCTGGCCATGAGACAAGTTCCCATGCCATTGGTGCCCATCTCGCGCTCGCTCCACATCACGCCCTCGCGGAAGCCGGAGCGCCGCGCCACGGCGGAGAAGCCGGTATCGCCGAGGCAGCTGAGAATCACCCCGTCGCGATCGGTGAGCATGATGCTGTACTCGGAGTGCTTCATCAGCCTGCCGAGGGCTTCCATCTCGATGCGCGCGACGGCGAGCAGCACGGCGAGGCGCTCGCGCCGCGCCTCCAGGTCCCCGCGCTCGACGCTGGTCGGGCGGCGGGTCTCCTGCGGGTCGAGAGCGTAATTATTGAGGCAGCGGGTCCAGGAGTTGCGCACCTCGTCCGTGACGGGCGGTTCGGCGCCGCGCCGACGCATCAGGCCGCCGATGATGAGGTCCGCATGACTGTGAGCTGCCGGTCGCGCGCGCATCATAGGCCCCTCCTCTTTGATCGAACCCCCCGCCTCTGAATCTGCCGTTCTCGCCACCAGCCCAGCTGCCGCCCTAACTGCCGCCGCTCTTGCAACCGAACTTGCACTCCGGTGGCCCATGATAGACCGAGCGCACAAACGTCAGCAGGCGCCACAGATCGTCATCGCTCTTCACGATCTGGCCCATCTGGGGCATGGGGGCGACGACGTTCTCATACGCCTGGCGGCTGTAGCCCTTGCTCTGCAGAATCTGGCTGCCGTAGGCGACCAGCCTGAAGAGCGTGTCGTCATCGCCGCCGTAGATCCACACGCCATCGATCACCGCCGGGCACATGCCGCCACCCCCGCCGCCGCCGTGGCAGCCGCTGCAGGCGTAGTTCTGGAACAACTGCTGTCCGGCCTTGACCACCGCCGCGTCGGTGTCCTTGTAAGGGTTCTTGAGTGTGCCCTTGGGCGCGGAATCCGCCCGCTGCACCGGCGTCATGGTGCTGCCGGCCGCCGCCGGCTGTCCGCCGCCGCCTGCGGGCGACTGGGCCTGCTGGGCGTAGCCCGACGCGCACAAGACGGCGAGCGCACACATCAATCCTAGATTCCTGATCACCTGTTCCTCGACTTTCATCCCCCGGGTGCGGTGCTGTCAGGCGCCCGGATGCGCCGGCACCGCCGCCAGCAGCTGCATAATCTTGCTGTTGCGCTTCTCGCGCGCGATCGACAGCGCCGTGTCTCCGCGCGAGGTCCGAACGCTGGCGTTCGCGCCGGCGCGCAGCAGCAGCTCCACCATGTCGGCATTGCCGTCGGCGACGGCGATCATGAGCGCGGTAACACCGCCGCTGTTGACGGCGTTCACCTGGGCGCCCTTGGCTATCAGCGCCTGCGCGAGTGGCTGCGCGTCGTTGGCGGTCGCAAGCATCAGCGGCGTATAGCCGGCGCCGCCGATCGCTGCGCCGGGATTCGCGCCGGCAGCGATCAGTGCCATGGCGGAGCTGTTCTTCTCGTACTGCGCCGCGATGCCGAGCGCGGTGAGATGCTGGCGGTTGACGGCGTTCGGATCGGCGCCGTGCGCGACCAGCACCCTGACGTCGGCGGCATCGTCCGTATAGGCCGCCTGCATCAGCGGCGTCCACCCGTCGCGATCGCGCTGGTTGACGTCGGCACCGTGCGCGATCAGCAGGGCGACCATCCCCGGGGACTTCTGCACCAGAGCACCGTGCAGCGGCGACTCACCCTGCAGATCCAACGCCGCCACCGAGGCGTGCCTCTGATCGAGCAGGTAGCTGACACGCGCCTGGTCATCCGCAATCACCGCATTGCTCAGCTCTTCGGTGGCGTTGGCGCCCTTGGCGAGCCAGCCGTTGAGCTGCGCGATGCTCACCGCGGGTCCCGCCGGCGCGCTCGCCGGCTCGGGCTTGGGAGGTGCGTACGGCCCGTGGGACGGCAGATCACCGCTGATGATGCACTCGGCGCATTTCACCAGCGGCACGCCGTAGTCGTTGAGAATCGCGAGCAGCGCTTCGCGGTGCTCCAGCATCGCCCGCTCGAGGCGCTGCGCAAGTTCGTGATCCTGGCGTCGCACCGCGATCGCCATGTCGAACTCCAGCGGCGTCGCATCACTCATCAGGTTCACCGGCTCGATGGTGAGCGGCGCGTGCTTCATCACCTTGTAGTAGCCGGCCATCGGTCCCCAGACCGCGGCGACGTCCAGCGTACCGTCGATCACCTCCTGCACCTGGTAGCTCGGCTGATCCTTGGGCACCAGGTCGGCGTCGTGACTCAGGTAGTGGATCGAGACGTTGCTCACGACGCTGTGCTCGAGCAGCGCTTCGCGCACCGCCGAGGTCTCGTAGACCCCGACCTTGAGCTTTTTCAGCCTCGGGTCGTCGAGGCTCTTGAAGTCATAGCCGCGATCGCTGCGGTAGGCCAGCACGAAGGTCGTGCGGTACAGCGCCCGGGTGGTGAGTACGTCGTCCGAATCCGGCGGCATGTCCAACATGACGTCGCAATTGTCGGCGTACAGCGTCGTCCGAGTGAGCCCGCGCTCGACCCCCGGACGGTAGTAATTGATGACCGTCGTGCCGAGCGCGCTGGCGAGCACGTCGGCTATCTTGTTCTCGAACCCCTCGCCGCGATTGTTGGACAGCGGCATGTTGCCGGGGTCGGCGCACACCCGCAGCTCGGCCTGGGCTACGCGGGGCGCGCCCAGCAGAGTGACCACCGCTCCGACCAGCGCGGCAGTCAGCGCCGGTCCGCTCCTCATCCACATCGTCATTCTTCCGGCTCCTCGGTCCCTCAGGCGCCCTTCGCCCGGACGAGGGACGCGCCCGGCAAAACCCGCCGGGCGCGTCCAATTCCATCCGCGATTATCTGCTCATTGTACGGCGAAGGTGTAGAGAGTCCCACCCTGCGGGATCATGCTCAGTCCCGCTGCTTTGGTCATCGCGGTGGCGCCGATGGCACCGAACTTATCGCTAAGATCAAGGCCCGCGGTCACCGGTAGGCCGATCCAGCCGCCGATACCGCTCCACACGGTGATGTACTGCTTGCCGTTGATGGAGTAGGTGATCGGATTGCCGATGATTCCCGACCCCAGTCGACGCTGCCACAGCACCTTGCCGGATTGGCGGTCCACGGCGCGGAAGTCACCGTTCAGGCTGCCGTAGAAGGCCAGGCCGCCGTCGGTCACCAGGGCGCCGCCCCAGTTCGGATACGGATCCGGGATCTCCCACACCGTCTCGCCGGTCAGCACGTTGAACTTCTTGAACTTGCCCGTAATGCCCGGTTTTTCCGGATACATGTACACGTTCGCAAACACGTACACGATGCCCTGCTGCGTGTGCGTACGCTCCTGGGGCTCATCCTCCATGCACCAGTTGTTGGTCGGGCAATACGCCATGCCGGGCTCACTCGGGTCGATCGCGCACGGCTGCTGGTCCTTGCCGCCCATCGCGGACGGACAGGCCTGCGTGTTGCCGTGCACTTTCAACGGCGAATGCTCGTATACCTTCACCGGGCGGCCGGTCTTCATGTCGATCTTCTCGGCCCAGTTGGTGGTCACGTACTTGTTGGCGCGCAGCAGCGTGCCGTCGGTACGGTCGACCACGTACGCAAAGCCGTTGCGATCGAAGTGGATCAGCACTTTGCGCATCTTGCCGTCGACCGTGAGGTCTTCGAGCATGTTCTCGTTGATGCCGTCATAGTCCCACTGGTCGAACGGCGTCATCTGGTAGGCCCAGACCACCTCACCGGTGTCGACCTTGCGGGCGAAGATGGTCATCGACCACTTGTTGTCCCACTTGCCGCTGTTGCAGGCTTCCTGGGTGATGGGCTCCGCACCGCAGCGGTAGGACGGGCTCCAGAGACCCGGGTTGCCGCTCGAGGCGTACACGATCTTCAGCTCCGGATCGTAGCTGTACCAGCCCCACATGGCGCCGCCACCGCGATGCCACTCGTCGCCCGGATAGGTGCTGATGCCGATGTCGTGTCCGGCCCGGCCGTATTCCGGATGCTTCTTGTTGGTGTCCTTGGTAAGGCACACGTCCTTGTCAGTGCCGTTGTTCTGGCACTCCCACGCCTTGGAGCCATCGGACAGGTTGTAGGCGTCGAAGCGGCCGCGCGCGCCGAACTCATCACCGCTGATGCCGATCAGGACTTTGCCCTCGGCAACGATGGGCGCCGCGGTCAGCGTCTCGCCATGGTCCGGATAGGCATCCTTGACGACCCAGTCTTCCTTGCCGGTGGTCGCATCGAGCGCGATGACGTAGCCGTCGAGAGTCTCCAACACCAGCTTGCCATCCGCAAAGGACATACCGCGATTCACGGTGTCGCAACAGGCGCGTGCCACCGCCGACTCGTCCCGATTGGTCTTCTTGGTGTAGTTCCAGACCTCCTTAGGATGATCCGCATCCGACAGATCGAGTGCCTGCACGATGTTCGGCCAGCCGCTCTCCATGTACATCATCGGCTTGCCGTCCACCGTCACCACCAGCGGCTGACCCTCGTGGCCGCGCAGCGTGCCACTCGACTGCGACCAGATCATCTGCAGCTGGCCGACGTTCGCAGTGCTGATCTGGTTCAGCTTGCTGTGCCGGGTCAACGCCGGATCGCCGCCGGGGGCTGCCCACAGGTTTGGATCCTTCGAGCGGTCGGTGACTTCATCCCCGAATGCCGCTGCGCAGGACGCTCCGAGTGCCAGCGCGAGACAGATATCGCGCCAGCTGCTTCTGTTGCATTCGAATCGCATACGCAGATCTCCTAAGCTTCGAGTTGTATGAATTTCGAGTTGGTCTTCGTCTTCGATTGAGGCGTCGGCGAGCAACTGCCGTGAGCGCGTGTTCTCCTTAAATTCTTAGCTAAGCTGAAAATATTCTTAGCCAAGCTGGCCGGGTATCGTAGTCTCAATTCAGGTTTATCTGTAGGGGCCGCGGCTCCGCCACAAGTCTGTGTCACAAATGACACAATCGCGCAGCCGCCCCGAACGGCGCGAATCGCGCCGCCCGGTCCACCGCCGCGGCCCTGCCAGCCCCTTCAAAATGCAAGGAACGCGCCTACGTTGACGGTAGTGGCATTGTTACTGCCGCCGGCCTGCGACTCGCTCTTCACGCCGCTGACCTCGCCCAACAGCGTCAGGTTCTTGGTGAGCGAGTAGTACACGCCCCCGGTGACCTTCTGGTTGTAGCTGACCAGGTCCGGATTGGCGAGCTGGTCGGCGCCATTGGCGTAATCCAGGTTGCTGCGGCCGTAATTCACGCCGAGCTTCACCGGCCCGAACTTGTAGGTTGCCTGGGCAAAAAAGCCGTCCGAGGTGCGCGTCTGGCCGAGGCCGAAGGCGCCGCCGTCGAACAGCGCGGTCGTGCCGAGGCCCTCGGCATGGTAGTAGTAGCCGATCAGCTCCAGGTCCTGAAGGTCGAACTTGGCGAAGAAGTCGACCCCGTCGCCGGTGTAGCTGTACGGAGTGCCCGTCGGGGCAAGACTGGGTGCCACATAGTCCTGCTGCTGCGTGATGAACGCCACCGAGAGGTAGAGCTTGGTGCCCTCGGCGATCGGCATCGTGTAGGTCGCCTTGGCGTGAAAGCCCGGAGCTTTCTTGCCCTCCGTGGTGCCGGGGTCGCTGAGGGAATTGAGCGGATCGTAAATCCCCGCCGTGACCGCAAAGCCCGAGAGGTCGGGAGTCGTGTAGTCCATCTGCGCCAGCCAGTCGGTATAGATGTAGCCGAAGCCGATACCGCCTAACGTGGTGTTGGAAGGCGAAGCCCCGGCGGCCGAGCCGGGCGCGCCGACTCCCAACAGTGTCATGTCATTGAGAATGACGTCGGCGCCGAACAGGCCGATGTTGCGACCGAGCGTGACGGTGCCCGCCGTCTTGGTGCCGAAAGTCAAATAAACCTGGCGGATATCCAACCCGGTGCTGCCGAGTGCGGTGTTGCTCTCACCAGGATTCCCGGTGAGGCCGTCGGTCACCTGCAGGTTCGGACTGCCGCCGTCGTTGGTCGCGATGCCCGGATAGAGGCCCAGGTGCGCCGACAAGTCGATGCCGTCCTGGGTGGTCGCCACACCGAAGGTGAAGGCCGCCGGCAACAGGCCGTTGCCGACGTTCGACACGCCGTTGCCGTTCGCCGAGCCGACACAGGTCAGACCGCCGCTGATGGCCGCCGCACTGGTCGGGCTCTGGCAGTTGGAATAGATGTAGTCGACGTTCACGCTGCCGTCGATGGAGAAAGTCCAGGTCCCGTCGGAGGTCGACAGGTCCACTGCCCATGCCGGCACTGCCAGCAGGGCCAACGCGGCGCCGGCAAGCGCCGGCCGCAGAATCCGTCGAGTCGGGCAAACATTGCTCATTTGAATTACTCCCGCAGATTGAGTCCCCGGGTGTCGGCATGAGCAAGCGACATGCCAGATGGTGTTGCTAGACAGCAACAGATGAGGTGTTGTGGGAACAATGACTTAGAACTTCGGCCCTTTTTACCGGTCGGTGAGCGTTGCCAGAAAGGCCGCGGTGTGCCTCGGATCTGTTGCACAAACGACCCACTCCGACGAGAGCCCGATGGCGGCGCTAAGGCCGACTGGCGCGCAGCCAGCGCGCGGCGAGCGGCGGCACCAGGACGAGACTGACGAGGGTCGAGGAGACCAGTCCGCCGAGAATCACCACCGCCATGGGACCTTCGATCTCATGGCCCGGCGCGTTCGACTGCAAGGCGACCGGCAGCAGCGCCAGCGCCGTCAGTAGCGCCGTGAGCAGCACCGGTGTCAGGCGCTCCTCCGCACCGCGCACGGCGGTCGCGAGGCTCCAGGCCGCGCCTTCGGTGGCGACCAGATGCTCGTAGTGAGAGATCAGCAGGATGGTGTTGCGTGCGGCCATACCGAACAGCGCCACGAACCCGACCATCGCCCCGAGCGACATCGTACCCGCGGTGAGCGCCACTGCCGCCACCCCGCCGATCAGCGTGCTCGGCAGCGCTGCCAGCACCAGCAGCACGTGGCGCGGCTGACCGAAGGCGAGCGCCAGCAGCAGCACGATCAGGATGAGTGCGGCCGCCGAGTGCCACAGCAGCTCGTGCGCGGCCGCCGCCTGCGCCGGCGCGGTGCCGCCGTAGCGCAGATAGACGTTCGGCGGCAGACGGATGTGCGTGGCGATCGCGGCTTGAGCGGCGTGCGCATAACCGGCCTGGTCGGCCGTCGTGGGACTGGCAATGACGACCTGGCGGCGCAGTCCGTCCTCGTGCTCGACCAGACTGCGTGCGGACACCATGGTGAGCGAGGCCACGGTGGACAGCGGCACCAGCGTGCCGTCGCGGCCGCGCACCCGCAGCGCGCCGACGTCTCCGGGTGTACGGCCGACGCCGGCCAGCCGCGCGACCACCGGTACGCTGCGGTCGGACGCGGCGAGCTCGGCGATCT
The DNA here is from genome assembly GCA_035603345.1 of Steroidobacteraceae bacterium. Classification (GTDB taxonomy): domain Bacteria; phylum Pseudomonadota; class Gammaproteobacteria; order Steroidobacterales; family Steroidobacteraceae; genus 13-2-20CM-66-19. The sequence goes on along the minus strand of DATNKO010000048.1, from coordinate 54,036 downwards.
CGGTGCCGTGGTAGGCGGCGTTGAGCGTCGCCAGCGCATCCTCGGCCTGCAGTCCGTAGAGACTCAATCGCTCCGGCAGCAGCCGCACCTGCAGCTCCGGCTGCCGCGGCGGCACCTCCAGCTGCACCTCGCCGCTCTGCGGCCAGCGGCGCAGCAGCGCTGCGATCTCGCCGGCCACCTGGTCGTCGGTGTCGAGGTCCGGGCCGAAGACGCTCACGAAGAACGGCGCCACCTCGCCCGAGAGCGTCTCGCCGATGCGCTCGGCGAGCACCGAGTAGATCTCCACCAGCTGATTCGGAAACTGCTCGAACACCGTGCGCACGCGCGACTCGAGCTGCGTGGTGCTCACGGCCCGCGGGTCCAGCTGGATCTCGAACTCGCTCTTATTGGGCGCATCGGGGTCCTGGCCGTTCTCCGCCCGCCCAATCTGCTCAGCGACGCTGCGCACACCGGGAATAGCCGCAATGCGCGCCGCGATCCGCTCGCCGACGCGCGAGGTCTCCTCGAGCGAGATGCCGGGCCGGAGCGAGGCGTGCGCGATCAGGTAGTTCTCGCGGAAGTCGGGCAGCAGCCGCGACCCGAGCAGCGGCAGCAGCGCGAGCCCCGCGGCGCCGCTCACCAGAATCGCCGCCAGCACCAGCGGGGCGTGCGCTGCCAGGCGCGCGATCGTCGAGCGCTGCCAGCGCTTGGCGCGCCTTAGCCACCCGGGCTCCTCGCGCGGCTGGTAGCCGCCCATCAGCAGCGCGCACAACGCTGGAGTCGCGCTCATGGCCACCAGGAGCGACAAGCCCACCGCCAGCAGGAATGCGGTCGCCAGCGGCCGGAAGAATGCGCCCTGCAGTCCCGAGAGCATCAGGATCGGCAGAAACGCCACCGCCACGGCTGCGGTGGCGTAGAACACCGGCCGGCGTACTTCGAGCGAGGCGTCGAGCAGCAGCGCCGCGAGATTGCCGCCGGCGCCGGCGCCGGCGGCGCGGCGCCGGCGTGAGATGTTCTCGACGTCGATGACCGCATCGTCCACCACCACGCCGAGCGCCACCACCAGGCCCCCCAGGCTCATAGTGTTGAGCGTGAGTCCGCCGAGACTGAGAATCCACACGGTGGCGAGCAGCGACACCGGGATGGCGCTGAAGGAGATCAGGGCGCCGCGCCAGTCACGCAATGTCAGCAGCAGCAGCGTCACGACCAGGAGCGCCCCCACCGCCAACGAGTTGCGCAGCTTCCCAATGGCACTCTCGATGAAGCTCGCCGGCCGCAACAGCGCCGGGTGATACTCGACGCCATGGCGCGCGAGCGCCGGGACCAACACCTCCAGGCGGTGCTCGAGCTCGCGCGTGACCTCGAGCGTGTTGGCGCCGTACTGGGTCGAGGTCTCGACCAGTATGCCGGGCTGCCCCTGGATGATCGCAGCGCCAAAGCGCGGCGCAGCGCCGTCGCGCACCTGCGCCACGTCGCCGATGCGTACCGGCACGCCGTCGTGGGAAGCGACCACCGCCTGCGCCAGCGCTTCGGGCGAGTCACCCGCCGCCTGCGTCTGCAGCACGATGCGCTGGCTGGCGGTCTCGAGATAGCCGCCACCGGTCATGCGGGTACCGCGGCGCGCGGCCTCGAATACCTCGTCGAGCGTCACGCCGGCGCCATCGAGCTTCAGCGGGTCGATCCACAGTTGCCGCTCACGCGAATCGCCGCCGAAGATCTGCACCTGCGCCACGCCGGGTACGGCGAGGATCTGCGGCTTGATGGTCCAGCGGATCAGGTCGCGCAGCTCGATCGGCGACAGCCGCTCGCTGGTGAAGCCGAAGTGCACCAGGTACTCCATCGAGGAGCTGAGCGGCGACAGCAGCGGCGCGCCGACCCCGGCCGGCAGCAACGCGCTCGCACCGGCAAGGCGCTCGCTGATGACCTGCCGTTGCAGGTACGGGTCGCTGCCGCGCCCGAACACGACCTGGATCGCGGCCAGTCCCTGGCTCGAGCTCGAGCGCACCGCGTCGACGTTCTCGGCACCGGCGAGCAGGTCCTCCAACGGCCGCGTCACTAGCGACTCCACCTGCACGGCGTCGAGGCCGGGAGCCTCCGCCTGAATCAACAGGTGCGGCGGCGCGAAGTCGGGAAATACGTCGAAGCGCGCCGCGACCAGTGCGCCGACGCCGAGCAGCGCGATCAGCACTGAGAGCGCGGTGACGATCTTCGGATGACCGAGCGACCCACGAACGATGGCGGCAAGCATGGGCGCTAGTCGTGGTCCTCTTCCGCGGCGGAGAAGCTCGCGATTCCCTGCAGCGACCACAGCACTCCCGCGCCCCGCACCACCACTTCATCGCCATGCGCCACGCCCTGCACCAGCCAGGCATCGCCGACGCGCACCAGCGGCTTCACGGCGACCGACTCATAGTGAAAGGCGCCGGACTCGCCCGCCGCCAGCTGCCGATAAAGGTAGGTGCCGTCCTGCGCGTAGATCAGCGCCGCCGCCGGCACCAACAGCCCCGCGACGACCGGCGCCTGCAGTCGCACCGCGACACGCGCCCCGGGACCTAAGCCCGCGGGCGCCGCGCCGATCTCGAGCAACCAGCCGCTGCTCTGCGACTGCGCCGCGGTGCGCGGCAGCGTGCCGAGAACCTGCGCGCCGACATTCACGCCGTCGACATCGAGCAGTGCCCGCGCGCCGACCGCACCGCTCACGTGACTGCCCGGCACATCCGCGCGCAGCAACGCCTGCGCGCCCGTGCTGAGCGCCTGAAGCAACGCCTGCTGGCGCGCCGCGCTCCAACCCGCCAGCGGTCCCCACTGGAGCCTGAAGCTCATCGCCGCGGTGGCCGCGTCGCTCCTCGCCTGCACGGCCTGCGCCTGCGCGGCCTGCCATGCTTTCAGTGAGGCCTGCGCGTCGTCGCGATAGAGCCGCTCGAGGCGTGCGGCTTCGGCGCCGGCAGCCGTGGCGGCCGCGCGCGTGCTCTGCAGGCGCCCCAGGTCGGTCACCAGGGATGCCGGGTCGAGCACCGTCGCGAACGCCTCGATCTGCGGCGCACTCTCGAGCGGCAGCGGCTGCTCGACGCGGATGCCGACGGCCTCCCGCTGCGACAAGGTGAGCACGAGCGGTGCCGCCGGCTCGCTCTCGGACGACTCGCCCTTGCTCGCCTCGCCCGCCGCAGCCGGCGTGCCCGCCACGCTCAGCGTAGCCGCCGCGGTCAGCAGCCACGCGAGCCTCATGATCTTCGGCCCGCGGTGTCAGGCGATTGCGGGGCCGCGGAGCCGGCCAGCCGGCTCTCGGCGCCCTCGAGCGGGCGGCGGTAGGCATCCTCGAGCTCGCCGAACGCCACTTGGGCCGTGTGCGCCGCCTCGAGGACCGTGAGCTGCGCCTCGGTGGCGCCGATCCGCGCCGTGAGCGCATCGCTTCGCTCGCCGTCGCCGGCCGCGAGCGCCTGCCCGGCGCGCACGCTCTGCCGCGCGGAAATGTCGGCGGCCTGGCGCGCGCCGTCCCACGCCGCGCGCGCCGCCGGCCACGCGAGCTCGGCGCGGTCGATCTGCGCGAAGATGTCGGCCTGCACGGCCTTGAGGTGCTCACCCGCGGCGGTGCGCCGCGCTACGGCCTCGCCAATCGGCCCCTGGTGCTGGTTGAACAGCGGCAGCTCGAAGGACACGCCGACCGCGCTCTCCTGCGCAATGTCCTCGAGCGAGTCCTCGCGCGCCCCGCCCGAGCCCCAGGCGTAAGCCGGCGTGACGTGCAGCTGCGGCCAGCGCTGCGCCGCCGCGTTCTTCAGGCCGAGCTCCGCGAGGTCGTACTCGCGCAGCGCGCGCACGATCTGCGGCCGGCCGATCAGCGCCTGGTCACGCCAGCGGCCCGGTGCGCTGTCCGGCAGCGTGTCGATCGCCGCCCAGCTGTCCCAGCGCAGCGGCACCTCGTTGAGCGCCGCTGCCGGCACGCCGACCGCGGCGGCCAGTAGCGCCACGGCCGTGTTCCTCCGCGCCTGGGATTGCTGCTGGCGCTGCCGCGCGCGCGCCAGCTCCAGCTGGTCGGTCAGCAGCTGCGCGCGATCGAGCTCACCGAGCTCGACGCGCCGCCGGTCGCCCTCGACCAGCGCCTGGCGCTCGACCGTCAGCGAATCGAGCAAGCGTGCCTCGTCCTGCGACGACACGGCATCGAGCAGTGCCTGCCGCAGCGCCGCGCGCACCTGCCAGATCGAATCGGCGAGGTCCGATTGCGCCAGTGCCGTCTCGAGCTGCGTGCGCTCGCGCTCGCGCGCGCGCGTGCCGGGCTGGTGCAGCAGGAAATCGAGCGACAGCCCGTAGAGCCACGCCGCGCTCTGCGCCGCGTTCGTGACGTACTCCGCGAACAGCTCCATGTTGGGATTCGGATGCTCGGCGGCGGTCCTCTCGGCGGCCGCGGCGGCCGCCACCGCGGCGCGTCCTTCCGCGAGCTGCGGATTCAACTGCAAAGCGGCGGCGAGCCACTGCGAGCGGTCCCAGCCGGCCGATGCCGGCGGCAGTTGCGCCAGCGCGCCCAGTCGTCGGGCGCTGAACTCGGCGCTCGTCTGGGAGGGCTGCAGTGGTGCCGGCGGCGGCACCGCCACGCAGGCCGCCAGCGTTGCGGCGAGCAGCGCTGCAGGTGCGGCGCCGCGCACCCGCGTGATCCGTCGCAACGCCCCTGTGTGCTGGCCCACCGCCCGATGCCTCCCGGGATTGCGTCCCGATTCTACCGGGAGTTATTCCCGCCCTCGCCGAAGTATAGGGCCACAGCCCGCTCGGATCGCAGCTGTACGGGGCGCTACGCGGCCAGCGCGTCAGCGTGAAAGCGCAGATGGTCCTCGACGAAGCTCGCGATGAAGAAATAATCGTGGCCGTAGCCCTCCTCGCGGCGCAGCCGCAGCGGCTGGCCGGCCTTCGCGCAGGCCGCCTCGAGCAGCTCGGGCAACAGTTGTCCCTGCGGCAGAAATTTGTCCGCCAGGCCCTGGTCCACCAGGATCTCGCGGAACGCCCGGGTGCCGCGCGCGTTGAGCAGCTCGACGGCGTCATAACTCGCCCAGGTGGCCTGGTCCTCGCCCAGGTAACCGGTGAATGCCTTGCGCCCCCACGGACAGCGCGTCGGCGAGCAGATCGGCGCGAACGCCGACACCGAGCGATAGACGGTGGGGTTGCGCAGCGCCAGCACCAGCGCTCCGTGTCCGCCCATGGAATGGCCGAAGATTCCCAGCCGCTGCGGCTCGCCGGGGAAGTGCGCCAACACCGTCTCGCGCAGCTCCCCGAGCACGTAGTCGTACATGCGGAAGTACCGCGACCAGGGGGCCTGCGTGGCGTTCAGGTAGAAGCCCGCGCCGCTGCCGAACTCCCAGTCGTCGGCTTCGCCCGGGATGCCGGTCTGGCGCGGACTGGTGTCGCAGGCCACCAGCATCAAACCGAGCTGCGCGGCGATCCGCTGCGCGCCCGCCTTGATGGCGAAGGTCTCTTCGGTGCAGGTGAGCCCCGCGAGGTAGAACAGCACCGGCACGCGCCGCTGCTCCGACTGCGGCGGTTGATACACCGCGAAGCGCATCGGCAGTCCGATCACGCCTGAAGCGTGACGGTAGTAGCCCTGCAGACCGCCGAAGCTGCGGTGTTCACTGATCGTTTCGAGCGTCATACGGGACCCCTTGCGGTGCACTCACACTGCACCGCGCGCGGCTGGTTTCCATGCCGCGCATTATGGATCTGATCGGGAGCGTCGGTCTCGACGGTGCGCGCGCTGCGATGCCAGAGCTGGCGCAGTCGTGCCAGATTGGACACGCGGCTGCGCGTCTATGACAGGCCTACCGTGCGGAGGTATATTGCCGTTGGCAGGCGTTCACTGCCTATATCGCTAATCGCTGATTAACCGAGTAACGGCCGCCCCTTATCCCCTTGGGGGCGGTCCTTTCGTCGCTGGGCTTTGGTCTCAAGCCGCGCCGGGCCGGCCGAGCATCGCCGCAATCCTCAAACGCCCGGTCGCGGACAGCTGCTCGCGCGCGCTGTGCCCGGACCAGAGCGCGTTGCGCCGCGCGACGAACGGGCTCTGCGCCAGATGCTCGAGCGAATCCGCCTTGGCAAACAGAAAGCCCTGTCCGGCGACGCACCCGAGCTCGAGCAGGGCTGCGACCTGCGGCTCGTGCTCGATACCTTCGGCCACTGTCTCCAGTCCGAGCGTGTCACCGAGGGTGATCACGGCGCGCGCCAGCTCCGGGCCGTTGTCGGAGTTGGTGAGGCAGCTGACGAACGAGCGGTCGATCTTCAGCATGTCGATCGGGAAGCGGTGCAGGTAGGACAGCGACGAGTAACCGGTGCCGAAATCGTCGATCGCGAGGCGCACCCCAAGCGCCTTGAGGCGCCGGAAGCGCTCCAGATTCGCGTCGGTGTTGTACATGATCGTGCTCTCGGTCAGCTCGATCACCAGATTGCCGGGCTCCAGTCCCGACTCCTGCAGCGCCTGCGCGACGTCGCCCGCCAGCTCGCCATGCTGCAGGTGGCGCCCGGAGATGTTGACCGCCAGGTGCAGCTCGCTGCCGCCGGCCACACCCTTGCGCCAGGCGCACAGGTCGCGGCACGCCTGATGCAGCACCCAGCGGCCGAACTTGCCGATCTGACCGCACTCTTCGAGCACCTGGATGAAGCGCGCCGGCATCAGCACCCCGGCCTCCGGATGCCGCCAGCGCGCCACGGCCTCGACGCCGAGGAGACTGCGGCTGCCCAGATCGATGATCGGCTGATACTCGAGAAAAAACTCCTGCTGGGCGAATGCGCGGCTGATGTCCGCCTCGAGCCGCAGCCGCTCGTGCAGCACGTCCTGCATCTGAGGCTGAAAGGTGATGTGGCGGTTCTTGCCAGCCGCTTTGGCGTGGTACATGGCGATGTCCGCGTTGCTGAGCAGCGTGTCGGCGCCGCCTTCGGCCGCGGAGAAGGCCACGCCGATGCTGGCTCCCACCCGCACCTCGCGGCCGTCGAGCGCGAACGGCAGATCGAGCGTCTCGATCAGCGCGTCCGCGAGCGCCGCGACGTCGGCGCCGCTGCCGATGCCCTCCACCAGCACTGCGAACTCGTCCCCACCGAGGCGCGCTACGGTATCCGAAGAGCGCGTGGTCCTGACGACGCGGTGCGCCACCGCCTGCAGCAGCCGGTCGCCCGCATCGTGACCCAGCGAGTCGTTGATGTTCTTGAAGTTGTCGAGATCGAGGAACATCACCGCCACCGAGCGGCCGTCGCGCTGTGCCAGCGTGAGCGCGTGCTGCACGCGATCGCGGAACAGGTTGCGGTTGGCGAGCAGCGTCAGCGGATCGTGGAAGGCGAGCTGCCGCAGCTGCTCCTCGAGCGCCTTGCGCTCGCTGATGTCGCGGAAGTTGAGCGCCAGACCCTGCACCGCCGGATCCCGCGTCAGGTTGCTGCCGACGCTCTCGATCACGCAGCGCGCCGCGCCGCGCTCGACGCGCAGCTCGACCGGCCCGACGGTGCCGCCGGCGCTCAGCGCCACCTCGCCGAGAAACGCCCGCAGCTTCTCGGCGTCCTCGCCCCGCCACAGCCCCGCCAGCGCCTTGCCCGCGACCTCCTCGGGCTTGAGCCCGAGAGTGCGCTCGAGCGCCGGGGACGCGAAGCGCACCACACCCTCCACGGTCACGATCATGATGAGATCGGAGGCGTTGGCGATCAGCGAGGCGTAGCGCTCCTCGACCAGGCGCGCGGCGTTGCGCTCGCGCGCCAGCGCGTCGCTGCGCAGCAGTACGCCCTGGCGCACCATGAGCAGCAGCGTCAGCGTGAATACGATCATGGTCATGATCGCCACGGGTCCACCGACGTTGCCGCGGCTCAGGTACACCGTGACCAGGAACGCTGCGAGCATGGCGCCGTACGGCAGTGAGCGCGCCAGCAGCGCCGAGGTGGCCGACAGCGCGCGGCCCCGCGCCGCGCTGTTGCGCAGCTGCTCGCGCCCGGCGAGCGCGAGCGGCCAATAGCAGCACAGATACACCACATCCTGGAGCTGGCCGGGCAGGTAGTAGCCGCGCATCTTGGCGAGCGACCACAGGAGGTCGCCGAGAAACATACCGGTAAACCCGACCAGCAGCAGCAGCGGTGCGCGCCAGCCGCCGGCGCTGCCGGCGCCGGCGATCAGCAGTACGCCGAGCATGAGCAGCAGCACGCAATCGAGCGCGAGATAACCGAGACTCAGAACCTGCTTGAGGAGAACGACTTCCGCATGGGAGGCAGCCGGCTGTATCACCAGATACCAGAAGAAGGCGCCGAAGCCGACCACGAAGATCGCCGCATCGAGCGACAGGTGCACCCACGGCACGCGCACCGCCGCCGCGCGGATCAGACACAGCGCCGCGGCCATCAGTACCGGATAGAACGATGAATAGAACGCATCCGCGGGACCGGGAAACGGATCATGGCCGCGCAGCCAGGAGCTGACTCCGATGATCTCGCCCACCAGGTACAGCGCCAGCGCGATGGCCAGCGCGCTCCAGCCGGCGCGCACCGGCCCGGCGGGGGCGTGACGCGCAGCGACGGCGATCACGACGATGGCGGCGAACGCCGCCGGCCCGTCCGATAGCAGTCCCACGTAGTGCGTGACCGACGGGCCGCCGAAGCCCGCCAGCATCCACACCGAGCCCACGATGACGTAGCCCACCTGCGCGAGGCACAGTGCGTCCACCCAACGGCGGGTGGTAGCCGAGCGCAGCGATAGCGCAGGTAGTACTTCTGTATCCACGTCTGGTAGCGGCCGCGGTCGCGCTCGGGGCAGGTCGGATTTTTGCGACTAATGGCCGGTCAGGCCAGCAGAAAGTCCCCGGGCGTGACGCAGTTCTCACACGCTGTGAAGAACTGCCAAGGCGAGCACATTCCGCACTCAACGAGCCGCGCGCCGCGGCTGGACTATTAAGGGTATTTGTCTTCGACCGCACCACGTACCGGGTGTGTGTCGTACACCAGCACGATCGACTCGATGCGGCCGGTGTCGCGATCGAAGTTGAACACGTCGGCGCAGTCGAACGAGACGCGAGTGCCGTCCTTGAGCGACCAGTCGTAGAGATAGTACGCGACCGCCCGCAGATGCCCTTCGGCGCTCACCAGCACGTCGTGCACCGTGAGGCGCGCACCGCTCGAGGCGCCCGCCACCTTGGCCACGTAGTCCCGCACCGGCACCTTGCCGAGGAACGGTGAGCGTACCCAGCCGCCGGGAACGAACAGCGCGGCGGCCTTCTCGGGATCGCCCGCCTCGAGGGCCGACAGATATCTGCGCACTGCCTGCTGCATGGACCCTCCCCCCGAGGCCGCCGCTATGCGGGCGCGGCGAACTCCTGATTATGAGAGGTCCGCGAGCGCGCGGCCAGTAGGGCTGCGGCAAAGCTCAACGCCGCGGCACCGGACACCCACAATCCGGGAACGGCGCGATTGTGCGTCACATGAATGAGCCAGGTGCTGATCGCCGGGGTGAAGCCGCCAAAGAGGCTGGTGGCCAGACTGTAGGCGAGCGCAAAGCCCGTCGTGCGCACCTCCGCGGGCATCATCTCGGTGAGCGACACCACCATGGCGCCGTTGTAGCTGGCGTACAGGAACGACAGCCACAGCTCGGTTGCGAGCAGCCGCGGGAGCGACGGTGCCTGCACCAGCCACCACATGACCGGGTACGCGGTGAGGAGCATCAGCAGCGTGCAGCCGAGCAGCAACGGCCGCCGTCCCACCCGATCCGACGCCGCGCCCATGACAGGCAGCCAGAACAGGTTCGAGGCTCCCACGCACAGCGTCGCAATGAAGGCATCGGCGCCCGAGAGCTTCAGCACCTCGCTGCCGAAGGTCGGTGTGTAGGCGGTGATCAGGTAGAACGACACCGTGGTCATGGTGACGAGCAGCGCGCCGATCACGACCACGCGCCAGTTCGCGCGCAGCGAGCGCAGCAGCTCACCGGTGCCCGGCCGCTGCCGCCGGGCGGCGAATGCCGCGGTCTCCTCCAGCGAGCCGCGCAGCCACAGAACGAGCGGCACCACCGCGCAACCGAGCAGCAGCGGCACCCGCCAGCCCCAGGCTGCCATGGCCTCAGGCGTGAAGCGCGAGTGCAGCGCCAGCCCGACTAACGCCGCGAACATCACCGCCACCTGCTGGCTGGCCGACTGCCAGCTCACATAGAAACCCCGGTGGCCGGGCGTGGCGATCTCCGCCAGGTAGACCGAGACCCCGCCGAGCTCCATGCCTGCGGAGAAGCCCTGCAGGAGCCGCCCAAGAAGCACCAAGAGCGGAGCCAGGAGCCCGAGCGTCGCGTAGCCCGGCGTGCAGGCCGTGAGCAGGATCCCTGCGCCCATGAGGGCGAGCGTCAGGAGAAGTCCCGCGCGGCGGCCGCGCCGATCGGCGTAGGTGCCAAGCACGATCGCGCCGAGCGGACGCATGAGGAAGCCCGCGCCGAAGGTCGCGAACGCCAGCATGAGCGAAGCGAAGGCGCTGCCGGCGGGAAAGAACGCGCGCCCGATCGCGCCGGCGTAGTAGCCGAACACCATGAAGTCGTACATCTCGAGGAAGTTGCCGCTCGCGACGCGGATCACGGCGCCGAGGCGCGACTGTCCCCGGGGTGCCACCTCAGGCGCGCCCCGGAATGACGGGCAGCACTACGTGCGAGGGGCGTGCGGCGTCCATGTAGACGGTGTTGCGCGCGCCGCGCAGCGTAAGGCCCCTGCCTTCCGGCGCACCGGTGTTGGGATTCAGGTCGAAGTGCGGGAAGTTGCTCGAGGAGACATCGAGACGGACGCGATGACCGCGCACGAAGGTGTTGGCGGTCGGAAAGGCGGTGACCGTGACCCGATACACGCGCCCCGGCCTCATGAGCGTCGGATTCTCCCAGGAGTCGCGGTAGCGGCAGCGCAGGATGCCGTCCGTGAGGTTGAGCGCGAAGCCTTCCGGGTAGTCCGCGCTCGAGGGATAGACATCGATCAGCTTGACGGTGAAATCGGTGTCGACGGCGTCGGAGCTGATCCAGAGATTCGCCTCGATGGCGCCGGTCACCTCGAGGTCCGCGGCGAGCGGCTCGGTCTGGAAGACGAGCACGTCGGGTCGCTCCGACAGCGGCCGGTACGGCGGCCGCGAGCCGTAGAACTGCGGGCCCTCGCGCTGGTCGTAGCCGCCGCCGCGCATCAGGGGCTCGCCGGAGGTGATCGTGCCGCCCATGGTGGGCACGGGGCGCCGTGGGTCGAAGTCGAAGCTGCGCGAGGAGCCTGTGCCGGGCGGCGCCTGCGGTGTAAGCCGGCCGTCCGCGAACAAGTAATAAGGAGTGAGCCGGCGGTCCGGGATCGGCCAGTCGCGCTCGCTGCGCCAGTGTCCGCCGTGATCGAGCCGGCCGGAAGCAAGCCGGCGGCCGCTGCCGCCGCCCATGACGAACAGCCGCACCGGCGGTGATCGCCGCGCGCTGCGCCCGCTGTCCTTCAGGTAACGGTCGAACCACTCGAGCCGCCGCGCAAAGATGTCGCCGCCGTCGGCGTCGAGCGTTGCACCGGGTCCGAGATCGATGTCGCCCGCGAAGGTTGCCGAGCGGGCGCCGTGGGTCCACGGCCCCATGATCAGCTGCACCGGCGCGCGCTTGCGCCGCGAGAGTCCGACATAGTTCTCGGTGGCGGTGCGGGCGTAGGCGTCGTACCAGCCCGACAGGTGGACCATGGCGGCGTTGGCGAACTGGCCGTAGTAGCCGGCGGTGTAGATCCCGAGCTGCTTCCAGTACGCCTCAAACCGCCCGTGCTCCCACTGCTCGAACACGTAGCTCTCGTAGTCCGGAATGAGACTGAGCGGGCTGGAGCCGCGCCGCCACGGCATGCGCGCGAACCAGGCCTTTAGGTCCACGGTCTTGAGGGCCGCGAGGCGCCGCGGGTCGCGTTGCACCTCGGGGCTCTCGAGCCCGAGGCTGTAGGCCCACGTGACCTGCTTGAGCTCGAACGCCCCGCCTTGGCGGATGCCGCCCTGGTAGGCGTTGGAGAAGCCCCCGCAATCGATGTACATCGCCTTCAGGCCCGGTGGATTCAGACAGGCGAGCGCCACCTGAGTATGGGCCGCGTAGGAAAGGCCCATGGTGCCGAACACTCCGTTGCTCCAGGGTTGTTCCACGAGCCAGCGGCAGGTGTCGTAGCCGTCCCGCCCCTCGTTCAGGTACTTGACGAACTCGCCCTCCGAGTCGTGCCGGCCGCGGCAGTCCTGGAGGATGACGACATAGCCGCGGCGGACGTAATAAGCCGCTACCTCGGCGCGCGTGCGGGGCACGGGGTTCGCGGCGGTGATGTCGCGAAAGTAGCTGACGTTCCGGCCGTAGGGCGTGCGCTCGAGGATCGCCGCAAAGCGTCCCGGTACGGGCCGGCCGCCGCGCGCTGGGCGATAGACGTCGGTCGCAAGGTGCACGCCGTCGCGCATCGCGACGCGCTGGTTGCTCTCCAGGATCACGTCGTAGGGGCCCGATGCGTGGTCGGAGTCCGTCTGCCCGCGCACGCGCGCTCCGCACAGGCCGAATGCGACGGCGAGCGCCGAGAAGGCACGGCGGCTTAAGCGCGGCATGGCGCCATGTTCTCTTAAGACTTGCTTACGTGCCCTCACATCTGATCCGGAGCGAACATGCTTTAATGCGGCGCGCGATATCAGGAGAGTCGGCATTATGCGTGCACCAGGGAGCAGGTTCATCGGTCTGGCCGCCGTGCTTGTGGCTTCATGCCTCGCCGCCTGCAACGGCTCGACGGACGACACCGGCACGAGCACCACGACGACGGATCAGTCCGCCACGGGCGTCTGGTCCGGTACCGACTCCGCCACGAACCTCTCGGTCACCGGCATCATCAATTCCGGCGGCCAGGCGACCTTCATCCGCAGCGACGGGGTGCAGTTCGACGGCACGGTGAGCGTTTCGGGCACGACACTCGCCGCTACCGTTACCGGCTATACCAATTTCAACCAGGCCTTCAGCGATGGTTCGACCTATGGCATAGGCACCTTGAACGGCATGGTCTCGACCGGCGGCTCGCTCACCGCCACCCTCACCTTTACCACCAACGGCAACACCTCGCTGACCGGGAGCTGGTCGCTCAGCTTCGAAGCGCTCTCGAACAGCGCGTCTTCGACCAGCGCGGTGGCGGGCAATTACACCGACGTCGCCACCAACGCCACGCTCTCGATCGCGAGCAATGGCGTGATGAGCGAGCAGAACACCGCCAACGGCTGCGTGCTGAACGGCTCGATCTCCACCACCGACAGCAGCTTCAACGTCTACCAGGTGTCCTATACGCTCGAGGACTGCACCGGCACTTACGCCCCGCTCAACGGCGTGCAGTTCACCGGTCTCGCCTACCTCAACACCAACGCCGCGCCGGTGCAGCTCATCGTGGCGGTCGCCGGCGCCAACTCAACCAGCAAGTACGCGATCGTCTCGAATCTGAATACCTGACGGCTCTCGAGCTGCCGCCGGCGGCGAGCCGCGGCGGCAAGCGCCGGGCTGCCCGCCATGGCATGCTATGCGGCAGTGACTGACCAGCGCATCGGCTTCATCGGTCTAGGAAACGTCGGGGGAGCGCTGGCCGGCAACCTGCTGCGGCACGGCGTCGACCTGACGGTGCGCGACCTGGAGCCCGCGCGCGTCGCGGCTTTCACGTCCCGCGGAGCCAAATCGGCCGCCTCGCCCGCGGAGCTCGCGCGCGCGGTGGATATCGTCATTACCTGCCTGCCCTCCCCGGCCACATCCGCCGCGGTGCTCGAGGCGCCCGACGGCGTGCTCGCGGGCTTCAGCGCCGGCAAGGTGTGGCTCGAGATGAGCACCACCGACCAGGCGGAGGCGATCCGCCTCGCGGCGCGCGTCGAGGCGCTCGGCGCCACCGCGCTCGACTGTCCGGTGTCGGGCGGCTGCCATCGCGCCGCCACCGGCAACATCTCGATCTTCGCCGGCGGCAGCCGCGCCGCCTTCGAGCGCGTACTGCCGGTGCTGTCGATCCTCGGCCGGCGCATCCTGCACACCGGCCCGGTCGGCTCGGCTTCCGCGCTCAAGGTGCTCACCAACTACCTGTGCACCGTGCAGCTGGCGGCGCTCGCCGAGGCGCTCACGGTCGCCAAGGTGGTGGGTCTTGATCTCAACACTACCTACGAAGGCATCCGCATCTCTTCCGGCAACTCGTTCGTGCACGAGACGGAGTCCCAGGTGATTCTCAACGGCAGTCGCGACATCAACTTCACCATGGACCTGGTGATCAAGGACGTCGGCCTGTTCGATGCGCTCGGTCGCTCCCACGGCGTGCCGCTCGAGCTGTCGCCGCTGGTGCTGAACGTGTTCCGGGACGGCGCGCGCCGCTACGGTGCGCGCGAGCATTCGCCCAACATCATCCGGCGCCTCGAGGAGGCCTGCGGCGTTCGGGTGCTGGCGCCGGGCTTCCCGGCGCAGATCGTCGACGACGAGCCGAAGGTTCCCGGCGCCGAGGTCGCGCCTCCCGGGCGGCGCGGGCCGCCGGGCGAGGGCTGATCCTAGGTACCTCGCATGGGCCGGCGCACCCTGATCCGCATCGAGATCCGCTCCATCGACTACGTGCCGCTCGCCGAGCGACACGGCAAGGTCTGGCACCTCTGGCCGGTGTGGTTCTCCGGCAGCGCCCACCTCGCCACGCTCGCCGTCGGCATCCTCGGCATTACGCTCGGGGGCAATCTCATCTGGACCATGATTGCCGTGGTCGCGGGCTGCCTGCTCGGCACCTTTTTCATGGCGTTCCATTCCACCCAGGGGCCGCAGCTCGGATTGCCGCAGATGATCCAGTCGCGGCCGCAGTTCGGTTATACCGGTGCGCTGCTGGTGTGGGCCGTGGCGATGGTCGCTTACATCGGCTACAACGCCTTCAACCAGGTGCTGGCGGCCCAGGCGCTGCACCAGCTGACCGGTGCCATCTCCGCGACCTCCCCCGGTGCGATCATCGTGTTTGCGCTGCTCGCGGTCAGCCTGGCGCTCATCGGCTACGACAAGATCCATCTCGCGCAGCGCGGCTTCGCCTACCTCATGATCGCGATTCTCACGGCGTTCTCGGTCGGCGCGCTGATCGTGCTGCGCTTCCCCGCGGCGCAATGGCGGCTGGCCGACTTCCGCGCGGTGCCGTTCCTCGCGCAGCTGTTTGCCGCGGCGTCCTACCAGCTCAGCTGGTCGATCTATGTCTCGGACTACTCGCGCTACCTGCCGCGCGACGTCGGTGTGCGCGCGTCCTTCTGGTGGACTTACCTCGGGGCGTTCGTCGGCGGCGCGTGGATGATGCTGGTCGGCACGCTGGCGGCGGCGACCGCGCCGCAGCTGGACGTCGCCGCCGCGATGGAGCATGCCGCGAACCGGGTGCTGCCCGGTCTCGGCAAGGTGCTGCTGGTCGGCGGGCTCCTCGGCCTGGTGACGATCACGGCGCTGAATTTCTACGGCGCCTCGCTCACGCTGCTGTCGGTCGCGGACACACTGAAGCCGCTGCGCTGCACGGTCGGCAAGCGCGTCGCGAGCCTCGCCGCCGCGCTCATCGTCAGCACCGCGATCGCGCTCAACTCGTCCGGCAACTTCGTCGCCGGCTTCAACGATCTGCTGGCGGTGCTGCTGTACCTGTTCACGCCGTGGACCGCTATCAACCTGGTGGACTTCTACATCGTGCGCCGCGGCCATTATTCGATCCGCGAGATCTTCAATGCCCGCGGCATGTACGGTCGCTGGAACTGGCGCGGGTTGACGGCCTACCTCGCGGGCTTCGTCGCGATGATTCCGTTCTTCAGCACCGAGCACTACCAGGGCCCGGTGGCGCGCGCGCTCGGCGGCGCCGACATCGCCATGCTGGTGGGACTGCCGGTGTCGGCGCTGGTCTACCTGCTCGCCTGCCGCTCGTTCGATCTCGAGCATGATCGCCGGCGGGCGGCCGAGGCGGACCGGGGCCTCGATCGCGACGCGCCCGAGGGTGCCCCGGCGCGCTGACTGCACCCGGCGCACCGACAGCTGCACCCGGTGCATTGACGCGCCCGGGAGCACTGTTACTATCAGGCCTCAGCCATGCCCAAGATCGTCGATCACGAGCAGCGCCGCGACGAGATCGCACTGGTTGCCTGCCGCGTGGTGGCCGAGCACGGCTTCGATCAGACGAGCATGGTGCGCATTGCGCGCGAAGCCGGCTACACCACCGGCATGCTGGCGCACTACTTCGACAGCAAGCAGGACATCATCATCGCCGCTCTGCGGCTGATCCTGCGCCGCATCGAGGAGCGCCTGATCGGATCGCCGGCCCAGGCCGCCGAGGGTCCGGATCTGCTCATGCTGCTCACCGAGGCGTTGCCCGTGGATGAGCACCGCCGGGTGGAGTGCGCGTTCTGGACCACTTTCTGGGGCCAGGTGCCGACGGACAAGCGCCTGAAGCGCATCAACTCCTGGGTGCACCGCGAGTATCTGCGTCTGTTCGAGCGCTGCCTGGCGCAGTGCTGGCGCGACTGGCCGCGCTGGCCGCAACCGGTGCGCGAGCAGGTGCTGCAGTCGGTGGTCACCTTCATAAACGGACTCACCGCCAGTGCGGTCGCCAACCCGGGCGACTGGCCCGCGGCCAAGCAGATCGGCCAGTTGCAGCTGCAGCTGCAGCTGTTGTACGCCTGGGCGACCCGCACCACCGGCGCCGGGCCCGCGCAGCAGGCGGCGCGCGCCTGAGGCGCCGCGCCGCCTGTGTGTCGAGTCAGAACGACTTGGTGTACTGAAGCGTCGCCGTGAGCGGCTGGAGTGTCGCCACCTGCGGGATCACCCCTCCCGCCATGTTGTACTGCGCGTAGCCAACGTAGCCGATGTCTCCGAGGTTCGGCTTGGCGTTGAACAGGTTGTGGAAGTTGAGCGACAGCTCCGAGTCCCCGTGGTCGATGCCAAAGCGCATGTTGACCAGTGCGAAGCCCGGTCGTGTCGCTTCCGAGCCGAGGCCCCCTACCAGCAGCGACACGCTGTCGCCCTGATAGCTGTAGTCCGCGGACACGAAGCCATCCGTGCCGCTGGTCAGCGGGTGCGTGTAGATGCCGCCGACCGAGGCGGTGAACGCCGGCACGCCGCTGATGCGCGAGTCCGGCAGCACGCCGACGCTCGCGAGCGGCCCCGGGTCGGTGATGGAGGTGTCCTCGTAGCCGAGCCCGAGGCGGAACTGCAGCCCAGGAGCCAGCCGCCCGCTCGCCTCGATCTCCCCGCCGTTGATGCGCGCCTTGCCGCCGTTCACCTGCAGGTAGTAGCCGCACGGCAGCGCGACCTGCTGCTGCAGGTTGCTCCACTCGATGTTGTAGGCGGCCGCCGAGATCAGCACGCTCGGCAGCTGCACCTTGGTGCCGACCTCGTAAGTCCAGAGCGTGTCCGACTGCAGATGCGTGATGTCGTCGATCGGCAGCCCGGGCTCGGAGCAGAAGGTCAGGAACGGCTGGGCGCCGCCCGCACGGAAGCCCTTGGAAGCCGAGGCGTACACCATGGTCTCGTCGGTCGCCTGCACCGACAGGGCAAACTTGGGATTGAGCCCCGACTGACTGTTGGTTTCCGGCGCGCTCGGCGTCACCCCGCCGTTCAGGAAGCCGGCCGCCGTGTAGTCGGTCGACTGGTTGAGCCAGTACTGTCGCGCCCCGAGGGTCAGCGTCCACTTCTCGAAGAACTTGTAGTAAAGCTCGCCGAAGATCGACTTGTCCTCCTGCGTGCCCGGGTTGCTCTGCTGCCAGATCTCGTCATTCGACCAGGCGGGTGAGGTCACCACACAGGGACTCGAGACCGCCGAGCTGCACGAGGTCGTGCCCGGCCCGTCGAGGCCCTGCGCGTAGGTCGGCGGGATCGTGAAGCGCGAGTGCGTGTTGGCGTAGTACAGCCCGAACGTGCCGCTGAAATTGTGGATCGGATCGAAGGAGATGCGCGCCTCGCTCGCCACCTGGTCGAGGTTATGAAATCCCTGCCACAGATAAGGCTGCGGCGCCAGCCCGGTCACAGCGTAATAACCGCCCGTGAGCACCTGCTGGGTGCCGTAACTCGAGTCCTCGACATCGTCGGTGTGACGGTAGAAGTAGCTGTTGGCCCACACCGCCGTCCAGCCCGTGCCGCTGTACTTGAAGTCGAGCGTCGGCATGGTCCAGCTGTCGGACGCATGCGGCTGCACGTCGAACGCGCGGTCGAGCGTGTAGTCGGGCGTGAAATTCGGCAGCGGTGCGTAAGTCGCGGGAAAGCCGTGGTCGTAGGAGTTCTGCAGCATCAGCCGCAGCTTGATCTCGAAGTTGCTCACCGGGCTCACCAGCAGCGCCGCCGAGCCTCCGGCGCTGGTGGTGGCGCCCTGGTCGCCGACGCTGGTGCGCGCCACGTCCGCGAAGGGGTCGCTCGCCCCGGGACCGTTCGGTGCGCTGGGGTAGGTGCGCGTCAGGTACCCGGCCTCGTGATCCTCGAACAGCACCACCCGCAGCGCCGCCGTCCCGGGAACCACCACCACATTGCCGACGAAGTTGGCGCCATAGTCGGCGCTGCCGCCGCCTGAGGTCATGCCGGCATCGGCCCCGTAGCCCAGACCCGACTGGGTCAGATCCGGCTGCTTGGTGATCAGGCGCACGTTGCCCCCGAGGGAGCTCTCGCCGAACAGCGTGCCCTGCGGACCTTTGAGCACTTCGATGCCCGCCAGATCGAGCACCCGCGGGTCGATCGAGCCCGGCACCGGCGTGTCGTCGATGTAGAAGCCGGTGGCGCCGGCGGTGCCGAACAGGTTCTGTCCGGTGATGCCGCGGATCGAGACGCTGCGCGCATCGGCGATGCCGGTCGGACCCTGGCCGTAGGTGAAGGCCACATCGGGGGTCTTGGTGGCGTAGTCCTGGAAGGACTGGATGTTGTAGTCCTTGATGGTGTCGGGCGTGAAGGCGGTGATGCTGGTGGGCACCTGCGCGAGGCTCTCCTCGCGCTTGCGGGCACTCACGATCACCGTCTGGATCTCGCCGCTGTTCTCCGCGGCGGGCGGCTGCTCCTGCTGCTGCTGCGCCTGCAGCGGCGCTGCGCCCCACGCGGCCGCGAGCAGCACAATGGCCAGCGCGCCGCAACCCGGACCCGCGGCAACCGTCGTTGTTCTCATCATGTCGACACCCCCTGGATTGATCGCTTCAGCGCAGAAACGTGTTGATGACCGCGGCGCATTGCGCCGGGTCTTCCCAGAATGGATTGTGGCCGAGGCCCGGAAATACCTTCACTTGCGCTCGCGGCAACGCCTCGCGCAGCGTCTGCCGCACCTCCTCGCTCATGATCGGATCCTTCTGTCCCCAGATGAGCAGCGTCGACGCGGTGAGCTTCGGCAGCGTGCGCCGCAGATCGGAGTCCACCAGTCCCTGGTCGAGGATCGCGAGCCACACGCGCAGCGGAATCGCCGCCGCATCGCGCCGCTGGCGGCGCAGGAAGTCCGGGTCCACCGGCGTCGGCGAGGACCACCATTCGATCATGAAGGGCGAGTCGGGATCGATCGGCTCCTTGAGCTTGCGGATCTGCGCCGCGTAGTCGTAGGCGGGCTTCGCGGGCGGCGCCCCGGGACGCGGCCCACCGGTCGAGGAGATCAGCACCACACGTCGGGTGCGCTCCGGCCAGGACTCGGCAAAGGTCTGGGCGACGATGCTGCCGAGCGAGTGGCCGACGATGTCGGCGCGCCGGATGTCGAGCGTGTCGAGCAGCAGCTTGATGTCGTAGGCGAAATCGAGCCGCGTATAGCAGCAGTCGGGCTTACTCGACTGCCCGTGGCCACGCAGGTCCACGAGGATCAGGTGGAACCGCGGTGAGAGGTACGGAACCAGCGGCACCCAGTCGCGCGCGCTGTCGGTATAGCCGTGAATGAGCACCACCGGGCTCCCCTTCGGGTCGCCCATCGACACGTAGGCGAGAGTCACGCCGTCGGGCAGCGCCGCGCGCTGCTTCATGGCGTCGAAGGCATTGAGATCGATCTTGGCCGGGAGGGCCGCGGCCGCGGTGCCGCCGAAGAGCAGGATGAGAACGAGCGCGAGCGACCGGCGGCCATACGCCGCCGCGGGGCGGGGAGCCTGGGTTAAGGTCGCGTCGCGGTTCAAGATGACACGCGTCGGAAGAGCGGCCTGTAATATTATCTGATCGATAATATATAGGGACCGTTATGGACCCGCAATAGGCATGGCGGGGATAGTCATCGAAATCGACGCGGCAGCGTCAGTGCGCGGCGTGCGAAGCGAATTGCCCCGCAAGCGCGTCGAGCCGGCTCTTCAGCTCGGGCTCGCTGAGCTGCTGCGGGGAGTCGCGGTCGCCACTGCGGTCTTCCGGCACGTTGAGAATGTAGATGTGGGCGCGGTCGTACATGACCTGTGCGAGGACCTTGTCGAGCTGTTCGTGGGACATCTTGAAGCTTGAGGCAAACGCGTCCGCCTCGGACGCTCCGCCCGCCATCGCGGTGAGATATTCCTTCAGCTCGGTGCGGTACTTCCCCTCGACCAGGAACTCGCGCGCCACATACCAGCTCTCGGCCCAGAACACGCTGCGCTGCGACTGCGGGAGCGCCGCAAAGTCCTTGCCCTTGAGCGCCAGGAAGGTGCTCATCGGAAAGAGCGCGCTGCCGTGGAGCAGCTCGGTGCCAAAGCCATGCGCGATCCCGCCGGTCCTGATCGTGTCGCCCCGGAACTCCGTATCGGCGAAGACCTCCGGGACCCCGACGTAGAACCAGTATGGATAGCGCGCTCCGCCGTTAGTCTCCAGGAGTCCGCCTGCGTACCCGAAATAGGCGCCCCAGTACTGATAGGGAGCCTCCCGAACAGCGGTTACTACGGTGGCGTCGGTTCCGGTGCTGGAGTAAAAAGAGCTGTCCTGTGCGAACCCGAGCCGCCGCAGATCGCCGCCCGAAAGTACATAGATATGCGTCGCAACCGGCTTCTGAGCCAGAAGCGGCAGGATCTGCCTGAGCGCACGGTCCAGGCGATCGACGTTGTGCGCGAGATTGACCGCGTACTGGCTTGTGCCGCTTGCGACAACGTCCAGGTACTTGTACTGGTAGGACCAGTAGTCCCCGGCATGGGCGCCCCCGGGCCCTGCCAGCAGCAGCGTCGTCAGAAAGCGCAGCGCACGAGATCGCATGACTCCCCCCAATCATCGCGCGGTTCGGGCGCGCGCCCGGACCGACACTATGGCCCCGACACGCGCACCACGAGCTTGCCGAAGTTCTCCCCGCGCAGCAGTCCGATCAAGCCGCCGGGGGCGTTCTCGAGCCCGTCGATGACCTCCTCGCGGTACTTCACGCTCCCGTCGGCGAGCCACGCCCTCATGTCCGCGCGGAACGCCGGCATCCGCTGGTAGTGATCGAAGATGATGAATCCCTGGATCTTCAGGCGCTGACGCAGCACCGCGGACAGTAGCTGTGGCGTGCGGTCGGGGCCCGGAGGCGCCTGCTCGAGGTTGTACCAGGCGATGAGCCCGCACAGCGGCACGCGCGCCCCGACGTTGAGCAGCGGCACCACCGCCTGCAGCACCGCGCCGCCGACGCTCTCGAAGTACACGTCGACGCCTCTGGGACAGGCGGCCGCCAGACGCTCGGGGAGATCGGGCTCGCGGTGATCGAGGCAGTCGTCGAAGCCGAAAGCGCGGACCGCGTACTCGCACTTGTCCCGGCCGCCGGCGATGCCGACCACCTGGCAGCCCTTGACTCTCGCGATCTGGCCGACGAGTGAGCCGACCGCGCCGGTCGCCGCGGCGACCACGACCGTCTCGCCGGGTTGCGGTTGCCCCAGGTCGAGCAAGCCGACATAGGCGGTGAGCCCCGGCATGCCGAGCACTCCGAGCGCATACGAGGGGCTCGTCATGCCGGCATCGATGCGCGTCAGGTCGTAGCCGTCCGAGAGTCCGTAGTCCTGCCATCCGGCGTTGGCGAGCACCAGGTCACCCACCTCGAAGTCCGGGTTGTCGGAAGCCTCCACCGCGCTGACCGTCTGCCCGGTCATGACCGCATCGATCGCCACTGGCGGCGCGTAGGAAGGCGCGTCTCTCATGCGCCCGCGCATGTACGGATCGAGCGACAGGAAGCGCGTGCGCAGCAGCACCTGACCCGGACCGGGCGCGGGAACCGCCTGGCGCTCGAGGCGGAAATCCTCCGCGCTCGGCTCGCCGCGCGGCCGGCGCGCGAGCACGATGCGGCGGTTGACGCCCGTGGCGCTCATCGCGGCACGTCCATGAACTGCACCTCGACGCCGGGCGGCGCCGGCGCATCGCGCGGAACGAACAGATCGGCCAGGAGCGGGGTGCCCGGCTCGACGCTGTAGCGGCCGAAGTCGCGCTCCCCGGCTTCGTATAGCAGGCTGTCGTCGATGAAGAAGTTGCCGCTGCACTCGCGCGCCGGCCGGTTGAGGATCACGTAGGCGGCGTCCGCCACGATCTCGGGCTTGCGAGAGCGGCGCAGCATGGGAGCGCCGCCGAGCGCGAACTCCACCGCCGCGGTCGCGATCGTGGTGCGCGGCCAGAGCGCGTTGCAGGCGATGCCGGCGGCGCGGTATTCCTCGGCCAGACCCAGCATGCACAGCGACATGCCGTACTTCGACAGCGAGTACGCGAGGTGCGCGCCGAACCACTGCGGCTCGAGGTTGAGCGGCGGCGACAGCGTCAGCACGTGCGGGTTCGCGGCCTGCTTCAGGTACGGCAGGCAGGCGCGCGTAGTGACGAAGGTGCCGCGGGTGTTGATCTGCTGAATGAGATCGTAGCGGCGCATCTCGATGAGCTCGGTAGGCGCCAGGTTGATGGCGGAGGCGTTGTTGACGCAGATGTCGATGCCGCCGAAGGTTTCGGCGCACTGGCGCACCGCCGCCGCCACCGCCGCCTCGTCGCGTACGTCCACGGCGAGCGGCAGCGCCCGGCCGCCGGCGCGCTCGATGTCCGCGGCGGCGGTGTGGATGGTTCCGGGAAGCTTCGGGTGCGGCGCGGCGGTCTTGGCCGCCACCGCGATGTTGGCGCCGTCACGCGCGGCGCGCAGCGCGATCGCCAGCCCGATGCCGCGGCTCGCACCCGTAATGAAGAGGGTCTTGCCCGCCAGACTCATGGTGTCAGCAGCCTCCCCCCGGCGGCTTCAGTGCCCGCTCGGCCCGCCCGTCAGCTCGAGGCGGTTGCCGTCGGGATCCTCGATGTAGAACGAGCGTCCCTCGCCTTGCGCGCCATAGCGAGAGCCGGGCTCGTGCACGCTCACGCCGAGTGCCGTGAGACCGGCCGACAGCGCCGACTCCTCGAAGGGCGTGATGCTCAGGCAGAAGTGCTCGAGGTTTGGGCCCGCACCCTCGAGAGCGCCGCGGCGGCTGCCGAGCGGACCATCGGCCGTGACCAGATCGATGAGGCAGCGTCCGGCGCGCAGCTGCGTGAGTCCGAGCTCCGGCTGCTCGCGCTCGAGGGTGCAACCGAGCACGTCTCGGTAGAACTCGAGCGAGCGCTGCAGGTCGCGCACCCGCAGCACGACGTGATCGATGCCGTTGATCCTGAATGCCGGTTCGTGTGCCGCCATCTGCCGCGCCTCGCTTCAGGCGGCATCTTAACTCGCCGCCGCCCCATTTGCGGGCGCTACGACTTGCCGGAATAGCTGCCCGCGAGGTACTCGAGGATCTGCTGCGCTTCCTCGTCGGTGATCGGCGCACCGTAGGCCTTGCGCATCTTCTGGATGGTCTTGTCCCAGCCGGCGCGATTCATGGCCGGCGCATTGGCCGGGATGTAGTCGAGGCTGTGGCAGATGGCGCAGCGCGCTGCGGTGATGTCGTACCCCGGTGCCGCCTTGAGCACGATCGATTCCTCGCCGCCCTGCCCGGCGGCGCCTTGCCCCACCGCGAGCGCGGCGCCGGCCACGAGGGCGCCGCCGGCCGCAGCGAGCGCCAGCGCGCGCCTCACAGCACCTCCAGGGTGAGGGTCTGCACGATGTTGTCGTGATAGCCGCCGGGGTTCGGGATGAGTGCGTCGGGCTGCTGCGCGCCGTTGCCACCGCGGGCGCGCACCGCGAACTCCCGCGTGCCGGCGCTCGAGGTGTCGACGGGCAGACGGAACTCGCGCCAGGCGAACCGCCCGAGATCGCGCCCCAGAGTCGCTTCGCGCCACGTGCGGCGGCCGTCGGTGGAGATCTCGACGGCCGCTATTCCCGAGCCGCCGTCCCACGCTTTGCCCGCGAGCGCGGCGGGCGCGCCGCGCGCCAGGCGCGCCCCCGGCACGTGACTGGTAATGAGCGAGTTCACCAGCATCTCGGTGATCGGCGTGTTCTCGGGCGTTTCCTGCGTCAGGAAGCGCGCGCCGGGGAAGACGCCGGTCGGAATACGGTAGGCGGACTTCATCCAGAAGCCCTGGAAGGGCTGGGTCTCGATGCGGATCTCGGTGAGATGCTTCACCCAGTAGGTGCCGGTCCAGCCCGGCACGACGAGGCGCGCGGGCGCGCCGTTCCAGTGCGGCAGCGGCGCGCCGTTCATCTCGAAGGCGATCAGCGTGTTCTCATCGAGTGCGCGCTCGATGGGAATGCTCTTGAGGAAGTCCGGGGTCGCCGGCAGCACTGGTGCGTCCGCGCCGTTGAACGCTACCTCAACCGCATCGGCGCCGACGCCCGCCTTCGCGAGCACGTCGCGCAGTCGCACCCCGCGCCACTCGGCGTTGCCCATGGCGCCGTTGCCCCACTGCACGCCCGGAACCCGCGGCGTGAACAGACCGCGGCGGTTGCCCGAGCACTGGTTCACGGCCGCGAGGCTCACGCGCGGGTAGCCGCGCTTGAGCTCGGGCAGCGACAGCACCAACGGCTGCCGCGCACCGGGGCCGCCGACCTGCAGCCGCCACGTGCGCGGGTCCACGACCGGGATGACCGCGAGGTGATAGCGCACGAAGAAGGCGTCGTTGCGGGTGAACGCCGGCACCAGGTCGGCGAGTGGCGTCTCGTAGTTCGGCGGCCGGAACGCGTGGCGGATGAGAGGCCGCTTGCCGGGGAGCGTGGCGAGCGGATCGACGTCCGTGCCGGATGCGGCGGCGCGCGCCAGCCCACCGCGGCCCGTCAGGCCCGCGAGCCAGCCGCCCGCGGCCGCCAGCAGCCATTCGCGCCGCGTTGTCATCTCAGTGAGAATACCGGAATCCCCCGCAGGGGTACGGCGCCGGCCAACGGGAAACCCACGCGATGCATCACCGGATCTCCTTGCTCCTCGGACTTGCCCTGCTCGGCGGCGCGCTCCCGCAGACGGCGCGCGCCGCCTGGATGGATCGCACCGAGGCGATCATGGGCACGCGGGTGTACGTGCAGCTGTGGTCCGAAGACCCGGCCGCCGGCAACGCCGCGATCGAGGCGGTCATGGCCGACATGCGCCGCATCGACGAGCTCATGAGTCACTACAAGCCCGACAGCCAGCTGTCGCAAATCAACCAGCACGCCGCCCAGGAGTGGGTACAGGTGGACCCGGAGCTCTACGATCTCATCAAGCTCTCGACCCACTACTCGCAGATCACCGAGGGCGCCTTCGACATCACCTACGCCAGCGTCGGCTATCTCTATAACTATCCGCTGCACATCCGACCGACCGAGGGTCAGATCAAGGCCGCTCTGCCCGCAGTCAACTGGCGCTACCTGCAGTTCGACGACGCCACGCATGCGATCCATTACGCACGGCCGGGCATGCGCATCGACCTCGGCGGAATCGGCAAGGGCTACGCCGTCGACCACGGCATCGGCATTCTGCACAAGCTCGGCATAGGGCACGCGCTCGTCACCGCCGGCGGCGACAGCCGCATCCTCGGCGACCGCCTGGGCCGTCCCTGGCTGGTCGCGATCCGCCACCCGGACGATCCGACCAAGGTGGTGACACGCATCCCACTCTCGGATGCTGCGATCTCGACCTCAGGGGACTACGAGCGCTACTTCGACGAGAACGGCGTTCGCTATCACCACATCATCGACCCGCACACCGGTCACTCTGCCAGCAAGGTGCGCAGCGCCACCATCATCGGCCCGACCGCGACGCAGACCGACGGCATGTCGAAGACCGCGTTCGTGCTCGGCCCGGAGCGCGCGCTGGAGATCATCAATCGCATGCCGGAGTACGACGCGGTGTTCATCTGCCCAGACGGGCGCGTGGTGTACTCGAACGGATTGCGGCCCCCGGCGCCGCGGCCGCCGGGCGCACCCCCGGCCGCTGTCACCGCCACCCCGACGCCCACAGCCGCGGGCGCCGCGCCGCACTGATCGGACCGCGGCGCGAAGGGCTACTGTGCCGCGCCGCCGTGAGCGCTGCGCAGCAGCGCGTCGGTCTCAATTTCCGCGGCCAGCCAGTCTTCGGTCTCGTAGCCGGGCGCGAAGCCGCGCCGCTCGGCACGCAGGTACGCGGCCTCGGCGATCATGGCGCGGCGTGCCTCCGCGGTGACCTGCAGCCGGCGCGCCTGCGTGGTCGCCTTGGGCTGCGCGGTCGCGGTGCGCTCGCGCCGCGGCGCCTCACTGCGGCTGCCAGATTCCGTGACCCCCCGAGTCTCATTGGTTCGACGTGTAATCATCAGCTCCTCCTTATGCAAACCTTGGATCGACGAGCAGCACTTTGCGACTACTCGGGCCGCATGTGCAATGGCCGATTTGAGAATCAGCGGGCGCGCGCGCGCTTGCGCCGCGGCTTACGCTTAGCGCCAGGTTCGCCGTTGCCGGCTGCGGCACTAGCGGTGGCGGTGGCGATGGCATCGAGCTTCAGGCCGTGCAGGTACTTGCGAAAGCTGCGGCCGAGCTGCGGGTGGCCAAGCGCGTATTCCACGGTCGCCTGCAGGTAGCCGAGCTTGCTGCCACAGTCGTAGCGCTTGCCCGAGAAGCGATAGGCGTACACCGCCTCCTCGCGCATCAGCGAGGCGATGCCGTCGGTGAGCTGGATCTCCCCGCCCGCGCCGCGCCCGACGCGCTCGAGGTGCTCGAAGATCGCCGGCGCCAGCACGTAGCGGCCGACGACCGCGAGGTTCGAGGGCGCGACCGCGGGCTTGGGCTTCTCGATAATGCTGCGGACCCGGCTGGTCACCGCCTTGTCGGCCTCGACCGCCACGATGCCGTACTTCTCGGTATCGGCGCGCCGCACCACCTCCACGCCGAGCACGCTGGCGCGCTTGGCTTCGTAGACGCCGGCCATCTGCGCGAGACAGGAGATCTCGCTCTTGATGAGGTCGTCCGCGAGGTGCACGAAGAAGGGCTCGGCGCCAACCGCCGGCTGCGCGCACAGCACCGCGTGCCCCAGCCCGAGAGGCGCGGGCTGGCGAATGTAGATGCACGAGGCGTACGCGGGCAGGACGCTGCGCAGCTGCTGCACCAGGTCGCTCTTGCCCTGCGCGTTGAGCATCGCCTCCAGCTCCTGGTCGGAATCGAAGTGGTCTTCTATCGCGCGCTTGGATGCGCCGGTGATGAAGACCAGGCGCCGCGCACCCGCCTCCAGCGCCTCCTCGACCGCGTACTGGATCAGCGGCTTGTCGACCACCGGCAGCATTTCTTTGGGGCTCGCCTTGGTCGCGGGCAGGAAGCGCGTGCCGCGCCCGGCCACGGGGAACACGGCGGTGCGGATGCTGGATCTGGGCGTCGCCCTCATCGAGTACTCTCCTTGTAAAGGCTCGCGCGTCCTCAGGCCGGATGCCTGCTTTGATCGGTGCGCTCGGCCCACTTGAAGACCGCCGGCCTCAGAGTGTCCCAGGCGCGGCACTTCGGACAGTGCCAGTACCAGCCGACGCTGTTCAGGCCGCAGTCCTCGCACTGGTAGCGCCCACCGGCTTCGCCGATGCGGGTCAGCAGCGCACTGAGCGAGGTGGCTTCGGCGAGCGAATGGACGCTGGCGCCGAGCTCGGCGCTGATGCCCGGCAGGCGCGCCACCTCGAGAGCCGGCACCGCGGTCGCGAGCAGCCACGCGAGCTGGCGCGGGGTGAGGCGGCCGCTGCCCCGCAGCCGCCGGCCGAGCTCGGGCAGCACGTCCGCACCGCCCGCGGCGGCCGAGATGCGCAGCACCGGCGGAATGATCTCGAGCGCCAGCCCTGGTGACATCTCCAGTGCCTGCAGATACAGCGCCAGCGCCTCCGCATGATCACCGGCGGCCTCGGCGATGCGCGCCGTGAGGATGTCCGCGCGCGGCAGCTCCGCCTGGTGGGTGCGCGCCTGACGCAGCAGCGTCCGGGCGCGCTCGCTGTCGCCCTGCACCAGCGCCTGCTCCGCCAGCTCGCACAGGTAATGGGCGGCGACGCGGCGGCGCTCGGACTGCAGCGGCTGCGGCAGCTCGTGGAACACCTTGAGGGCCTTGGCCCAGTCGCCCTGGGATTCGTAGGTGCGCTCGAGGTGATCGAGCGCGGCGGCGCGGTACTGGCGCGAGGCGGCGAGCTCCTCGAGCAGCTGCTCGGCGCGGTCCATGAGACCGGCGCTCAGATAATCGAGCGCCAGCGCGAAGGCCGCCTTGTCCTTGAGGCTCGAGCCGCCGTACTCGCGCAGCCGCGAATGAATGGCGATGGCGCGGTCGACCTCGCCGCGGCGGCGGAACAGACTCCCGAGCGCGAACTGGATTTCGGCGGCGTCGCCGTCCGCCTCGGCCATGCGTGCGAAGATCTCCGCCGCATGATCGAAGCGATCGTTGATCAGGTGGTCGAGGCCGATGTAGTAGTCGCGCGGCAGGCGCACGGTACGTGCCGCGCCGTTGCGGCCGCGGAGGAACCAGGCGGCGCCAAATACCAGGATGAACGCCAGCGCCAGCAGCAGTGGAGGCAGGTCAAACACTCAGTCTCGGATCGGGCGGTCGGCGCCGTCGTTGACCCGCTCGCGCAGGTCCTTGCCGGGCTTGAAGTGCGGCACGTGCTTACCGGAGAGCGCGACCGCCTCGCCGGTCTTGGGATTGCGTCCCTGGCGCGGCGGACGGAAGTGCAGCGAGAAACTACCGAAGCCGCGGATCTCGATGCGCTCGCCCTGCGAGAGCGCATCGCTCATGATCTCGAGGATCTGCTTCAGCGCCAGTTCGACGTCCTTCGCCGGCAGGTGCTTCTGCTTCGCGGTGATGATCTCGATCAGTTCCGACTTCGTCATTGCGCTCTAGCCGTCGCCGCCCCCGCGTTCTCCCGAGCCGATCTGTTCTTTGAGCAGCTCTCCGAGGCTCGTGCCGGAGGGTGCGGCTTCGGAACGGTAGCTCTGTACCGCCTCGGCCTCGTCGTGCGCCTCCTTGGCCTTGATGGACAGCGAGATGGTGCGCGACTTGCGGTCGACGCCGGTGAACTTCGCCTCGATCGGCTCGCCCACCTTGAGCACCGCTCGCGCGTCCTCGACGCGGTCGCGGCCGAGCTCGGAAGCGCGCAGCTGTCCATCGATGCCGTTGCCGAGATCGATGACCGCGCCGCGCGCGTCCACTTCCTTCACCACGCCCTTGACGATCGTGCCCTTGGGGTTGTCGGCGATGTAGGCCGAGAACGGGTCCTTGGCGAGCTGCTTGATGCCGAGCGATATGCGCTCGCGCTCCGGGTCGATCGACAGCACCATGGCTTCCAGCTGCTGGGCCTTCTGGTAGTTGCGCACCGCCTCTTCGCCCGGCTGGTCCCAGGAGATGTCCGACAGGTGCACCAGGCCGTCGATGTTGCCCGGCAAACCTATGAAGATTCCGAAGTCGGTGATCGACTTGATCTGCCCGGCGACCTTGTCGCCGCGGTTGTAGTTCTCGGCGAACTCCTTCCACGGGTTGGCCTGGCACTGCTTCAAGCCGAGGGAGATGCGGCGCCGCTCCTCGTCGACGTCGAGCACCATGACCTCGACCTCCTGCCCGGTGTGCACCACCTTGGCGGGGTTGACGTTCTTGTTGGTCCAGTCCATCTCCGACACGTGCACCAGGCCCTCGACGCCGTCCTCGATCTCGACGAACGCGCCGTAGTCAGCGATGTTGGTGACCTTGCCGAACACGCGGGTGCCGGGCGGATAACGCCGCGCGATGTTCTCCCACGGGTCGGCGCCGAGCTGCTTGAGCCCCAGGCTGACGCGCGAGCGCTCGCGGTCGAACTTGAGAATGCGCACCTCCAGCTCATCGCCCACCTTGACGATCTCGGACGGGTGCTTGACGCGCTTCCACGCCATGTCGGTGATGTGCAGCAGGCCGTCGATGCCGCCGAGATCGACGAACGCGCCGTAATCGGTGAGATTCTTCACCGTACCGCGCACCACCGCGCCCTCCTGCAGGTTGTCCATCAGCGCGGAGCGCTCGGCGGAGAATTCCTGCTCGACCACGGCGCGGCGCGACACCACGACGTTATTGCGCTTCTGGTCGAGCTTGATGACTTTGAACTCGAGCGGCTTGCCTTCGAGGTAAGAGGTGTCGCGCACCGGGCGCACATCCACCAGCGAGCCGGGCAAGAAGGCGCGCACGTTCTCGATCTCGACGGTGAAACCGCCCTTGACGCGCCCGGTGATGACGCCGGTCACGATCTCGGACTTGTTGAACGCCTCCTCGAGGCGGGTCCAGGTGCGGGCGCGCTTGGCCTTCTCGCGCGACAGCCGGGTCTCGCCGGTACCGTCCTCGACGGAGTCGAGCGCCACCTCAACCTGTTCGCCGGGCTTGACCTCGATCTCACCGCGCTCGTTCTTGAACTGCTCGAGCGGAATGACGGCCTCGGATTTGAGTCCGACGTTGACGATGACCACGTCGCTGGTGACATCTACCACCAGCCCGGTGAGGATCATTCCCGGGCGGATGCGCTGATTGGCAAGACTCTGCTCGAAGAGCTGGGCAAAACTTTCTGTCATACCTTCACAATGCGCCGTGCGCGGCGCGCGTCAAAAACCGGGTCTTCGGTTCCCTTGCAACCCGGGGTAACAACTGACGGGCACAGGCATTCCGGCGCGTGCCAGCCTCCTATCAATTCAATCCATCACCTTCCGTGCGCTTGGCGTAGCGAGCGGCCTTCATGACCACAGGCGGCGGGCGGCCCCCAGTTCCAGCACCCGACCCACCACCGCCTCGACCGACAGTCGGCTCGAGTCGATCACGCAGGCATCGGACGCGGGCTTCAGGGGGGAGACTACACGGGTCTGGTCCCTCAGGTCCCGCTCCGCTATCTCGCGCGAAAGGGCGGGAAGGCTAACACCAGAACCCTTGTCTTTCAACTGCTTATAACGTCGCAGAGCCCGCTCCTCGGGCGTGGCGGTCAGGAAGATCTTCAGGTCCGCCTCCGGGAAGACGACCGTGCCCATATCCCGCCCGTCGGCGACCAGTCCCGGGGGCCTGGCGAAGGCCCGCTGGCGCTCGAGGAGCGCCGCGCGCACCGCCGGCCAGGCCGCCACGCGCGAGGCCCCCTGCCCCGCCTCCTCGGAGCGGATGTCGTCGGTGACATCCCGCCCGCCGAGGTGCACCCGCTCGCTGCCATCGCGCGCCACCGCGAAGCTCGCCGCCATGTCGCGGGCGAGCAGGGCATGGCGCGCCACGTCATCGGGCGCGAGCCCGGCGTCGAGGCCGGCGAGCGCTACCAGGCGGTACAGCGCACCGCTGTCGAGCAGGTGCCAGCCCGAGTGGCGTGCGATCGCGCGGCTGATGGTCCCCTTGCCCGAGCCGCTCGGGCCGTCGATGGTCACGATGGGACAGTCGGGAGGCATCCTTCAGTCAGTGTGCGTCACAGCGGCTCCAGACCCAAGCCGGCCGTGCTCGCCGTGCGCTCGAAGCCCGGGAACGAGGTGGCGACGTTGGCCACGTCCTCGATCTCGATCGGGGCGCGGGCGCGCAGCGCCGCCACGGCGAATGCCATGGCGATGCGGTGGTCGCCGCCGCTGGCGATGCGCCCGCCGGCGAGCGCCTCCGCGCCGCGGATCCACAGGCCGTCGGGGAGCAGGCGGTGCTCGACCCCGAGAATGCCGAGCCCCGCGGCCATGACCGCCAGCCGGTCGCTCTCCTTCACGCGCAGCTCGAGCGCGCCGCGCACCAGCGTCTCGCCGCGAGCGCAGGCCGCGGCGATGAAGAACACCGGGAACTCGTCGATCGCGAGCGGCACCTCCGCCTCAGAGACCGTGATGCCGGTGAGGGAGCTCTGGCGAACCTCGATGTCGGCGACCGGCTCGGCGCCGGCCAGCCGCGGGCGCGGGTGTACGCGGATGTCCGCGCCCATGCGCCGCAGCAGGTCGAGCAGCCCTACGCGCGTCGGATTGACGCCGATGTTGGTGAGCATGAGCCCGGCAGGGGCGGCGAGGCATCCGGCGACCAGGAAAAACGCCGCCGAGGAGAAATCCGCCGGCACGTCGACTGCGGTCGCGGTCAGCGGCTGGCCGCCCGCCATCGCGAGCGTGCGGCCGGTGTGATTGAGCCGCACGCCGAAGGTGGCCAGCATGCGCTCGGTGTGATCGCGCGACGGCGCGCTTTCGGTGATGCGAGTCTCGCCCGCCGCGGTGAGCCCGGCGAGCAGCACCGCGGATTTCACCTGGGCGCTCGCCACCGGCAGGCTGTAGTGGATCGCGCGCAGCTGCGGCGTGCCCTGGATCTCCACCGGCGGGCGGCCCTCGTGGGTGCGGATCTGGGCGCCCATCATGGCGAGCGGCTCCGCCACACGCTGCATCGGCCGGCGCATGAGCGAGGCGTCGCCGACCAGCGTGGAATTGAAGGGCTGTGGAGCGAGCAGCCCCATCATCAACCGCATGGCCGTGCCGGAGTTGCCGAGGTCGAGCGGCGCGCCGGGCGCGGTGAGTCCGCCGGCGCCCGCGCCGTGAACCAGCACGGTCGTCTCCTGCGGGCGCTCGATGCGCGCGCCGAGGGCGGCGAGCGCGCCCGCCGTGGCGAGGCAGTCGGCGCCCGCCAGGAAGCCGGTGATGCGGGTGACGCCGCGCGCCAGCGCGCCCAGCATCAGCGCGCGATGTGAGATCGACTTGTCGCCCGGAACGGTGAGCGTGCCGCCGACGCGACCGCCGGCGGCCACCCGGTAGCCGTTCACAGCACCGCCCGCGGATAGGAGCCCAGCACGCGGAACAGCGATGCGCGCTTCTTCAGCGCCGCGAGCGCCCGCGCGACATGCGGCTCGTGCGCGTGGCCCTCGAGATCGATGAAGAACACGTAGTCCCACTTGCGCCGTCGCGACGGCCGCGACTCGATGCGCGTCAGGCTCACGCGGTGGCGCGCCAGCGGCGCGAGCAGCCGGTAGAGTGCCCCGGGCGCATCGGTATGCCCCACCGACATCAGCAGCGTTGTCCGATCCTGGCCGCTCGGGCTGAAGAGCTTGCGGCCGAGCACCAGGAAACGCGTGGTGTTGTCCGCCTGGTCCTCGATGCCGGCCGCCAGCACCTTGAGGCCGTAGACCTCGGCGGCGGTCTCGCCGGCGATGGCAGCGCTGCCGCGCTCGTCGCGGGCGCGCCGCGCCCCTTCCGCGTTGCTCGACGCCGGCACCTGCTCGACGCCCTGCAGATGCTCCTCGAGCCAGGCGCGGCACTGGGCGAGCGACTGCGGATGCGAGCACACCCGCACGATGCGCGACAGCGACGACATCGTGCCCATCAGGTGATGGCGAACACGCAGCTCCACCTCGCCGCAGATCTTGAGCGGCGAGCTGAGGAAACGGTCGAGAGTGTGGTTGACCGTGCCTTCGGTGGAATTCTCGATCGGCACCACGCCGAAGTCCGCGCTCGCCGCCTCGACTTCGTGGAACACCTCGTCGATGGAGCCGAGCGGCAGGCCGCGCACCGAATGCCCGAAGTGGGTGAGCACCGCGGTCTGGGTGAAGGTGCCCTCGGGGCCGAGGAACGCGACCTTGAGCGGTTCCTGCTGCGCGAGACACGCCGACATGATCTCGCGGAACAGCCGCAGCACCTCCTCGTTGCGCAGCGGTCCGGCGTTGCGCGCCAGCGCCCGGCGCAGCACCTGCGCCTCGCGCTCCGGGCGGTAGAAGTCGACCGTGCGTCCGGCCGGGCCCTTCGAGATCCCGACCTGCTGCGCGAGCCGCGCGCGCTCGCTGATCAGTGCGTGGATCTGCTCGTCCACCCGGTCGATGCGCGAGCGCACTTGCTCGAGTGCGGGGCGCGGGGCGGCCGGCGTGCGCCGCCGCGGCGCGGCGGCTTTCCCGGTGTTGGGTTTGCGCCTCATGGGAGGTGGGCCGCCGTCAGCCGTGGCGGCGCTGGAAGTCGCGCATGAAGCCTGCCAGCGCTGCGACGCCTTCGGGCGGCATGGCGTTGTAGAGGCTCGCGCGCATGCCGCCCACCGCGCGGTGGCCGGCGAGGTTGGTGAGCCCGGCCGCGTGCGCCTCGGCGAGAAACGCTGCCTCCAGCTCCGGCCGCGGCAGCGAGAACGGCACGTTCATCCACGAGCGGCATGCGGGAGCGACCCGGTTCACGTAGAACCCCGAGTCGTCGATCGTGCGGTAGAGGAGCTGCGCCTTGGCGCGATTGCGCTCGGCCATCGCGCCAAGGCCGCCCTGGGCGCGAATCCAGCGGAACACCAGTCCCGCGACGTACCAGGCGAAGGTCGGCGGCGTGTTGCGCATGGAGTGCTCCTGCGCCATCGCGCGGTAGTCCCACACCGACGGCACGCCGGGACGCGCCCGGCCGATCAGGTCCTCGCGCACGATGACGACGACCAGCCCCGCCGGCCCGATGTTCTTCTGCGCGCCGGCGTAGATCAGGCCGAACTTCGCCACCTCTATCGGGCGCGACAGCAGCGTGGAGGACATGTCGGCGATGAGCGGCACGTCGCCGGTGTCGGGCACGTACGGAAACTCCACGCCGCCGATGGTCTCGTTGGGCGTGTAGTGCAGGTAGGCGGCCTGCGGGCTCGGGCGCAGCGCCTGCCGCTCGGGCACCGTCGTGTAGCCCGATGCCGCCTCGTCCGCGGCCACGCGCACCGTCGCGACCAGGCGCCGCGCCTCCTCGATCGCGCGCTGCGACCACAGGCCGGTATTCACGTAGTCGACGCTCGAGTCGGCGCGCGCGAGGTTGAGCGGCACTGCGGCGAACTGCCCGGTGGCGCCGCCCTGCAGGAACAGCACCCGGTAAGCGGCCGGCACCGCGAGCAGCTCGCGCAGCAGCCGCTCTGCCTCCTCGGCCACCGCCATGAAGGGCTTGCCGCGGTGGCTCACTTCCAGCACCGACATGCCTGAGGACTGCCAGTCGGACAGCTCGGCCCGGACCTGCTCGAGGACCTCCAGGGGCAGGGTGGCGGGCCCCGCAGCGAAGTTGAATACGCGCACGAGCAGTTGGCGAGCGAGCAGTCAGGTTTCGGCCACGGGCTCGATGGCACCCGCATCCGCGTCCGGGCCGGCCGCGCCGTCCTCCTCGCCCCCGTCCAGGCTCTCGACGCGCTCGATGCCGACCAGGCGCTCGCCTTCGCCGAGACGGATCAGGCGCACGCCCTGCGTGTTGCGCCCTTGCACCGAGATCTCGTCCACCGTGGTGCGCACCAGCGTGCCGCTCGAGCTGATCAGCATGATTTCCTGGCCCGGCACGACCTGCAGCGCTGCCACGGTGTCGCCGTTGCGATCCGAGGTCTGCAGCGCGATCACGCCCTGGCCGCCGCGACCGTGTGGGGGAAACTCCGCGAGCGGTGTCAGCTTGCCGTAGCCGGCGGCGGAGGCGGTCAGCACCGGACCTTCGCCGATCACGATGAGCGCGATCAGCTCCTGTCCGGAGCTGAGGCGGATGCCGCGCACGCCGGCCGCCTCGCGCCCCATGTGGCGTACCTCGTGCTCGTGGAAGCGGATCGCCTTGCCGCCGCTCGATACCAGCATGATCTCGCGGTCGCCGTCGGTGAGCGCCACGCCCACCAGCTGGTCGTTGTCGTGCAGGTCGACGCCGATGATGCCGGTGGAGCGCGGCCGGGAGAAGGACGCCAGCGGCGTCTTCTTCACCGTGCCGGCGCGCGTCGCCATGAAGACGAAATGCTGCTCGTCGTAGTGCTTCACCGGCAGCAGCGCGTTGATCTTCTCGCCCTCCTCCAGCGGCAGCAGGTTCACCATCGGCTTGCCGCGCGCGCCGCGCCCGGCCTGCGGCAGCTCGTAGACCTTGAGCCAGTACACCTTGCCGCGGTTGGAGAAGCACAGCACCGTGTCGTGCGTGTGGGCGACGAACAGCTTCTCGACGAAGTCCTCGTCCTTGACCGCGGTTGCGGTCTTGCCGCGCCCGCCGCGGCGCTGCGTCTGGTACTCGGTGAGCGGCTGGCTCTTGGCGTAGCCGGCGTGCGACAGCGTCACCACCACGTCCTGCGGCTCGATCAGGTCCTCGGTGGTGAGGTTGAGATGATCGCGGTTGATCTCGGTACGGCGCGCATCGCCGTAGGCGGCGCGGATCTCGAGCAGCTCGCCGCGCACCACCTGCGTCAACCGCTCGGGGCGCGCCAGCACGTCGCTCAGGTTGCGGATGTTGTCGAGCAGCTCGCGGTACTCGGCGATGATCTTGTCGCGCTCGAGCCCGGTGAGGCGCTGCAGGCGCATGTCGAGAATCGCCTGCGCCTGCGCCTCCGACAGGCGGTAGCCGCCGCCGTTCAGGCCGAATTCCGCAGCCAGTCCCCGCGGCCGGGTGGAGATCGCCCCGGCGCGCTCCAGCAGCTCCGTCACCAGCCCCGGCGGCCAGGCGCGCGCCACCAGCTGCGCGCGCGCCTCGGGCGGGGAGCTCGCGCCCTTGATGAGGGCGATCACCGCGTCGATGTTGGCGAGCGCGACCGCGAGCCCCTCGAGGATGTGGGCGCGCTCGCGCGCCTTGGCGAGATCGTAGATGGTACGGCGGGTGACCACCTCGCGCCGATGGCGGATGAAGGCCTCGAGCATCTCCTTCAGCGACATCAGCTTCGGCTGCCCGTCCTGCAGCGCCACCATGTTGATGCCGAACACCGACTCCATCGGCGTCTGGGCGTAGAGGTTGTTGAGGACGATCTCGGTCACCTCGCCGCGCTTGAGCTCGATGACGAGGCGCATGCCGTCCTTGTCGGACTCATCGCGCAGGCCGTCGCCGGCGATGCCGTCGATGAGCTTCTCGCGCACCAGCTCGGCGATGCGCTCGATGAGGCGCGCCTTGTTGACCTGGAAGGGGAGCTCGGTCACCACGATCGCCTGGCGGTCGCCGCGGCCGACGTCCTCGATGACCACACGCGCGCGCACCGAGAGGCGCCCGCGGCCGGTGCGATAGGCGGTGGCGATCTCCTGCGCGCCGTTGATGATGCCGCCGGTCGGGAAGTCCGGCCCGGGCATGTGCTGCATGAGGGCCGCGAGCGGCAGCGCCGGATCGTCGAGCAGCGCCACGCAGGCGTCGATGGTCTCGGTGAGGTTGTGCGGCGGAATATTAGTGGCCATGCCGACCGCGATGCCGGTCTGGCCGTTCACCAGCAGGTTCGGAACGCGCGTCGGCAGCACCGACGGCTCGCTCTCGGTCTCGTCGTAATTGGGGGTGAAATCGACCGTGTCCTTGTCGATGTCGGCGAGCAGCTCGTGCGTGATGCGCGTCATGCGCACCTCGGTGTAGCGCATGGCGGCCGGCGGATCGCCGTCCACCGAGCCGAAGTTGCCCTGGCCGTCGACCAGCAGATAGCGCATGGAGAACGGCTGCGCCATGCGCACGATGGTGTCGTAGACCGCGCTCTCGCCGTGCGGGTGGTACTTGCCGATCACGTCGCCGACCACGCGCGCGGACTTCTTATAGGCCTTGTTCCAGTCGTTGCCGAGCTCGCGCATCGCGTGCAGCACGCGCCGGTGCACGGGCTTGAGTCCGTCGCGCACGTCGGGCAGCGCACGCCCGACGATCACGCTCATCGCATAGTCGAGATAGGATTGCCGCATCTCCCCTTCGAGGGTGACCGGCAGAATTTCGCGGGCGATTTCGGCCATTTAATGGAGCCGCAAAGGGCTGCAAATAAAGGCGGAAGTTTAACACGGCGGGCCGCCGCAACCCGCGTCAAGTGCGCGGCGGGCGCTCAGGTCCGACAGAGGCCGAACGCCGCTTGGGTCCCCTACTGCATCGCCCACTGACGGATCGCGACGAGCGCCGCGGGCTGAGTGACGAGGTCCAGATGCCGTGCGCCCGGGAGGATGATCACAGGGATTTCCGGGTGGCTCGCGTGAAAAGCGCGCGCGACCTCGGAGGCGATGCTGAATTCGTCGGCGTCGCCGATGATCACGGTGGTCGGCACCTTGACGGCGGCGATGGCCTGGCGGTAGTCCGCGGGCGTGAGGCCGCTCGCCATACGCAGCGAGTAGGTGCGCGTGAAGGTTTTCGAGTGCGCGGGGACTGCGAAGGCGACGACCGGCAGGCCGTCGAAGGCATGGACGCCGACGGCGTCGGCGAGCGACAGGCCGATGAGCCGCGGCATGTATGGAACGGCGAAATTGCGCACGCTGGAGGCGGCCTCGCCCGCCGGGCGCACCATGGGCCCTTGGTAGGCGAGCCCGGGCGATAGCAGCAGGTAGCCCGAAAAGAGCTGCGCGTACGGACCGCCGGCAAAGCGCAGCGCCAGCCCACCGCCCGCGGAGAAGCCTGCGAGGCGCAACGGCTCACTGCCCTCGCGCCGGCGCAGCATTGCCGCGAAGTCAACCAGGTCGTCCTCGAGCTGCCCGACGTAGCGGATGTCGCCCGACGGCTCGCTGTCGCCGTGGCCCCGCAGCTCCGGCACGTAGACCACCAGGCCCGCTGCGCGCAGCGATTCGGCCAGCGGATGCATCGTCGGGCCGCTGTCGCTGGCGCCGTGGAGGAGGACGATCACGCGTGTGGCGACCGCGCCGGCGGGCAGGCCGTAGCGGCGGTAGCCGAGCTGCGCGCCATCGCGCGCGTTGTAGTGCTCCATCGGCGGAAGTGTCGTGAAGTCGACGCCCTTGAAAGCCGCGACGGCCGCGGGGCTCAGCGGCGGGGCCGGGCGCGTGCCGAAGGCGATGAGGCCGGCCACCAGCGCCGCGACGGCGAGCAGCACCTCGACGACGATGAGCGCGACACGTCTCATGGGATTTCCGCGAGGCCTCTCCAGGTGCGTGGGCTGAGCCTACAATACTTGAACCGACCGTTTCAAGTATCATGGGCGCACGCCGATGGCCCGCACCGCGAATCCCAAGCGCCCCGAGGTCCTGCTGGACTCCATCGTCGAGTACCTGACGACTCACGGTGTCGCGGACGTCTCGCTGCGGCCACTGGCGAAGGCGGTCGGCTCGAGCCCGCGGGTGCTCCTCTACTACTTCGGCTCGAAGGAACAGCTGGTGGCACGCTCACTCAAGCGGCTGCGCGAGCGCCAGCGCGCCGCCTTCGCACGCATGAAGCAGGCGGGCGCCCAGGATCCGATCGAGGTGTGCCGCGCGGTGTGGCGGCAGCTCGCCGCACCGCAAACCGAGCCGCTGTTGCGGCTGTTCTTCCAGGCATATTCGATGGGGCTGCAGGAGCCGAAGCGCTTTGCCGGCTTCCTGCACGATGCGATCGAGGACTGGCTCGAGTTCCTCGCCGCACCGCGCATTGCTGCGGGCGCCGCGCCCGCGGCCGCGCGGTCCTATGCCACGGTGGTGCTCGCGGGGTTCCGCGGCTTCATGCTGGATTACTGCGCAACGCACGACCGCCGGCGCATCGACGCGGCGGTGCAGTTGTGGTTGCGGTCACTCGAAGCCATTCCATGACGGCGGCGGTTCGCCCCCGGGGGCCGCCGCGGGGTTACGCCCCGCGGCGGCTGTACCCACCCTCGCGAGACTCAGCCCTGGGGATGACTCTCCGGGCGTTTGGGCGCTGGCGGCGCTTGCTCCGCCTTGCCGTGCTGCGGCGCCTGGCCATGCTGCGGCGCCTGCGGCCGCTCGCCAGGTGCTGCCTGCGCCTCGCGGATGCGAGAGGACTGCTGCTCGGCGTGCTGCCGCTCGGCCTGGGCCTGGGCGTTGCGCTGCTCCTCGGCATGCTGTCGGTCGGCCTGCGCGCTGCGCTCCTGCGCGACCCGCTGCTGCTCCTGCTGCTGGTGCTCCTGCTGCTGGCGCGCAGCCGGCCGCGCTGCGGCGTGCGCCGCCGCCGCGTGCGCCGTTGCGTGCACCGCGCCGCCTGCGGCAACTGCGGCAACCACGTCTTTTCCGGAGAACTCTCCGGGTCGTGCGGTCGCTGCAACCTCCGGCTTGCCGTGGTTCACCGAAGCACGCAGCTGCTGGTTGCCGGCAGCCGCCCGCTCCTGTTGGGTCTGCGCCGCGGTCGGGCCAACGTGATGCGCCTGCGCGTACTGACGCTGCGCCGCCGTGGGCTGGGCCCGCACGCCACCCTGGCCGCCGTTGAAGCTTACGTGACTGTCGCCGCCACCCGGCGGAGGCGAGTTGTAGATGTTGGTGACGTTGGTAATGTTGGTGACGTTGTTGACGCTGCGGTTGTAATAGAACTGGTTGCCGCGCCAGTAGCCGCCGCCGTAGCCGTTGCCGGAGTAGCCGAAGCCGTAGTTGACGCCGCCGTAGAAGCCCACTTGCGGGCCCCAGTAGCCGGCGTGCCAGGCGTATACCCCGCCGCCCCAGCCCCACCAGCCGGGGGTCCATAGGAGGCCGGGCTGCGGCGCCATCACCCAGGTTCCCGGAACCCAGTAGTAATCGGCGGCACTGTCATCCCGGGCCCAGTAGCCGGGCGCCCACATATAGCCGACGCCGGGACAGGCGGGCTGTGCGTAGACCGGGAGCGGTGGCGGCGCGGTGTTGACCGATACGCCGATCACCACTTGCGCGAACGCCGCCGGTGACAGCGCCACGGTGAGCAGCATCGCAAAAACGCCGCCGATAAATCTATTGCGCATTCCAGGAACTCTGCCGCGCATGAGGCACCTCCTTGGCCGATTGATTGCGGTACTCTTCAGGCTTCGACCCTGACGCCGCTGCACTGAACGTGCGCTGAACTACTGAACGTGCGCTGAATCGACCCCATGTCCGCAAGCCCAACAGCATCTACCAATGTCGATCAGGTCGAATTACGCAAGTTCGACCAGCTCGCCGCGCGCTTCTGGGACCCGCACGGCGAGTTCCGACCGCTGCATCTGCTCAACCCGGTGCGCACCGCCTTCATCGCCGCGCGCGCGCCGCTCACGGGTCAGCGCGTGCTCGACGTCGGCTGCGGCGGCGGGCTGCTGGCGGAGAGTCTGGCGCGCGCCGGAGCGCGCGTGACCGGCATCGACCTCGCGCCCGGCATGATCGAGGCCGCACGGCTGCACGCCGGCGAATCCGCTCTCACCATCGAGTATCGAGTCAGCGCCGCGGAAGCGCTCGCGCAAGAGGCGCCGGGCGGCTACGACGTCGTCACCTGCATGGAGATGCTCGAGCACGTCCCGGCGCCCGCGGCCACCGTGGTGACGCTCGCGCGGCTGGTGCGTCCCGGGGGGGCGGTGTTCGTCTCGACTCTCAACCGCAACCTCAAGTCCTTCCTGCTGGCGATCGTCGCCGCCGAGTATCTCCTCGGGCTGATTCCGCGCGGCACCCACGAGTATGAGCGGCTGATCACCCCGTCCGAGCTGGCGCGCTGGGGGCGCGCTGCGGGACTCGACCTCGCCGGCACCGCGGGCATCGAGCTCAACCCCTTTACGGGAACGGCGAGCCTCGGCAGCGGCGTGGACGTCAACTATCTGGCCCACTTCCAGCGCCCCGCCCCGCCGTGAGCAGCGCGCTCATCGTGCTGGTCGCCGCCGCGGCGCTGCTCGCGGGCCTGGTGCTCGGCGCGCTGCTGACCCAGCTGCGCGCGATGCGGCGCATCGAGGCGCTGCGGATCGAGCTGGTCGAGGCGCGCACACGGCTGGAGGCGAGCGCGCTGCAGGACGCGGACCGGGTGCAGTTGCTCGAGCAGTCCGAGACGCGGCTGCGTGCGGCGTTCGACTCGCTCGCCGGGGAAACGCTGCGCACGAACAGCGAGCTGTTCCTGCGTCTGGCGCGCGAGTCCCTCGGTCGCGACCAGGTGATCGCGCACAGCGCCCTCAAGGAGCGCGAAGCGGCGATCGCGCAGCTGGTGGAACCGCTGCGCGCGGCGCTCGCGCGCACCGAGCAGCAGGTGCAGGCACTCGAGGGCGAGCGACGCGAGGCGTTTGCGACGCTGCGTACTCAGATCGAGGCGCTCAGCGGCAGCCAGGTGCAGCTGCAACGCGAGACACGCAATCTGGTGACCGCGCTGCGCCGTCCCGAGGTGCGTGGCCGCTGGGGCGAGCTGACGCTCAGACGCCTGGTGGAGCTCGCGGGCCTCGCCGAGCACTGCGACTTCACCGAGCAGCTGCACCTGGTGGGCGAGGCAGGCGCACTGCGGCCGGACCTGGTGGTGCACATGCCCGACGCGCGCGACCTGGTGATCGACGCCAAGACGCCGCTCGATGCCTACCTCACGGCGCTCGAGGCGCCGACCGAAGAGGAACGCGGCCAGGCGCTGCGCCGGCACGCACAGCAGGTCGAGACCCGCATGCGCGAGCTGGCGGCCAAGAGCTACTGGACGCAGTTCGAGCGCAGCCCGGAATTCGCGGTGCTGTTCCTGCCCGGAGACCAGTTCCTGTCGGCGGCGCTCGCCGAGCGGCCGGGGCTCATGGACAGCGCTCTCGGCCAGAGCGTGATCATCGCGACCCCCTCGACGCTGATCGCGCTGCTGAAGACCGTGGCGTATGGCTGGCGCCAGGCCGCGGTGGCACATAACGCCCAGTTGATCCGCGACCTCGGACAGGAGCTCTACCGGCGGCTCGGTAATTTCACCGGTCACCTGGGCAGGATGGGCCACCGCCTCACCCAGGCGGTCGAGGCCTACAACGCCGCAACCGGCTCGCTCGAGCGTCAGGTACTGCCACAGGCGCGGCGCTTCCCGGAGCTCGGGGTGACCTCCGACGCACCGCTCCCGGAGCTCGGGCCCGTGAGCCAGCTGGTGCGCAACCCCGGCGCCCCGCTCGGGGCGGAAGAGCCGGGGGCAGCGCCTGCGCCGCCGCCGGCCGGCGAGGCCGCACCGCTGCGTGACATGCGCCGCGAGTGATGCGCCCCACGCCGGCGCCTGCCGCGACGCGCGCGTTCGCACAGCTCTATTGCCCGCCCGCGCAGCGCGAGGTGCTCGCGGCGCTGCTCAACATCGAGGCGCAGATCGCCACCAGCCTGCGGCGCGGCCTTGATCACCAGGTCGCGCATGCGCGCCTCGCCTTCTGGCGCGAGGAATGCGCGCGCTGTGCCGCCGGACATCCGGCGCATCCGTTAACCCGCGAGCTGCTCGCCGCCTTCCACGGTGCGGACCGGACCGCGCTCGGGGGTGTTGGCGGCCTGGTCGACACTGCGACCTGGGATCTTGCCGCGGCGACCTTCGAGACCCGCCACGAGCTCAGCGCCTACTGCGAGCGTTGGGCCGAGGCGATCGTGCTGCCGATCGCGCGCTGCGCCGCGCCCGCCGTCGCGCCGCAGATCGGTCGGGCGCTCGGGGCGGCGCTGCGCGAGACGGAGCTCCTGTGCCGGCTGGCCCCCGAGGCCGGCGCCGGGCGGCTGCGGTTTCCCCTCGATGAGTTGAGCGCAGCCGGCGCAACTCCGGCACAGCTGGCGCGCCCTCCCTGGCCCACGCCGCTCAGCGAGCGCATCGCGCAGCGCCACCGGGAGCTGCGAATCGCGCTCGCCGCTGCAGCCGGCGCGCTCGCTCCTGCCGAGCGGCCGCCGCTTCGGGCGCTGCTCGTGTGGACCGCACTCGCCGCGGCCGGGTCGCACCGCGCCGAACGCCGCTTGCCCGGCGCCCTCGCCTCGGGCGAGGATCGGGCGCCGCTCGATGCCTGGCGCGCGTGGCGTGCCGCGCGGCGCGCCGACGCCGGGCGGCCAACCCCGAGCTGAATCCCGGATAGAAATGAAAGACCATCCGTGAGCAATCCACCTTTCGACCCCCGCGCTCACCGCGCCGCCCCCGACGAGCTTGCCGGCCGCGTGATCGCCATCACCGGCGCAGGTGCGGGACTCGGCCGCGCGGTCGCCCTCGCCTGCGCGCAGCACGGTGCGGATGTGATCCTCATCGGCCGGAGCGTCTCGAAGCTGGAGGCGGTGCACGCCGAGATCGCCGCCTGCGGCGCGCCGCAAGCGAGCATCGCGCCGCTCGACCTGGAGAGCGCACTCGCCTCCGACTATGACCAGCTCGCCGCCGCCGTGCTCGAGCGCTACGGCCGCCTCGACGGCCTGCTGCACAACGCCGGGATACTCGGGACGCTGACCCCGATCGAGCACTACGACGTGCCGACCTGGTGTCGGGTGCTGCACGTGAACCTCACCGCGGCGTTCGCGCTCACCCAGGTGCTGCTGCCGGCGCTGAAGAAATCCGCCGACGCCGCCCTGGTGTTCACCGCGAGCGCGGTCGGCCGCCAGGGGCGCGCGTACTGGGGCGCGTACGCGGTGTCGAAGTTCGCGCTCGAGGGACTGTCACAGGTGCTGGCGGCGGAGCTCGAGAACACCAGCGCGGTGCGAGTCAACACCCTCAATCCCGGACGCGCGCGCACCGCCATGCGCCTCCAGGCCTACCCGGCCGAGAATCCCGACACGCTGCCGCTGCCGGAGGCGCTCACAGGTCCCTATGTTGCGCTGCTCGGTCCGGCGAGCCACGGCGTCACGGGCCAGGCGTTCGACGCTCAGGGTTGAGCCGCTAGAGGCAGAGCGAGCGCAGGAAGGCGCGCACGTAGCCTGCGATGTCGTCGGCGCAGTCGTCGATCGCGAAGTGTCCGGCGTCCAGCAGATAGACCTCGGCGGCCGGCTGCTCGCGCCGCATGGCCTGCGCGCCCTGGGTAGAGAAGATCGGGTCGTGGATGCCCCAGGGGATGAGCAGCGGCGGCCGCCACTCGCGCAGGTACGCCTGCCACTCGGGGTAGGCACGCAGGTTCGACTGATAGTCATAGATGAGATCGAGCTGGATGGCGTCCATGCCGGGACGCCGCAGGAACGCGATCTCATCCATCCACAGGTCGGGGTTGAAGCTCTCGATGTTGGGGCGGCTGCCCACGTGGCGCGCGATGCCCGCCGGCACGGAGCACAGTCCCTCGCGAATCCGCGCCTCGTGCTGCGGGCGCTCCGCCCAGTAGGCCCGCCGCAGATCCCACAGCGGCGTCAGCCCCTCCTCGTGCATCACCGCGTTCTGGACGATGAGCGAGCGCACGCGCTCGG
Source organism: Steroidobacteraceae bacterium (assembly GCA_035603345.1). Lineage (GTDB taxonomy): Bacteria > Pseudomonadota > Gammaproteobacteria > Steroidobacterales > Steroidobacteraceae > 13-2-20CM-66-19. The sequence goes on along the minus strand of DATNKO010000048.1, from coordinate 9,092 downwards.
GCCGCGCGAGCGCGGCGCGAAACCCGACCGGCCCACCGTAGTCCTGCAGATAGAGGTCGTAGCGCGCCAGCCCAAGCGCGTCCGTGAAGCCGAGGATCGCCTGCGCCAGCGCATCGAAGCTGTAGGTGAAGCTCCCGCGCTCGGGCGCGTCGGAGTAGCCGAATCCGGGATAGTCCGGTGCGATCAGCCGGCAATCGCCGGCGAGCCGCTGGAACAGCGGCTCGAACATGCGCGATGAGGCCGGATAGCCGTGCAGCAGCAGCAGCGCCGGCGCGTCCGGCCGGCCCGCCTCACGGTAAAAGATCTTCAGACCGTCGACCGTGATCGTCCGATAGCGCGTCGCCAGCGCGGGGTCGGTCGCCGGGCGCTCAGCCTGCTCCTGCCTCATCAACCGCCTCCTTGCCGTGCGCGCCGAGGGCGCGCAACTCCCCGTCGCTCAACTCGCGGGACCGGCCCCGCGCGAGCGCGCGCTCGAGGCTGAGCGGCCCGAGCTGCGTGCGCAGCACGCGGCCGACGAGCACGCCCTGGCGCTCGAACAGCTGCCGCACTTCCTTGCCGCTCGCGCCGCGGACGCCGAGAGTGTACCAGCGATTGGCGGCTTCGCCCCCCGCGCTCTCGCAGCGCTCGACCACAACACGCACGCCGCTGTCGAGCTCGCCGCCGAGGATGCCGCCGAGCTGCGCCTCGCTCAGCGCGCCGCGCACGCGCACGCTGAAGGCGCACGCCAAAGAGTGGACGCTGCGCTGCAACCGCATGACCAGCTCACCGTCGGAGCTGACCAGCTCGAGTCCCCCGTCCACCTCCGGCATGGGACTCACGGCGATGAAGCGCCGGCCGGCGCGCCGCGGCAGCCGCTCGAGGCATGCAGTCAGCGGGGTTCCCGGCGAGCGGTGGCAGAGGAACGTGAGCGCCGCACGCGGCGCCGCGCGCGCGTGGATCGCGCGCCCGTCGAGCTTAAGTTGATCGCGTGGTCCGACCCGCGCGCCGAGCACGGCCGGCTCGCCGTTGATGGTGATGCGCCCGGCCCGAATCCAGGCCTCCGCCACACGCCGCGAGGCGACCCCGGCGCGCGCCAGCACCTTCTGCACGCGCTCAGGGCCGGCGCCACGCGACCCCGTCGCGGGCGCGGCGCGTCCGGCGCCGCTGCGCCCGCGCGCCGAGCGACGCCGCATCAGTCCTCCAGGCGCAACGGGCCGGCGACCAGCTCGCGCGAGGCAGCGCCGTCGGCCGACAGCTCGTCGTCCTCGCCGGGGTCGTCGGCATCGCCGGGATCAAGGCTGCCCCCGGACAGGTCCGGGGCCGCGGCCGCTTCTCCCGCCGGCACTGCGGGCGCGCTGTCGGCGAGCATCAGCTGCAGGTTGAGGTCGCCGATGGCCTTGAGCTCCGCCAGCGGCGGCAGCTCATCCAGGCTCTTGAGTCCGAAGTAATCGAGGAACTCCCGCGTGGTGGCCAGCAGCTCCGGGTGTCCGGGCACATCGCGGTGACCGACCACCCGCACCCAGTTGCGCTCGAGCATCGTGCGGATGATGTTGGGATTGACGGCAACGCCGCGCACCGCCTCGATCTCGGCGCGCGTCATCGGCTGGCGGTACGCGATCAGCGCCAGCGTCTCGAGCAGCGCGCGCGAGTAGCGCGTGGCGCGCTCCGGCCACAGGCGCGAGATCTCCGCCGCCAGCTCGCGGCGCACCTGGATGGAAAAGCCGCCGGCGGTGTGCTTGAGCTCGATGCCGCGGCCGGCATACTCCGCCTCGAGCGCGGCGAGCGCCGCCTGCAGCTGCTGGGTGGCCGGACGGCCATCCTCGTCGAACAGCCTCGCCAGCTCCGCCAGCGGCAGCGGCGCGCCCGCGGCCAGCAGCGCCGCCTCGATGACGTTGCGGATGTAGGTGTCGTTCATGAGCGCTCCTCATCGGTGGGCGGCGCACCGGCCGGTGTGTCCGCCGCGCTGCGCTCGACCACCAGGTGCAGCGCCGGCTCCGGGCTGGTGGCGCGCACGTGCAACGGCGCGTAGGCCTCGGCCTGCACGATCTCGATCAATCCTTCGCGCATCAACTCGAGAATCGCGACGAAGGTGACCGTCACCCCCATGCGTCCCTCCTCGGGCCGGAACAGCTGTGCGAACTCGACGAAGCCGCCGACGCGCAGCGCGGTGAGAATATCGCTCATGCGCTCGCCCACCGACAGCCGCTCGCGCTGGATGTGATGGTGGGCGAACATCTCCGAGCGCGCCACCACGTCCTTGAAGGCCACCAGCATTTCCTGCAGCGTGATCTGCGGCAGCGTGCGCGCCACGCGCCGCTCCTTCAACTCCACCGCCGTCGGCCACACGTCGCGCTCGAGGCGCGGCAGCGCGTCGATGCTCTCGGCGGCGCGCTTGAAGCGCTCGTACTCCTGCAGCCGGCGCACCAGCTCGGCGCGCGGGTCCTCGGCCTCGTCGCCGGCCGGCTTCGGTCGCGGCAGCAGCATGCGCGACTTGATCTCGGCGAGAGTCGCGGCCATCACCAGATACTCGCCGGCGAGCTCGAGCTGCAGTTCCTGCATGAGCTCGATGTACTGTATGTACTGGCGGGTGATCTCCGCCAGCGGGATGTCGAGAATGTCGAGGTTCTGCCGGCGGATGAGGTACAGCAGCAGATCGAGCGGCCCTTCGAAGGCTTCGAGGAACACCTCGAGCGCCTGCGGCGGGATGTACAGATCGTGCGGCAGCTGCGAGATCGGCTCGCCGTTGATCACCGCGAACGGCAGCTCCACCTGCTCGGGCGCGCTCGCGGGCGGCGCGGGCGCCGCCGGCGCGTTCGACACTACGATCTTCAGGTCGGGCTTGGGTTTCATGCGTTAGTCGGCCCGCAGGTGCATCGCGCCGCGCACGTCATCGAGCGTCTGGCGCGCCGCCTCGCGCGCTTTCTCGCCGCCCTCGGACACGATGCCGCGCACCAGCTCGGGATTGTCCTCGAACTCCTGAGCGCGCCGCCGCATGCCGTTGATCTCCTCGACGATCTTGTCGATCACCGGCTGCTTGCAGTCCAGGCAGCCGATGCCGGCGCTGCGACAGCCGGCGCTCGCCCAGTTGCGGGTCGCCTCGTCCGAATAAATCTTGTGCAGATCCCACACCGGGCACTTGTCCGGATCGCCGGGATCGTTGCGCCGCACGCGCGCCGGATCGGTCTTCATGGCGCGCAGTTTCTGCACCACCGCGTCGGGCTCCTCGCGCAGCCCGATCGTGTTGCCGTAGGACTTGGACATCTTGCGGCCGTCGAGGCCCGGCACCTTCGGGGTCGCAGTCAGCAGCACCTGCGGCTCAGCGAGGATGCTGACGCCGGTGCCCTCGAGGAATCCGAGCAGCCGCTCGCGGTCGGCGACCGTGATTCGGTTATTGCTCTGTACCAGCGCCTGCGCACGCTCGAGTGCCTCCTTGTCGCCGCTCTCCTGGAACCGGCGGCGCAGCTGGCGGTAGTTGGCGGCGTTGCGCGCGCCCAGGCCCTTCACGGCGCGCTCGGCCTTGGCCTCGAAATCGGGCTCCTTGCCGTAGAGGTGGTTGAAGCGGCGCGCCGTCTCGCGCGTCAGCTCCACGTGCGCCACCTGGTCCTCTCCGACCGGCACGTAGGCGGCCCGGTAGATCAGGATGTCGGCGCTCTGCAGCAGCGGGTAGCCGAGAAAGCCGTAGGTCGCGAGATCCTTCTCCTTGAGCTGCTCCTGCTGGTCCTTGTAGCTCGGCACGCGCTCGAGCCAGCCGAGCGGCGTCACCATCGACAGCAGCAGGTGCAGCTCGGCGTGCTCGGGCACGTGCGACTGCACGAACAGCGTCGCCACGCCGGGGTTCAGCCCCGCGGCCAGCCAGTCGATCAGCACGTCACGGATGTGTTCCTGGAGCTGCGACGTGTCGTCGTAGCCAGTGGTCAGCATGTGCCAGTCGGCGACGAAGAAGAAGCACTCGTACTGGTACTGCAGCTCGACCCAGTTGCGCAGCGCGCCGTGGTAGTTGCCGAGGTGCAGCCGGCCGGTAGGCCGCATGCCGGACACGACGCGCCGCGGCGGCGCGGGCGAACTCACGTGACGATCACACCGTTGCGCACCGGGGAATTATAGCGCACGCCCCGTGATCGGACCGAGGCTGCCCTTGCCGCGGCGCACGATCACCGGCGGCGTCACCGACAGGTCGATCACCGTGGTCGGCTCGATGCCGCAATCGCCACCGTCGAGAATGGCGTCGACCTCGTGCTCGAGCCGCGCCTGGATCTCGCGCCCCTCGGTGAGCGGCGTGGAGTCGCCGCCCAGGAGCAGCGTCGAGCTCATGAACGGCTCGCCGAGCTCGGCGAGCAGCAGCTTCGGTACCCGGTGCGACGGAATGCGCACGCCGATGGTGCGCCGGCGCTCGTGCTGCAGGCGGCGCGGCAGCGCACGCCTGGCGTGCAGCAGGAAGGTGTACGGGCCCGGCAGGCAGGCGTGCAGCATGCGGAACTGCCAGGTCTCGATGCGCGCGAAGCGCCCGACCTCGGCGAGGCTCGAGCACACCAAGGTGTAGTGGTGATGCCGGTCCGCCTGGCGGATGCGCCGTACGCGCTCGAGCGGACCCTTGTCGCCGAGTTGCCAGCCGAGCGCATAGCAGGAGTCGGTCGGGTAGGCAATCAGGCCTCCGGCGCGCAACACCTCCGCGGCGCGGCGGATCAGGCGCGGCTGCGGATCGACGGGGTGGAGCTCGAGGTATTCGGCCATGCTTCTGGAACTCAGACGCCACGCGTGACAATATACGCGGCCCTTTACTGCGTACACCCGCCCGCCCCGCGGGCTGCCGCTCCAGGACCTTCGCGCTTCCAACTCCTCGCATGCAGGCTCTCACCGGATTGGCACCGCTGGCTGCGTTTTTCATCGCCTACGCGGTGCGCGGACTGTACGCCGCCACGGCGGTGCTCATGGCCGCGATGCTCGTGCTGCTGGCCTTCGATTGGCTGCGGCAGCGGCGCATCCCGCGGCTGCACGCGCTGTCGACCGTGCTGGTGCTGGTGTTCGGTGGCGCGACGCTGCTGCTGCACAATCGCATCTTCATCCAGTGGAAGGCCACACTCTTCCTATGGCTGTTGAGCGCGGCGTTCGTGGCGAGCTTCTGGATCGGGGAGCGCACGCTCGCCGAGCGCTTCCTCGCTCCCGCGCTCGAGTCCTGCCGCGGCGTGAGCGGCGCCCTGTGGCGGCGCGTAAATGCCTGGTCGGCGGCGTTCTATGCGGCCCTCGGCGGCGCGAACCTCGCGGTCGCCTACTACGCGAGCGAGCGCGCCTGGGTGTATTTCAAGGTGTTCGGGCTCGCGCTGCTCACCTTCGCGTTCCTCGTGACGCAGCTGCTGTGGCTGAGCGCGCACGCGCAGGCGGCACCTGCGGAGCCCGCCCCGTAAGGCGCGCACAGCCATGAACGAGCCGACCATCGCGCAGCTGCGCGCCGCGCTCGAGCGCTCGCTCAAGCCGCGCTCGCTCGACATCGTCGACGACAGCGCGCGGCACGCGGGCCACCCCGGGGCGCGCGGCGGCGGCCACTTCCGCGTGACGCTGGTGTCGGATGCCTTTCGTGGACGCTCGCAGCTCGAGCGCCATCGCCTGGTGTACGCCGCGGTCGCGCCCCTGATGAGCACCGCGGTGCACGCGCTCAACATCGTGGCGCGCGCGCCCGAGGAAGATTTTCGCAACCAACGGGAACCCGACGTATGAATCCATCGCGCATCCTGCTCCTTGCCCTCACGCTCGCGGCCTTGAGTGCCTGCCAGCCCAAGGCCGCCGCTCCCCCCGGCGACACCTCCCCGCCGGTGGCGACGGTGAACGGCGTGCCGATCAGCCGCGACTTCTACGAGTTCTACATCAAGTACGTCAGCGGCAAGACCTCCGCCGATCTGACCGCCCAGCAGCGCGGCGAGGCGCTCGATCGTCTGATCCGCGGCGAGCTGGTTGCGGATCAGGCCGTCAAGGACGGCTTCGACAAGAACGGCGACACGGTGTACCTGTTGCAGCTGTCGCGCCTCAACCTGCTGCAGCAGGCGGTGTCCGATCACTATCTCAAGGACAAGAAGCCCACCGACGAGGAGCTGCGCGCGGAGTACCAGACGTTCCTCGACAGAGTCCCGAAGCTCGAGTACCACCCGCGCCACATCCTGGTGGCCACCGAGCCGTTCGCCGACAGGGTCATCGAGCGGCTGCAGAAGGGCGAGAAGTTCGAGGACCTCGCCAAGGCCGAATCGATGGACACCTCGAAGAATCAAGGCGGCGATCTCGGCTGGCTCAGCGCCGACCGCATGCCGCCGGAGTTCTCCGCAGCGCTCGTGAAGCTCAAGCCCGGCGAGTACACCCAGAAGCCCGTGCAGACGCAGTACGGCTGGCACATCATCGAGCTGGTGGAGACGCGCCCGCTCACCCCCGCGACCTTCGAGCAGCTCAAGCCGCGGCTGGTCCAGGTGGTCGAGGCCAAGAAGTTCAAGACTTACACCGACGAGCTCATGAAGAACGCGCAGATCGTGAAGCTGATCGACCAGACTCCGGGCGCGAGCGGGGCGGCGCCCGCGGCCGCACCCGCGACGGCGGCGCCCACGGCGCCGGCTGACCAGCCGAAGAACTGACGCTCCGCGCTAGCGCGTGGCATCTGCAGCGGGCCGCTCGGGCGGCCCGCTTTTTTTTAATTGCCGTCCTGCTCGAGCAGCGCGCGCAGCTGCGCCTCATCGAGCAGCGGCACGCCGAGCTCACGCGCCTTGGCGAGCTTCGAGCCGGCGTCGGCTCCTGCCACCACGTAGTTGGTTTTCTTCGATACGCTCGCCGCGACTTTTGCGCCGCGCGCCACGAGCGCCTCCTTCGCCTGTTCGCGCGTCATCCCCACGAGCGTGCCCGTGATGACGAAGGTGCGCCCGGCAAGCGATCCCGAAGCTGCCGCTTCGGCGGCCCGCGGCATGTCAGGCCACTTCACACCTTTATCTCTTAACTCATTGATAACCTGGCGATGATCCCCGGAGGCAAAAAAGACCGCGACCTCAGCCGCCACCACCGGGCCCACATCCGGCACCCGCTGGATCTCGCTCTCGCTCGCCTGCATCAACGCCTCGAGCGACCCGAAGTGGCGCGCCAGCGAAAGCGCGGTCGCCTCGCCCACGTCGGGGACCCCTAGGCCATACAGCAGCCGCGGGAGCGTGGTGTCGCGGCTCGCAGCGATAGCGGCCACGAGATTCGCCGCGGACTTCTCCCCCATGCGCTCGAGCCCGGCGAGCTGTGCGACCGTGAGGCCGTAGAGATCGGCCGGCGAGCGCACCAGGTCGCGCTCGACCAGCTGCTCGACCAGTTTGTCGCCCAGGCCCTCGATGTCGAGCGCGCGGCGGCTCGCGAAATGCCTGAGCGCCTCCTGGCGCTGCGCGCGGCAGGTGAAGCCGCCGGTGCAACGCGCCACCGCCTCCCCTTCGGCGCGCAGCACCCGCGAGCCGCACACCGGACAGGTCGCCGGCAGCTGCACCTCGGGCGACTGCGGCTCGGTCGGTCGCCCGGGTTTCATCGGTCGCTTTTCGGGAACGATGCTGACCAGCTCCGGGATCACATCGCCGGCACGCCGCACGATGACCGTGTCGCCGACGCGCACGTCCTTGCGATGCACCTCGTCGATGTTGTGTAGCGTCACGTTGCTCACCGTCACGCCGCCGACGAATACCGGCGTGAGCCGTGCGATCGGCGTCAGCGCACCGGTGCGCCCGACGTTGAACTCGATCTGCCTGACGACCGCGAACGCTTCCTCCGCCGGGTACTTGTGGGCGATGGCCCAGCGCGGCGCGCGCGACACGAAGCCGAGTCGCTCCTGGTCGGCGCGCAGGTCGAGTTTGTAGACGACGCCGTCGATCTGGTACGGAAGCGAGCTGCGCCGTTGGCCCATCTCGCGGTAGTACGCCAGGCATCCGGCCAGCCCGCGCACCGCGCGCACATCCGGCGATACCGGCAGGCCGAGCCTGCGCAGCAGCGCGAGCAGCTCGCTCTGGCTCGGCGGCATGGGGGCACCCTCCACGGCCCCGAGCCCGTAGAAGAACGCGGCCAGCGGGCGCGTCGCCGTGATGCGCGCATCGAGCTGGCGCAGGCTCCCGGCGGCGGCGTTGCGCGGATTCACGAACACTTTCTCACCGCGCTCGCGCGCCTGGGCGTTCATGCGCTCGAATCCCTTGAGCGGCATGAACACCTCGCCGCGCGCCTCGAGCAACGGCGGCGCGCCGCCCATGAGTCTCTGGGGAACCGCGCGGATCGTGCGTACGTTCGCCGTGACGTCCTCGCCGGTCGTGCCGTCGCCGCGGGTCGCCGCCTGCTCGAGCCGGCCGTGGCTATAGACGACCGTCACCGCCAGTCCATCGAGCTTCGGCTCCGCGACGTAGTCGAGGTCGCCGGTCCGTCCGAGGCGCTCGTGAATGCGCCGGTCGAAGCCTTCGAGATCGCTTTCGCTGAACACGTTATCGAGCGACAGCATCGGCACACGGTGCACCACCTCGCGGAACTCGGCGCTCGGGGTACCCGACACGCGCTGTGTCGGGGAGTCGGCCGTCACCAGCTGCGGATGGGCGGCCTCGAGCGAGCGCAGCTCGCTCATCAGCCGGTCGTATTCGGCGTCGGACACCGACGGGTCGTCGAGGACGTAATAGCGGTAGTCGTGCTGCGCCAGCTCGGCGCGCAGTTGCGCGGCGCGCGCCGCGGCCGCGGCAGGCACGGCCGCCGCCGCGGCTGTCACGAGGAGGTCTCGCGCCCGAGATGCTCGCGCAGGCTGGCGATGCGCGCCGGAGTGAGCGGGCTGCCGGCCTCGTCCTGCAGCATTCCTTGCAGGCGGTGGTTGAGGCTGTGGGCGGTCGCGACCAGCTCCTCGAAGGTTTCCGGCGTGGAACGCGGCCCGGGCAGCACCGCGAACAGCGACAGGCCGCCGTAGTGCTGCGAGTCCATCGTCTGCACATCGAAAGTGCCGGGGCGCGTCAGGCTCGCCGCGCTCAGCACCGCACGCCGCTCTTCGTCGGGCTTGTGGAAGATCGCGAACTTGCCGAGCACGAAACCTTCGGCGGCCAGCGCCTGGCGGACCGAGCGGCCCGCGAACCGCTCGGGTAGCGCGGCGACCA
>DATNKO010000046.1:0-33575 GCA_035603345.1 Steroidobacteraceae bacterium | reverse complement strand
ACCCTCGACTGATTGGGTCGTCACCGAGTGCCCGGCGCTGATCGACCACGGCACTTGGATTGCAGTCCAGCAACGTTTCACCGAGCGATCGCCCGGGACACACTCGAAGCGACCGCGTCGTCACCTACTTTCGGGCCTGCTTACCTGCGAACGGTGCGGTTCGCGGCTGGTCGTGACGTCAAAGCCCCCGCGCTATACGTGCAGCACATTTCACTACGGCGGCCGCGCGGCGTGTCCAGTGGACGCTACGGCGAGGCTGGACGTGGTCGAGTCCGCAATTCTCCAGCCCATCAAGTCGGAGCTCCTGAGCCCGGAGGCGGTTGACAGGTTCTGCGGCCTCATCCGGGAGTGGCATCGGCGCGAGAACGAAGATGGCGCTCGCGGGTCAAGTCCAGCAGCCGATGCCATTGCGACGGAAATCGCGGATCTCGAGGCCCTTGTCGCCCAGCGTCCGTCGCGTGCCGCCACGCTGGGCCTGGCCATTGAGGACTTACGGCAAAAGGAAGCGAGCCTCCGGCGAGCTTTCGCGCGGCGGGCTTCATCGGAGGTCATCGGGTTGCCCGGCGAGAGCGCTTACCGGGGGGCCGTCTCGGACCTGAACGGAGCCCTGCAAGACAGCAATGTTGAGGCTGCACGTGCCGCCTTGCGCAGTCTCGTCGGCAATATCCCGGTCTTTCAGACCGGCCGACAGTTGGCCGCCAGGCTAACGATGAGCCCGGGGGCCCTGATTCGTAACCCGGTGAACGTCCTATTTATTGGTAGCGGGGGCAGGATTTGAACCTGCGACCTTCGGGTTATGAGCCCGACGAGCTGCCAGACTGCTCCACCCCGCACCAGGAGGGGCGCGAATTCTACAAGCGCACCTGCCCGGCAGCAATAGCCGCCGGGAATATCTTCGCCGCGTACCGGGTGCGGCCCCGGGGGAGCTCCCGCTAGGCCACCGCGGCTGCAATCCTCGCAGCGAGTGCCGCGGCTGCGTCTCGCTCGAGGCTCTGCTGCGGCCAGCCGATCCCGAGTCCTTCGCGCGCGTTCGGCTTTGGAATGATGTGAAAGTGCACGTGCGGGATCGCCTGATGGGCGCTCCTGCCGTTGTTCTCGAGCACGTTGTACTCGCGTACGCCGGTGACCGCGATCACGGCGCGGCAGATGCGCGGCAGCACGCGCCCGAGGGCGGCGGCGGACTCATCCGAAAGGGCGTCCATGGTCTCGGCGGCTTCCTTCGGGACCACGAGCGCGTGCCCGGTGCTCAACGGGTTGATGTCGAGAAACGCGAGCACCCGCTCGTCCTCGTAAATCTTGTGACAGGGAATCTGGCCGCTGATGATCTTGCCGAACACCGTGTCTGCCATGGGAGCCTCGCATGCCAAGTCGCGCCTGGGACGGCATTGTCGCTCATCGCGGGCGCTTCCTGACAAGACCTTCATGGAAACCAATGGGCGGTCGCGTACACTGGCGGCCCGCTGCGGGCGCGTGAAGGAGCTGCCGTGATCGATCGCAGACAATTCGTCGTTGCCTCGGGTTCTGTCATCGCCACCGCCGTAGCCGCCGCGCTGACGCGCACCGTGGCCGCCGCAGAGGCGGGAACGTCCACGCCCGCCGCCGAACGGCTCGATGCGCTCTTCGATGTGTTCATGGACGAGCGCTTCAGCCGCCGTCCCGAGCAGCTGACGAGCCTCGGCCTCGACAAAGACAAGTACGCCTGGGCGAAGTCCAAGCTCAACGACGAATCCCTCGCGAGCGTGGGCGAGTACAAGACCCTCGAGGCTTCGCAGCTCAAGCGCCTCGAGGCCTTCGATCGCAATTCCGTCAGCGGCCGCGACCGCGCCAACTATGACACCGTGATGTTCCAGCTCGTGACCTCCGAGCGCTTTGCGCCCTTCGATTACGGCTCGGGCGCACGTCCCTATGTCGTGAGTCAGCTCACGGGCTCCTACCAGAGCGTGCCCACGTTTCTCGATCGCCAGCACCAGGTGAAGACCCGCGAGGACGCCCAGGCCTATCTCGAGCGCCTGCGCGCCTTCGCGCGCGTGCTCGACGAGGAAACCGAGCGGGTGCGGCACGACGCGGGACTCAAAGTGGTCCCGCCGGACTTCATCCTCGACGGCACCCTGGGGCAGATGCAGATCCTGCGCAGCGCGGCGCCCGGCGACTCGATTCTCACCAGCTCGCTCGCGACGCGCGCGCAGAGGGCCGGGATCGCCGGCAACTGGGGCCCCGATGCGCAGAAGATTCTGGCGCAGGAGATATACCCGGCTTTCGACCGCCAGAGCGATGCACTCAAAGAGCTGCGCGCGCATGCCGGTCATGCGGCCGGCGTCGGGCACCTGCCGCGCGGGGCCGAGCTGTACCGGGTGGCGCTGCGCGAGGGAACGACGACCGACATGACCCCGGAAGAGGTGCACCAGCTCGGGCTCACCCAGGCGAAGGAGCTCACCGCGCGCATGGACGCCATCCTCAAGGCGCAGGGTAAGACCAGCGGCACGCCCGCCGAGCGCGCGCAAGCCCTCGCCAAGGACCCGCAATACCTTTATCCGGACACCGACGCCGGACGGCAGCAGATCCTCGATTACTGCAACGGCCTGATCAACGCGCTGCAGCCGCATCTGCCGAAATACTTCCGCATCATGCCGAAGGCTCCGGTCGAGGTGCGGCGCGTTCCGGTCTACACGCAAGCCGGGGCCCCGGGCGGCTATTACCAGCGGCCGGCACTCGACGGCTCGCGTCCGGGCGCTTTCTACATCAATCTGCGCGACACCAGCGAGTGGTCGCGCTGGAAGCTGCCGACGCTCATTTATCACGAGTCGGAGCCCGGGCATCACTTCCAGCTGGCTCTGGTGCTCGAGATGCCGGACCTGCCGCTGATCCGCAAGGCGGGCGGCGGCTTTTCCGCCAATACCGAGGGCTGGGCGCTGTACGCCGAGACGCTGGTAGACGAGATGGGCCTGTACGATTCCGACCCGCTCGGACGCTTAGGGCTGCTGCAGTCGATGCTGTTCCGCGCGGCGCGCTGCGTCGTGGACACCGGAATCCACGTCAAGGGCTGGAGCCGCGAGCGCGCAATCGACTACATGGTGGAGACCACCGGCGACAATCGCAGTGCCATGACCTCCGAGGTCGAGCGCTACTGTGTGTGGCCGGGGCAGGCGACCAGCTACAAGGTCGGCCAGACCAAGTGGCTCGCACTGCGCGAGGACGCGCGCCGGCGGCTCGGCGCGAAGTTCGAAATCCGCGATTTCCACGACGCGGGACTCACCGCAGCGCCCATGCCGTTGTCGGTGCTGGCGATGGTGATGGACGAATGGGTGAAGAGCCGCCTCGCGGGAAGCGCCGGGTGAGGCTGTTTCAGCGCCGCGTGCCGGCGGCGGCGGTGCTGCTCGCCGCGGCGGCGTGGCTGGGCGGGGTGGCGCTCGCGGCCGACTACCCCAAGCCCGCCGAGGGCGACTACGTGATCCGCGACTTCAGGTTCGCCTCCGGCGAATCGCTGCCGGAGCTGCGCATTCACTACTACACTCTCGGCACGCCGCGCCGCGACGCGCACGGCGTGGTGCGCAACGCGGTGTTGATCCTGCACGGCACCACCGGCAGCGGCACGCAGTTCCTTCGGCCCGAATTTGCCGGCGAACTGTTCGGGCCCGGCGAGCCGCTCGATGCCGCGCGCTTCTTCATCGTGCTCCCCGACGGCATCGGGCACGGCAAGTCGAGCAAGCCGAGCGACGGTCAGCGCGCGCACTTCCCGCAGTACGGTTACCGCGACATGGTGCAGGCGCAGTTCCTGCTCCTGACGCGTGGGCTCGAGGTCAACCACGCGCGGCTCGTCATGGGCACCTCGATGGGCGGCATGCAGAGCTGGATGTGGGGCGAGGAGCACCCGCAGTTCATGGACGCCCTGATGCCGCTCGCCTCGGTCCCGAGCCAGATCTCCGGGCGCAACCGAGTGTGGCGGCGCATCGTGATCGACGCCATCCGCAACGATCCGGCGTGGGACGGGGGCAACTATCGCACCCAGCCGCCCTCGCTCCGTACCGCCATCGCGATGATCTGGCTCATGAGCAGCAATCCCGTGCTGCGCGAGCAGGAGGCGCCGACGCTGGCGCGGGCAGACGAAGTGATCGATGCGTATGTCGACAAGGCGATGCCGGTCGATGATGCCAACGACGTGCTGTACGCGGTCGCCGCCTCGCGCGATTACGATCCGGGGCCGGACCTCGCGCGGATCGAGGCGCCGCTCTTCGCAGTCAACAGCGCCGACGATCTCGTCAACCCGCCCGAGCTCGGCATCCTCGAGCGCGAGATCCGCCGTGTGCCGCACGGGCGCGCGATCGTCATTCCCTACAGCGACCGGACCCGTGGCCACGGCTCGCATACCGTCGCCGCGCTGTGGAAGCAGTGTCTCGAGGAGCTGCTCAAGTCGCCGGAGCGCTGATCGCCCCGGCACGCTGCGAGGGGGCCGGGTGCCGCAGCGCGCGGTGTGGCTTCACACCTGCCGCACGTGCTGCGGGCCGAGCTCGGCGACCGAGTTGCAGCCGAGCAGCCCGAGCGCCCGGTTCATCTCGCTGGTGAGGATCTGCAGCGCGCGGTCGACGCCCGCCGACCCGCCAGCCCCCAGACCATAGGCCATCGCCCGCCCGAGCTGTACCGCCTCGGCGCCGAGCGCCAGCGCCTTGACGATGTCCGTGCCGCGCCGGAAGCCGCTGTCGATGAGGATCGGCAGCCGTCCGCCGACTGCGGCGGCGATCTCCGGCAGCACCTCGATCGACGCCACGCAGTAATCGAGCTGCCGCCCGCCGTGGTTCGTGACCACGATGCCGTCGCACCCAAGCGCCAGCGCACGCTCGGCGTCGGCGGCGTTCAGCACGCCCTTGATGAGCAGTTTGCGTTTCCAGTAGTCGCGGATCCAGGCGATGTCGTCCCAGGTGGTGGTCGGCTCGAACATCGGCGGCAGGATGGTGCTGCCGCCGACGGCAGACGCCCCGCCGGGCGGCAGGAAGCCCTCGATATTGCGGAAGCGCGGCATGCCGTTGCGGCCGAGAACCTCGATCAGCCAGCGCGGGTGGCGCAGGCTGTCGAGCGCAGTGCGCAGCGTCGGTCTCCCCGGTGAGCGGTAGTTGCGCTGATCCCACTCGCGGCTGCCCCATATGTTGGCGTCGGTGGTGAACACCAGCGCCTCGTAGCCGGCGGCCGTAGCGCGCTGCATGATGTCGCGCGCGATGGCGCGCTCCTTCATCACGTACAACTGCATCCACAGCCGCCCGCCGGCGCGCGCCGCCACGTCCTCGAGGCGGGTCGTCGACAGCGAGCTCAGGGTGTAGGGAATGCCGAGCCTGGCCGCGGCGCGCGCCAGCCCGATGTCGCCCTCGGGATTCAGCAGGTTGTTGAGCCCGGTGGGCGCGATCACCAGCGGCGCATTCGCCGGCCGCCCGAGAATGCTGGTACGCAGATGCCGCGCCGAGGTGTCGATCAGAGTCTGCGGCACCAGGCGCAGCCGCTCGAAGGCCGTGCGGTTGCCGCGCAGCGTCGCCTCGTCCTCCGCCCCGCCTTCCACATACTCGAACACGAAATGCGGCACCCGCCGCCGCGCCAGCTCGCGCAAATCGGCGATGTTGAGTGCGCGCGACAGACTGCCGCCGCGGAAGGGATGTCGTTTCCAGGGCATGGGCTTATCCGCGCGCCGCGCTCAGGTGGCAAACACTTCCTCGAGCGCGACGTCGACCCGCGTCGCGATGAAGGTATTGGTGGCGGCGTCGTACTGGCCCACGCACACTATGCGATAGACCAGATTCTGGTCATGATTCAGTAGATCGTCGAGTTGGTCGGCAAAGCTCGCAGGCTCGTTGTACACGCTGACAACGCTGGTTGCGGTCCCGGCAGCGAGTATCAACGTGGTGCCCGACGCATAAGTGATCTTCGGCATGGCCGGCAGCGAGGTCAGCTGCACCTTGCTCGGGCCGGTGGCGATGTAGTGCACGGAATCGGCTTGGCTCAGGTTGACGAGCAGTTCCGAGCTGTTGCGAACGACGAACGGATTCGGCTTCCCGGCGCCGTTGGTGCCGAACTCGATCACCATCGTGGACGGTACCGTGCTTCCCTGAACCACCGAGGTCGCCGTGAAATCCGGCGGCGCCGTGTGCAGCGGGGTCACCAGCCCGTTCACCTGCAGCAGTGTGCCGGCAGGGAGCGCACTCTCGTTGAGCGTGCCGGTGTCGACGCGGTAGGCGTGAGCATCCGCGTCATCGGCACTGGTGCTGCCGGTGCCGGGGAAGAGGTGGTCGGAAGGCTCGAAGTTGTCGATCGACAGCAGGTAGAGCGACATGCTGCCGGTGGTGGCGGAGTTGAGCGTGCCCCAGAGCTGCGTCGACTGCAGCCGCACCAGGCCGGCGAAGCCGTCTTGCGGGGTGGCGTCGACGGATTCGACGGCCTGGGTCGAGGGATTGTAGATGGTCTGGCCTGCGACGGTGATCTGCTGATACAACCCTATCGAATCCAGGGTGAGTCCCGAGGCGGCGATCCCATCCTCGTAGATCAGCGTGCCCGGGCCGACGGACACATTGAGCGCGCCGTAGTAGCCCAACTCCCCGTAGCGGTTCAGGTAGCTCGCACCCTGGAGCGTGAGCGTGTCGCCGCTCACCACGCTCACCGTTCCAGTGACGAAATCCGCGAGCACACTTTCCTCGTCGTCGCCGACGTAAACGGACGTGGCGTTGAAAGTGGGCGTAATGCCCGAGAGATCATCGAGCGTGCCGTAGGCCACGGCCGGCGCGTTGGTGACGTTGGGCGAGTTCATCGCCTGAAGTCCCGGCTTACCGACATACACCACGCCGTTGATGTTGAAGTAGGTCGTGGCGCTCGTGTTGACCTGCAGGGCGCCGAGGGCAGAGACCAGGTCCGCGAACGGCCGGATATTCATGATGTAGTTGCCCAAGGACGGCTGGGCGACGACCACCAGGCCGCGGGCACGCATCGAGCCGGTCTGGGCGACCGGGACGACCGATGCCGTGACGAACGGCTGCACGGTCGCCGTGATCGGGTTGGCGGCCGTGTCGACGGTGTTCATGGCCGCGAGATCGATGTCGATCGAGAACGCGGTCGACTGGTTCGGGCTGATCACCAGCGGATGCTGCGGATCGAAGTTGACCGTCACGGTCGAGCTGAGCATCGCCGCGCCGGTGGTATCGAGCGGTTCGACGGTCTGGACCTGTCCGTTGACGTCGATGGTGATCTGGGGCGACGTGTAGTCGAGGATCAGCGTCATCGAGGTGTAGGTGCCGTACGGGAACGCCGGCGCCTCGAGCAGCTCCGTCATGTTCGTGAGCTTCGCGAGGTCCACCTGCTCAGGGGTGGACAGTGGCTCGACCACCAGACCGTCGTTGCGCGTGAACTCGATTTCGTCGATCTCGACGATATAGCTGGTGAAGTCCCCGCTCACATCGCCCATGGTGATGACGGGCGTGCCATAGATAATGTTGTCGCTGGTGCCGCACCCGGCCAGGAGAGCCGTCAATCCGAGCGCCAGGGCGCACGAGCACTCGAACCACCGTGCCAGGCGGCTGCCAACCACTCTCATCCGATGTATCCCCTTCAACGCCTTGCCGGTGGGTGTATCGGTCCCTTAGAGGGACCGATGACCGCAGCGTTCACTGCGATTACAGCGACTTACTTAAATTCACGACCTGAAAGGGCGCCAAGTGTAGCGGGTGTGCCGCTTTGGCGCGCGGTCTAGTCGAGGGTCAACTGCAGGCTCGCGGACCCGGTGCCGGTGAGATTAAGCGGGGTTTCGGACCACTGCCGGCTGTAGGTCGCCGCCGGATTGGCCGAGTTCCAGGCCACCACCGTCACGTAGTAGAGCGATTCGGGCGTTCCCCCCGGCACCTTGTCCAGGACCACGGTGCCCCCGCCCCCCTGCAGTACCGAGGTCAGCGAGGCCGAGGCCACCAGCTGGCCGTTGGCGCCGATCAGCACCTCGCCGGCGTTGTACTTGCCCGGGGTCGCCTCCTTCACCTCCACATCGATGGTGCCCGGGTTGCTGCCGCTCGCGAGTGCGATCGTACCCACGGTCACTTCCTGCGCGGGGGTCGTGACCGAGCTGGAAGCGGCACTCGCAGGCATGGCCACCTTGGTGCCGAGCGCCCCATAGGCGTACAGCGCCTGATCGGCCGCGACCTGGTAGCTGCCGGTGCCCTCCTTGGGCGATGCGCTCACGACCGTGACGAGGGTGTTGCCGGTGCTGGTACTGGTGCTGGTGTCGATGTTGGTGTCGACGTTGGTATCGGAGTTCGTATCGACGTTACCGAGGGTGTTCTCGTTGTTGAACGTTCCCGAGTCCACGGTGCCGGTCGAGAGCTGCTGCGCAACGGC
The DNA here is from genome assembly GCA_035603345.1 of Steroidobacteraceae bacterium. GTDB lineage: Bacteria > Pseudomonadota > Gammaproteobacteria > Steroidobacterales > Steroidobacteraceae > 13-2-20CM-66-19. The sequence goes on along the minus strand of DATNKO010000046.1, from coordinate 25,223 downwards.
GAGCACCTGATTGATGGGATCGATCGGGCTGCGTTCGATCACGTAAGGCAGCTCGCCCGAGCCCGGCAGCGTCTGGTAGAAGGCGACTTCGGCCCCCGCCGGCAGCGGCGCGGTGGCCGAGGTCTGGATATTCGCCGTGTAGCTGGTCGCCATGCGCGGGGTCAGTGTGCCGATCGATACCAGGTTCTGCGGCGTGATGACGTTGACCCCGTTGCTCGCGGTGGTGGAAGTGGGTGTGATGGAAGTGGAAGAGCCCAGGGAAGACGTCGAGGAAGACAGCGTCGACGTGCCGGACGTCGTCGTGCCGGAGGTGCCGCCCAATCCCTCGTCTTCCAGCGAGTCGAGCGAGAGCGAGTTGCTCGAGCTGAGACTCGAGGTCATGAAGACCTGGATGTCCTTGATGATGATGGTGGCGATCCCCGGGCCGTGGATGACGATGTCGTAGGTATCCGGGCTCGTGCTCGAGGAGTTGACCGGTAGCGGGTAGAGCGTGAAGGAGCCGTCGGAATTGACCGGGGTGCTCGCGACCACGTAGTGCCGCGAGTTGTCGGGGGTGACGAGCTCGGCGTTCACGAAAATGTCGGGAAGTCCCGTGGCGCCAGTGATGCCGGTGAGATTGGTGAGGGTCAGCTGACCGGTGATACCGCCGGATTTCGACAGGTCATAGGCGCTGGCATGTGAGCTGTACAGAATGCCGGTCTTGCCGGCGTAGGTGAACATGGCCAGGTCGCGGGCGCCATCGAAGCTGAAGGTGAAATTGGTGACCGACGTGTTGCTCGAGGACGAGTTGCCCAGACCCAGGCCCGTGCCCGTCGAGCCGAGCCCCGTGGTGCCCGTCGAAGTGGTCGGCGTCTCAGTGGACCCGAAAGTGGTATCGGAAGTCGTCGAGGGACTGCCGGCGGCAGAAGCGACCGCGCCCAGACCGATGCTGGCGATCGACACGGTGAGCGAAGTCTGGATGCCGATTCCCTTGTCGGGGTTCAACAGCTGCAGTGGCACCTGCTGCGTCACGCCGCTCGCATCGACGTAGTCGGCCTCCATATTGTAGAGCGCGCCTAGAGCCTGCGCGGAGGCGGTGAGCGGCACCGTCGCATCGACCGGGATCAGCCGGATCTGAGAGTACGTGCCCGGGACGAGGCGCAGTCCCGTCACGACGTTGCCGAAATTGCCGCCGGAATCCGCCACCAGATCGACGGTCGCGGGATTGGACAGCGGAAACTTTACCCACCCGCCATCGTCCGGTCCCGCGGTGGCGCTGTTGTTGAACCACACGGCCTGCGCAGTGACATAAACGTGGGAGTAGAGCGCCGGGGTGTTGCCGATTGCAGACACATCGGTGCTGGTCGAACAGCCGGCGAACAGCCCGCAGAGGCTGGCGAGGGCGACCACGGTGGAGATCGTCGCCGGACGTGCAATTCGGGGATGCGCCATGCCGTTCCCTGAGCAGATTCTCGACCTCGATCATGTCCCAAGTGCTGCCGTGCTGCAACGCGTGTGCGCATGACAACTGTGTGAAACTGTGCCGCTTCTCTCATTAACTTAAGCGTCGCGCTACTCTGGCGAGATGGTCGACGTCCTGTGGGGGCTGGCGCGCGCCTTAGGTTTCGCACTGCTGTTGCAGTCGGCGGGCGCTGCGCTTTTCGCGATCACGTTCCGCGGCAGCCTCAGGCACTCGGCGGCCGGCATTGCGCGGCTCACGCGCAACGGCGCGTGCGTCGCGCTCGCAGTGCTCATCGCACAGTGCGTGCTCGAGCTCGCACGCATGGGAGGCGACTGGTCCGCCGTGGCGGACCCCGGGCTGCGCCGCGTGGCGCTCGCCTCGTCGACGGCGCGCGCGCTCGGTGCGCGCGGCGCTGCTTTCGCGTGCCTTGCGGTGGCGTTTGCCGCAACCGGCGCGCAGCCGCGCGGCCGCCTGCGCACGAGTCTCGCGCTCGCGGGCGTGGCGCTCGCCGCCGGCTCGTTCACGCTCACCGGACACACGCTCACCAGCGCCTACCGCTGGTTGCTCGCGCCGCTGCTCGCAGCTCACGTTCTGTTGCTCGCCTTCTGGTTCGGGGCGCTGTGGCCGCTCGCGCGCGTGACGCGCCAGGAGGATCCGCGCGCGGCGGCCCGGGTGCTCGCGCGTTTCTCGGCCGCGGGCGTCCGGCTCGTGCCGCTGATCGCAGTCGCCGGCGCCGTCATGGCGCTGCTGCTGCTGCCCGATGCGGCGGCGTTGCGCGAGCCTTACGGCCGGCTGCTGCTCGTCAAGATCGCGTTGTTCGCGCTGCTGATGGGGCTGGCCGCCTTGAACCGGCTGCGCCTGGTGCCGCAAGTCGAGCGCGGGGAAGCGCGCGCGCTGCGCACGCTGCGCGCGTCGATGCTGGTCGAGTACCTGCTGATCTGCGGCGCGGTCGCGGTGGCCGCAGTCATGACGGGGTTCTACTCCCCCGCATGATCGCCAGCCGTATCGAGGCGAGCGGCGCATGCTCGGTGAGCCGCACGGATGTGCCTTCGGGATCGACGCCCAGCTCGTGCCACAACCGGGGCAGGTCCGGACTCACCGGTGCATCCCGCATCTGCGCATACAGATCCTCGAGCGTCGAGGTGCCGACCGCGGCATCCCCGGTGCGCAGCACGCGCGCGATCGGCCAGTCGACCGCGAGTCCGCCGCTCGCATTCAGGATGGCGCGCACCGCGTCCTGCAGGCCCAAGCGGTTGTGAGTGCGACGGCGGATGTCGACGTCGGCGAGCAGACAGAACATCGCGCCGCCCCAGTAGGTGCGTCCCCAGGTGTGGGTGCGGTCCAGGCCCTGATCGCCCGGCTGCGGCAGGCCCCGCGGCATGGAGCGCAGCTCCTCCGCCCAGACGTCGGTCTCGGGGCGATTGCCCGCCTGCACGCGCGCGACTCCTTCTATGTACACGGCGAGCCCTTCGGACAGCCAGGCGTGCTCCTCGTCGACGTCCGGGAGCGCCAGATGCGTCATCTCGTGCACCAGCACCCAGTCGGCGAGCAGCTGCGGCTCGGTCACCTCGCGTCCCACGCGCAGGCGGATGAAGGCGCGCGGCTTGCCGTAGGTGGTCCCGCCCCGCACGCCGTCGCCGGGCATTGCGATGAGACGCACGGTGAGCTCGCGCACGGGAAAGCGGCCGTAGTAGGCGGCGACGATGCGGGCCGCGCGCTCGACCCAGGCGTGTATGGCGGGGCCGCCGACCGCGAAATCCGCCGGGTCGAATTCGAGCTGCAGCGCCGGGAGGGTGGGGCTGGCGGGCGCCGCCGCGGCGGCCGGGGCTGCCGCCGGCGCTGCGCCTGCGGTGCCGGGCGGGGAACGCGCCGCTGCGTTGCAGCCTGCGACGGCGAGGGCGAGGAGCGGCAGCCAGACGCGCGCACTTGAGCTCACCGCACCGATCATGGCGCATCCGCTGCACGGATGGTACAAGTCCGGCGATGGCACGGGTCATCATGCCGCCTGCGGCGTCACGCGCTGCACTCATTGCCGAGCTCGCGAGCGCGGGCTACGCGCACCTGAGTGCAGAAACGGCGCGCGAGGCGCTCGGCGCGGACACGGCGGGGCTGGATGCGCTGCGCGCGAGTTGGGAGGAGCTGCCGCGCGATACCTACCTGCGCGATGGCGGCAGCTATCGCGCCCGGCGCCACAGCTGTTTCGTGCAGACGCCGAGGACGGGCGGCCTCGAGGCTGTCCCGCACCGTCCGCACTGGCAGCCGACTGCCTACAACGCGTTGCACGGCGGCCTCGAGCGCTGGTTCGAGCCGATCACCCCGGCGGTCAGCGAGTCCGCCGCGTGGCGCGGCCTCGTGACCGCGATCGGGGAATTGTTCGTCGCGGTGCGCACCGTCGAGCGCTGGTACATCGAGGCGCATCAGTTCCGCATCGATACCGCGAACGGCATCGGCCGTCCGACCCCCGAGGGCGCGCACCGCGACGGGGTGGACTTCGTCGCGCTGGTGCTGGCTGGCCGGCGCAACATCGACGGCGGCGAGACGCGGGTGTTCGACGCCGGCGGCTCGACCGGCGTGCGCTTCACCATGCACGAGCCCTGGTCGATGCTGCTCCTGGACGATGCACGCGTGATTCACGAGACGACGCCCATCCGCTCCCACGATCAACCCGGGGCGCGCGACACGTTGGTGCTCACCTACCGCGAGCGGGGGTTTCAGGCGCCGGGGGCCTGAAGGGGCGCCGCGGCCTCGGTCCCGCCTTCAGGGCAGGCTTTGCCGCCTGAAGGCTCCCAGGGGAAGCGTTCAAGGCCCATGGCGGAAAAATTCAAGCCCCTGCGCACCTGATCGCGGGGCATGATTTCTCTTTACAGGGATTTACGGGTACATTTCCCGGATACCCATGCAGGGGCACGGGCATGCGGCACGGACACGACGGGTGTGAAGCCGTCGCGACAAGCCGAAAATTATAACGAGGGGACTGGAGATGCTCATTCTCACGCGACGGGTCGGTGAGACCGTCATGATTGGCGACGATGTGACGATCACGGTCCTGGGGGTCAAGGGAAATCAGGTCCGCGTCGGCATCAACGCTCCGAAGACCGTCGCGGTTCACCGCGAAGAGATCTACGAGCGCATCAAGCGCGAGCAGCAGTCGGATGGCACCGAGCGCTCCGACTCCGCTGACACGCCGCCGGACCAGTCGGCAAAGCGCTACGCCACTGTCTGACGGCCCTTCAGCGCCGGCTCGGCAGGAGCGACGCCGCCAGCGACTGCACGTCGTGCAGCCGCACGACGGCGAGCGCCGCCGCGATGTCGAGCGCCAGCAACCGGTCGCTCTTCGCAAACGGCACCTTGAGGCGCAGTGCGCCGTGCGCCTGCGCGAGTCGTGAAGAGGTCTTCAGCGGCAGGCGCAGATCGACTCCCTGACAGGCAGCGAGCAGCTCGATCGCGGCCACGGTGAGCGTGTTCTGCGTCATGGGGAGCAGACGCCGCGCGCCGTGGGTCGCCATGCTGACGTGATCTTCCTGGTTGGCCGAAGTCGGGATGCTGTCGACACTCGCCGGGTGGCACAGCATGCGGTTCTCCGCCACCAGCGCCGCGGCGGTCACCTGCGCCATCATGAAACCGGAATTGACGCCGCTATCGGGGGCGAGAAACGGCGGCAGACCGCTCATCTTCGGATCGACAAGCAGCGCGATGCGCCGCTCGGCGAGCGAGCCAACCTCGGCGCAGGCAAGCGCCAGGATGTCGGCGGCGAAGGCCACCGGCTCGGCGTGGAAGTTGCCGCCCGAGAGTGCCTCGCCCGTGTCCGGGAAGATCAGCGGGTTGTCGGTGACCGCGTTGGCCTCGGCGGTGAGCGTGGCGGCCTGCTGCGTCATCAGGTCGAGACATGCGCCCATGACCTGCGGCTGGCAGCGTAGCGAGTAGGGATCCTGGACGCGGCCGCAGTCGCGGTGCGACTCGCGGATCTCACTGCCGGCGAGCAGCTCGCGGCACAACTGCGCGACGCGCGCCTGACCGCCGTGGCCGCGCAGATGCTGGATGCGCGGATCGAACGGCACGTCGCTCCCGGCGAGCGCATCGAGCGACAACATGCCGCTCACCACCGCAGCCGCGAATGCCGTCTCCAGCTCGAACAGTCCCGCGAGCGCCAGCGCCGTCGACACCTGCGTGCCGTTGAGGAGCGCCAGGCCCTCCTTCGGCCCGAGCGTCGGGGGCGTGATCCCTTCCTGGGCGAGCGCCTCGGCGGCCGGCAGCACTTCGCCGTGACGGCGGATCTCGCCCAGGCCGAGCACGCTCAGCGACAGGTGTGCGAGCGGCGCCAGATCGCCGGAGGCGCCGACCGAGCCCTGCGCCGGCATGCACGGGTAGAGTCCCGCGTTGATCAGACTCTCGAGGAAGCGCACCAGCTCGACGCTCACGCCCGAGAATCCCTGCAGCAGGCTCGCGAGCTTCAGCACCAGCGTGAGGCGCACGATCGGGTCCTCGAGCAACGGGCCGACGCCGCTGCTGTGCGAGAGGATGATGTTGCGCTGCAGGAGCGTGCGCTGCGCGGGGGCAATGCGGGTCTGCGCGAGCAGCCCGAACCCGGTGTTGATGCCGTAAGCGGGCGCATCGGCCGCCGCGAGCCTGGCGGTCGCGGCGTGCGCGTCGCGTACCGCGCCGAGCGATGCGGGCTCGATCTGCACGCTGACCGGACGCTCGTACACGCGGCGCAGGTCGGCGAGGCGCAGCGGCCGTTCGCCGAGTTTCAGGGAGTCGGATTCGGCCATCGCAGCACCTCGCCCGCGCGGACCACCGCCCGGCAGGGATTGAAACCAATCCAGTAACCGAGCTCCTCGGGCGAGCCCACGTTCCACACTACGAAGTCCGCCGCCTTGCCCGGTGCGAGCGTGCCGCGCTCGGCCTCGAGCCCGAGGGCGCGCGCCGCGTGGCGCGTGACTCCGAGCAGCGCCTCCTCGGCGGTGAGGCCGAAGAGCCGCGTCGCCATGCTCATGGCGGTCAGGAGCGAGGCGCCGGGCGCGGAACCGGGGTTGCAGTCGCTCGCAACCGCCAGTGCCGCTCCCGCGGCCCGCAGCGCCGCGACCGGCGGCTTGCGCTGCGCCGCCAGGCAGTAGAAGGCCACCGGCAGCAGCACCGCCACGGTCCCGGCGCGCGCCAGCGCGGCCGCTTCGGCATCGCCTGCGTACTCCAGATGGTCGCAGGAGAGCGCGCCGTAGCGCGTGGCGAGCAGCGTGCCGCCGACATTGGAGAGCTGCTCGGCGTGCATCTTCACCGGCAGCCCGAGCGCGCGCGCCGCAGTGTACAGGCGCTCGGCCTGCGCGGTGTCGAAGGCGATGCGCTCGCAGAATATATCGACCGCGTCGACCAGCTCCTCGCGCATGAGCGCCGGCAGCCACTCGCGCGCGATGTCGTCGATGTACTGGTCGGCGCGGCCGCGGTACTCGGGAGGCAGGGTGTGGGCGGCGAGCAGCGTCGTGCGCACGGTGACCGGGAAGGCGCGTCCGAGCGCACGCGCCACGCGCAGCATCTTCGCCTCGTCCGCGAGCGTCAGCCCATAGCCGGACTTGATCTCGATGCTGGTGACGCCCTCGGCGAGCAGCGCCGCCAGCCGCGGCGCGCTCGTCTCGAACAGCTGCTCCTCGCTCGCGGCGCGCACCGCACGCACGCTCGCGAGGATGCCGCCGCCGGCGCGCGCAATCTCCTCGTAGGAGCGCCCGCGCAGCCGCTCGGCATATTCCTCAGCGCGCGTGCCGGCGAACACCAGGTGCGTGTGACAGTCGACCAGCGCCGGCGTCACCCAGGCGCCGCCTAGGTCCTGCACCTCGGCGCCGGTCGCCGCCGGCAGCGCTGCCTGCTCGCCCAGCCACTCGATGCGGCCGCCGCGCGTGAGCAACGCTCCCGGGGCGATCCGGCCGGCCGCCGGATCGCAGGTGGCCAGGCGCGCGTTGCGCCAGAGCTTGAGCGCTTCGGGCACGCGCGGTCCGTCAGCGGGAAGCGGCGAGGAACGGCAGGTTGAGTCCCTTCTCGCGCGCGCACTCGATGGCCGATTCGTAGCCGGCGTCGGCGTGGCGCATCACGCCGCTCGCCGGATCGTTCCACAGCACACGCTCGATGCGGCGCGCCGCCGCCTCGGTGCCGTCGCACACGATCACCACCCCGGCATGCTGCGAGTAGCCCATGCCGACACCGCCGCCGTGATGAATCGACACCCAGGTGGCACCGCTCGCCGTGTTGAGCAACGCATTCAGCAGCGGCCAGTCGGCGACCGCGTCCGAGCCGTCGCGCATCGCCTCGGTCTCGCGGTTGGGACTCGCGACCGAGCCGGAATCGAGATGATCGCGGCCGATGACGATCGGCGCCTTGAGCTCCCCGCGCGCCACCATCTCGTTGAAGGCGAGTCCGAGGCGGTGCCGATCGCCGAGTCCCACCCAGCAGATGCGCGCCGGCAGGCCCTGGAACTGGATGCGCTCGCGGGCCATGTCGAGCCAGTGATGCAGGTGCTTATCCTCCGGCAGGAGCTCGCGCACCCGCGCGTCGGTGCGGTAGATGTCCTCGGGGTCGCCCGAGAGCGCGGCCCAGCGGAACGGGCCCATGCCGCGGCAGAACAGCTGCCGCACGTACGCGGGCACGAAACCCGGGAAGGCGAACGCGTCCTTGACGCCGGCGTCGAGCGCGACCTGGCGCAGGTTGTTGCCGTAGTCGAACACGGGAATGCCGAGCTTGCGGAAGGCGAGCATCGCTTCGACGTGACGCGCCATGGAGGTGCGTGCCTCGGCGGCCACCTGTGCGGGATTCTCGCGACGCTGCCGGTCCCACTGCTCGAGCGTCCAGCCGCCCGGCAGGTAGCCGTTCACCGGATCGTGCGCCGAGGTCTGATCGGTGACCGCATCGGGGCGCACACCGCGCGCGAGGAGCTCGGGGAGCACCTCGCACGCGTTGCCGAGCAATCCGACGGAGATCGCCTTGCCGCTGTGGCGCGCGCGCTCGAGAATCGCGAGCGCCTCATCGAGGCTCTTCGCCTCAACGTCCAGGTACTTCGTCTGCAGGCGCTTCGCGATCCGCTCCGGCCGGCATTCCACCGCCAGCATTGAGGCGCCGGCCATGGTGGCGGCGAGCGGCTGCGCGCCGCCCATGCCCCCGAGCCCCGCCGTCAGGATCCAGCGGCCGGTGAGGTTGCCGCCGTAGTGCTGGCGGCCCATCTCCACGAACGTCTCATAGGTGCCCTGCACGATGCCCTGGCTGCCGATGTAGATCCAGGACCCCGCGGTCATCTGGCCGAACATCATGAGACCCTTGCGATCGAGCTCGTTGAAGTGCTCCCAGTCGGCCCAGCGGGCCACCAGGTTGGAGTTGGCGAGCAGCACGCGCGGCGCATCGGTGTGCGTGCGAAATACGCCCACTGGTTTGCCCGACTGGATAAGGAGCGTCTCGTCGTCTTTGAGCGCGCGCAGCGCGTTGACGATTTGCCCGAAGCACTGCCAGTTGCGCGCCGCCTTGCCGATACCGCCGTAGACGACCAGCTCACCGGGGCGCTCGGCGACCTCCGGGTCGAGGTTGTTCATCAGCATGCGCAGCGGCGCCTCCGTCAGCCAGCTGCGGCAGCTCAGGGTCGTGCCACGCGGGGCGCGTACGGTCGGCGGGGCGGAAGCATCATTCATATGGGTCACCTCGGGCTCGGCAACGCGGGAATCATACCTGTGGGTTTCCCTGTCGGCTGGGTTTGGGTAGAATGCCCGGCCCCCGATTGGGTGTCGGGCGTGCCGGTTCGGGCGCCTTGAGGCCGGTCGGGGACGGGTGGCTGGTACCGTGTGCCCGCAGAGGGCGTGCCTCATGGGAGGCGCGGTGCCCCCGAAAGCTTGCGAACGGAAGGCCCCCAACGGGGCTTTTTTGTTTTCGGCCCCCATATAAAGGGGGTGGATCGGTGGATGGGCCTCGGGGCCCATTTTTGTTTGAGCGCTGCGGACGGTTGGAGACGATGACGGGACCCTTACGCGAGCGGCTGCTGACGTTGCTCGAGCCGCTGGTGGTGAGGCTGGGGTTCGAGCTGGTCGAGCTCGAGTGCGCCGCCGGGCACGGGCGCGGCGTGCTGCGGCTCTTCATAGATTCGCCGCAGGGCGTCGGGCTCGATGACTGCGAGCGCGTCAGCCGCGAGGTGTCGGCGCTGCTCGAGGTCGAGGACCCGATGCCGGCGGCGTACACGCTCGAGGTGTCCTCGCCCGGCTTCGACCGCGTGCTGCGCACGCCGCAGCATTTCGGACGCTTCGTCGGCTCGCGGGTGTTCGTCGAGCTGAAGGAGCCGCGCGCGGGACGGCGGCGCTATACCGGCAGGCTCGTGTCGGTGGGCGATGACGGCATCGAGCTCGCGGTCGATCGCGAGCAGGTGGCGGTGGGATTTAGCGAGATTGGTAAGGCGCGGCTCGCCTCCTGAAGGAGGCTGCAGCCGCAGTTATGCGCAGAGGTAGGCGAGAGTGAACAAGGAAATTCTCATGGTGGTCGACGCCGTCTCCAACGAGAAGGGCGTCGACAAGGAAGTGATCTTCGAGGCGCTCGAAGCCGCGCTCGCGTCCGCGACCCGCAAGAAGCACGGCGAGGAGTGGGATGCGCGCGTCTCGATCGACCGCAAGTCGGGCGACTACGAGACCTTCCGCCGCTGGAAGGTGTTTGCGGACGACTCCAAGGAGCTCGAGGTGCCCGAGCGCGAGCTGCGCCTCGAGGACGGGCTCGACGTCGATCCAAAGGCGGAGGTCGGGGGCTTCGTCGAGCAGCCGATCGAGTCGGTGGCCTTCGGCCGCATCGCCGCGCAGCAGGCCAAGCAGGTGATCGTGCAGAAGGTGCGCGAGGCCGAGCGCGCCCAGGTGGTGGACGCGTACCGCGACCGCGTGAACACGCTGGTGAGCGGCATCGTCAAGCGCGTCGACCGCAACGGCATCTACGTCGATCTCGGCAGCAACGCCGAAGGCTTCGTGCCGCGCACCGACATGATCCCGCGCGAGCAGGCCAAGCCGCAGGACCGCATCAAGGCGTTCCTGAAGGAGGTGCGCTCGGAGCCGCGCGGGCCGCAGCTGTTCCTGACGCGCACCGCACCGGAGTTCCTGATCGAGCTGTTCAAGCTCGAGGTGCCCGAGGTCGGCCAGGGACTGATCCAGATCCTGGGCGCCGCGCGTGACGCGGGCGTGCGCGCCAAAATCGCCGTGCGCAGCAACGATCCGCGCATCGACCCGGTGGGCGCCTGCGTCGGCATGCGCGGCTCGCGCGTGCAGGCGGTCTCCAACGAGATCGCGGGCGAGCGCGTCGACATCATTCCCTACGACGACAACGCGGCGCAGTTCGTGATCAACGCCATGTCGCCCGCCGAGGTCCAGTCGATCGTGGTCGACGAGGACTCGCACAGCATGGACATCGCGGTCAGCGAGGAGAAGCTCTCGCAGGCCATCGGCCGCGGTGGCCAGAACATCCGCCTCGCGAGCCAGCTGACCGGCTGGGACCTGAACGTGATGACCGAGTCGGACGCCGAGGCGAAGAGCGAGACCGAGTCGAAGGAGCTGGTGCAGAACTTCATGAAGCACCTCGACGTCGACGCCGACGTGGCCACCATCCTGGCGCAGGAGGGCTTCTCGACCATCGAGGAGATCGCCTACGTGCCGCAGGCCGAGCTCGCCGCGATCGAGGAGTTCGACGAGACCATAGTCAAGGAGCTGCGCAACCGCGCGCGCGACGTGCTGCTCACCCAGGCGATCGCCAGCGAGGAGACGCTCGATCAGTCGATGCCGGCGGAGGACCTGCTGCTGCTCGAGGGCATGAGCCCGGACCTGGCGCTGGCGCTGGCGCGCCGCGGGGTGCGCACCCGCGAGGATCTCGCCGAGCAGTCGGTTGACGAGCTCGCTGACATCGAGGGCCTGGCGGCCGAGAAGGCCGCGCAGCTCATCATGACGGCGCGCGCCCCGTGGTTCGAAGCGGGACAGTGACGGCCGAGCGAACGAGGTTGAGTCAATGGCTGAAGTGACCGTTTCCCAGTTTGCTGAAGTCCTCAAGGTGCCGGTCGACCGGCTGCTGGTGCAGCTCGACCAGGCCGGCATCAAGGTGGAGGGACCCGAAGCCGCCATCAGCGACGAGGCGAAGCTCGAGCTCCTCACCCATCTGCGGCGCAGCCACGGGAGCGAAGCCGAGAGCGACGGCGCGCCGCGCAAGATCACCCTCAAGCGCAAGACTCAGAGCGAGCTGAAGCTCGCCAGCGCCCAGGGACGCGCCCGCACGGTGAACGTCGAGGTGCGCCGCAAGCGCACCTACATCAAGCGCGACGTGCTCGAGGAGCAGGCGCGCGTGCAGCAGGATGAGCTCGACCACCGCCGCCACGAGGCCGAGGAGGCCGCGCGCCGCGAGAGCGACCGCGCCGAGGCGGAACGGCGCGAGCGCGAGCGCCTCGAGGCCGAGAACCGTCGGCGTGTCGAGGAGGAGGAGACGCGGCGCCGCGCCCAGGAGGACGCGCGTCGCGCCGCCGAGCAGCGCTCCCGCGACGACGACGCGCGGCGCGCGCGCGAGCGCGAGGAGCACGAGCGGCGCGCCGGCGATCGCGAGCGGCCTGAGACGGTGACGCCGCCGGCGCCGGTGCGTGAGCGTCCCGCCGTGGTCGCCCCCGCCGGGCCCACCGACGACAAGCAGACGCGCTACGGACGGCAGGAGCTGCACGTCACCGGGGACGTCAGCTCGCGCTACAAGAAGAAGCGCCGCGCGAAGTCGCGGCCGGTGGCGACGTCCGCCGACGGCCGCCACGGCTTTGAGATGCCCACGGCGCCGGTGGTGCGCGAGGTCGGCATCGGCGAGACCATCACCGTGGCCGAGCTCGCGCAGAAGATGGCGGTCAAGGCGACCGAGGTGATCAAGGTGCTGATGAACATGGGCGTGATGGTCACCATCAACCAGCCCATCGATCAGGACACCGCGGTGCTGGTGGTCGAGGAGATGGGCCACACGCCCAAGCTTCTCGAGGAGAACCAGATCGAGGCGAACCTGCAGGGCGAGCAGGCGGAGGCCGACCTGCAGCCACGTCCGCCGGTGGTCACCGTCATGGGCCACGTCGATCACGGCAAGACCTCGCTCCTCGATTACATCCGCCGCACCAAGGTGGCCGCCGGCGAGGCCGGCGGCATCACCCAGCACATCGGCGCCTACCACGTCGAGACTCCCAGGGGCGGCATAACCTTCCTCGACACCCCGGGCCACGCGGCCTTTACCGCCATGCGCGCCCGCGGCGCGAAGGCGACCGACGTCGTGGTGCTGGTGGTGGCGGCCGACGACGGCGTCATGCCGCAGACCATCGAGGCGATCCAGCACGCCCGCGCGGCCAACGTGCCGATCGTCGTGGCCGTCAACAAGATGGACAAGAGCGACGCCGACCTCGACCGGGTGCGCACCGAGCTCTCCAAGCAGGAGGTGATCTCCGAGGAGTGGGGCGGCCAGAACATCTTCGTGCCGGTCTCGGCACGCACCGGTGACGGAGTCGACAAGCTCCTGGAAGCGATCCTGCTGCAGGCCGAAGTGCTCGAGCTGCGCGCACCGGTGACCGGGCTCGCCTCGGGCGTGGTGATCGAATCCTCCATCGAGAAAGGACGCGGCGCGGTGGCGACCGTGCTGGTGAAGAAGGGCACGCTGCACGTCGGCGATCCGATCATCGCCGGATCGGAATTCGGGCGGGTGCGCGCGATGTTCGACGAGAGCGGCAAGCCCGTGCAGGAGGCACCGCCGTCCATGCCGGTGGTGGTGCTGGGGCTGTCGGCGGCGCCGAATGCCGGCGATGAGATCCTCGCGGCCGAGAGCGAGCGCAAGGCGCGCGAAGTGGCGCTGTACCGCCAGGGCAAGTTCCGCGACGTGAAGCTGGCGCGGCAGACGGCCCGCCCCGAGGATGTGTTCTCGCAACTCGGCGAGGCCAAGGCGGGGGTGGTGGCGGTGCTGATCAAGGCGGACGTGCAGGGCAGCGCCGAGGCGCTGCAGGAGGCGCTCTCGAAGCTCTCCACCGAGGAAGTGCAGGTGAAGGTGATCGCGGCCGGCCTGGGCGGCATCACCGAGTCCGATGTGCAGCTCGCGGCCGCCTCCAAGGCGCTCATCATCGGCTTCAACGTGCGCGCCGACGCTGGCGCGCGCGAGGCCGTCAAGGAGACCGGAGTCGAGGTGCGCTACTACAGCATCATCTACAACGCCATCGATGACGTGAAGCAGATGATGACCGGGATGCTGCAGCCGGAGATCAAGGAGCAGATCGTCGGCGTTGCGCAGGTGCGCGAGGTGTTCCGCTCCAGCAAGTTCGGCGTGGTCGCCGGCTGTCTCGTGGTGGAGGGCCTGGTGAAACGCAACAACCCGATCCGCGTGCTGCGCGACAACGTGGTCATCTTCGAGGGCGCGCTCGAGTCGCTGCGGCGCTTCAAGGACGACGTCGCCGAGGTGCGCGCCGGCACCGAGTGCGGCATCGGCGTGAAGAACTACCAGGACGTGCGCGTCAACGACCAGATCGAGTGCTTCGCGCGCGTCGAGGTGGCCCGCACGCTGTCATGAGCGAGGCCCGCAGCCGCCGCATCGAGTCCGAGATCCAGCGTGTGCTCGCCGGGCTGATCGCGCGCGAGGTCAAGGACCCGCGCGTCGGCAACGTCACCATCACGGCGGTGAGCCTGGCGCACGACATGAGCACGGCGCGCGTGTACTTCACGCCCTTCGCCTCGCTCCAGTCGCCCGACCAGGTGTGCACCGGCCTCACGCACGCCGCGAGCTTCCTGCGTGGCGAGCTCGGCCGGCGGTTGTCGCTGCGGCACGCTCCGCGGCTGACGTTCGTGTTCGATGACAGCGTCGCGGGAGCGGCCCGGCTGACGAGCCTCATCGACCGCGCGGTGGCTGCCGATCGCGCCGGGCACCACGGCGCCGACGAGGCCGGCGCCGCCGACGCCGCGGATGACGCCGGCGCCGAGCCCGCCGCCGACTCCGGCGATCCGGATCGCTGAAACAGCTGCCCATGTCCGTGGGAATCCTGCTGCTCGACAAGCCTCGCGGGCTGTCGTCGAACGCGGCGCTGCAGCGCGTACGCCGGCTGTGGGGTGGCCTCAAGGCCGGGCACGTGGGCAGCCTCGACCCACTCGCCACCGGCATGCTGCCGATCTGCCTCGGGGAGGCGACCAAGGTCGCGGGCGAAATCCTCTCCGGCCGCAAGCGTTACCGCTTCACGGTGGGCTTGGGGGTCCGGACCGCGACCGGCGACGCGGAAGGCGCCGTCACTGAAACGGCTGCGGTGCCCGAGCTGACACGTCCAGGCATCGAGGCCCTGTTCGGCGGCTTTCTCGGCGCATCGCTGCAGACCCCGCCGATGTTCTCGGCGCTCAAGCGCGGCGGCGAGCCGCTCTACCGCCTGGCGCGCGCCGGCGTCACGGTCGAGCGCGCGCCGCGCGCGGTCGAGATCTTCGAGCTGGTGCTCACCGGGTTCGATGCGAGCAGCATCGAGCTCGAAGCCAGCTGCTCGAAGGGCACCTACATTCGCGTGCTGGGCGAGGACCTCGCGGCGAGGCTCGGAACCTGCGGGCACGTCACGGCGCTGCGGCGCCTGTACGTCGAGCCGTTCGCGAACGAGACCATGCACACGCTCGAGTCGCTCGAGCGCGCGAGCCGCGACGGCCGCCTGCCGGCACTGCTGCCGGTCGACTGGCCGCTGCAGCATCTGCCGGCGGTGCCGCTCTCCGAGCATGATGCGGCGCGCGTGCGCCACGGTCAGGCGGTGAGCATCGCGACAGGTACGCTGACCGCCCCGGCCGGCGAAGGGCGCGTGCGGCTCTACGATGCGGCGGGGGGATTTCTCGGTATCGGCGCCATCGAGAGCGCCGGCACCGTGCGCCCGCGCAGGCTCCTCAACGGCTAGTCAACGGCCAGCTAGTGTCCCGTGACCGACGGATCGAGCATGCGCAGCGACTGGTCGGCAAAGGGCTGCCCGGTGCTGTCTAGCTCCTGTTTCGAGTAGCTGGCGCCGAACGCGGAGCACTCGCCGTCCTTTACCGGAAGGCGACTGGCCGTTTGCGGCACGCAACCGGTTGCCGGCTTCGCCGCCTGCGCCACCGGCGCCGTCGGCGGAGGTGTCGCACAGGCCGCCACAGTCAGGGCCAGGAAGGCACCCAGGGTCAGTAGTTTGCGCATATCCATCACCTCAGCTTCGGAGACTATGCCCGCGCCCGGCGCCCCGCAAGAGAGCGGAACTTGAGCTCTCCAGGCGCCTTACCGTGCCTGAATGCCGCGCGCGCCGTACGCCGTTTTCGGCCCTGTTTTCCGCGCCGGCTGCACGATCCGGTGCCGGCCGGCGGCCCGCTAATTGACTCCGATTAGCTTGTCGGTGCGCTGCCCGGACCGGTACAATGCGCGGCTTACCAAAAGGCTCTTAGATACCAGATAGTTAGGACTCACCCTGCAATGGCTCTTACCAGCGAGAAGAAAGGCGGAATCCTCGCGCAGTACCGCCGCGGGCCCGCCGATACCGGCTCCCCCGAAGTTCAAGTCGCGCTGCTCTCCGAGCGCATCAGCGATCTCGGCGAGCATTTCACCGCGCACAAGCGCGACCACGCCTCGCGGCGCGGGCTCGTCAAGCTCGTCAACCAGCGCCGCAAGCTCCTCGACTACCTCAGAGCCACCCGACCGCAGAAGTACCAGGAGCTCGTCGAGCGACTGGGACTACGCCGCTGAGAGACCAAAGGCCGCGCACTGGTGCGCGGTCTTGGCTTTTTGTGCCTGAACTTTTTCACCTCCGAGGATTGAAGCTTTGAGCGTCGTCAGCAAGTCGTTTTCTTACGGCCCGCACGCGGTCACCATCGACACGGGCGAGGTAGCCCGCCAGGCCGAAGGCGCAGTGCGCGTTGCCATGGGCGATACCGTGGTGCTGGTCACCGCGTGCGCAAAGCAGACCGCGAACCCGGGACGGGACTTCTTCCCGCTCACCGTCAACTACATCGAGAAGACCTACGCCGCCGGGCGCATCCCCGGTGGATTCTTCAAGCGCGAAGGCCGCCCGACGGAGAAGGAGACGCTCACCTCGCGCCTCATCGACCGGCCGATCCGGCCGCTGTTCCCCGACGGTTTCTACAACGACGTGCAGGTGGTCGCGACCGTGCT
The DNA here is from genome assembly GCA_035603345.1 of Steroidobacteraceae bacterium. Lineage (GTDB taxonomy): Bacteria > Pseudomonadota > Gammaproteobacteria > Steroidobacterales > Steroidobacteraceae > 13-2-20CM-66-19. The sequence goes on along the minus strand of DATNKO010000046.1, from coordinate 8,653 downwards.
GTCGATGGACCCGGACATCGATGCGGACATTCCCGCGCTCCTGGGCGCCTCCGCGGCTCTGGCGCTGTCCGGCATTCCCTTCAACGGTCCCATCGGCGCGAGCCGCGTCGGCTGGAAGGACGGCCGCTATCTGCTCAATCCGACCGCCGCTCAGCTCGCCGAGTCGCAGCTGCACCTGGTGGTGGCGGGCACCGAGCAGGCGGTGCTCATGGTCGAATCGGAGGCCAAGGGCCTGCCCGAGGACGTGATGCTGGGCGCGGTGGTGTTTGGCCACGAGCAGATGCAGGTCGCGATCCGCGCCATCAAGGAGCTCGCGGCCGAGGCCGGCAAGCCGCGCTGGACGTGGCAGCCGCCGGCGGAGGACCCGCAGCTGACGAGCGCGGTGAGCCTGCACGCGCAAGCGGCGCTGGCGCAGGCCTACAGCATTACCGAGAAGCAGCAGCGGCACACGCGCCTCTCGGAGATCAAGGCGCAGACGCTGGCGACGCTCACCGGCGGTGAGCAGCCGAAGTGGACCGCGGAGCAGGTGGAGAGCGTGCTCTTCAAGCTCGAGAGCAACATCGTGCGGCAGCGCATCCTCAACGGCGAGCCGCGCATCGACGGCCGCGACACCCGCACCGTGCGCCCGATCACCGTCAAGGTCGGAGTGCTGGCGCGCACCCACGGCTCGGCGCTGTTCACCCGCGGCGAGACCCAGGCGCTGGTGCTGACGACGCTCGGCACGACGCGCGATGCGCAGATCATCGATGCGCTCGAGGGCGAGCGGCGCGAGCCCTTCATGCTGCATTACAACTTCCCGCCGTTCTCGGTGGGCGAGACCGGGATGATGGGCTCGCCCAAGCGCCGCGAGATCGGTCACGGCAACCTGGCGCGTCGCGGCGTCAGCGCCGTGATGCCCGACATGACCACCTTCCCGTACGTGATTCGCGTGGTGTCGGAGATCCTCGAGTCGAACGGCTCGTCATCGATGGCGAGCGTCTGCGGCACCTCGCTCTCGCTCATGGACGCCGGCGTGCCGATCAAGGCACCGGTGGCCGGGGTCGCGATGGGATTGGTGCTCGAGGGCGGCCGCTACCAGGTGCTCACCGACATTCTCGGTGACGAGGATCACCTCGGCGACATGGACTTCAAGGTCGCCGGCACCAAGGACGGGGTGACCGCGCTACAGATGGACATCAAGGTCGAGGGCGTCACGCCCGAGATCATGAAGGTGGCGCTCGAGCAGGCGCGCGACGGCCGCCTGCACATCCTCGCGGAAATGAACCGCGTGATCCGTGCGCCGCGCGACAAGATGTCGGAGTGGGCACCGTCGATCATCACCCTCAAGATCGATCCGGAGAAGATCCGCGATGTGATCGGCAAGGGCGGAGCTGTGATCCGCCAGATCACCGAGGAGACCGGTACCACCATCGACATCGAGAGCGACGGCACGGTCAAGATCGCCTCGGTGCTGGGCACCGCGGGCCGCGAGGCGCAGCGGCGCATCGAGCTCATCACCGCCGACGTCGAGGTCGGGCGCATCTATGAGGGCAAGGTCGCGCGGCTGATGGACTTCGGCGCGTTCGTCACGATCCTGCCGGGACGTGACGGCCTGGTGCACATCTCGCAGATCTCCAACGAGCGCGTCGAGCGCGTCAGCGACAAGCTGAAAGAGGGAGATGTGATCCGGGTGAAGGTTCTCGAGGTCGACCGTCAGGGACGCATCCGCCTGTCGATGCGCGACGTCGACGCCGCCTGAGGCGGCGCTTCAGGCCTGTGACGGGTCGCGCTGCGGCAACGGTGTGGCCAGTCCCCGCAGACTTTGCTCCAGGCGGTCGCCGACCAGACCGCGCGAGGCGACTCCGTAGGAGCGGATCACCTGCGAGAGGAAGTCGCGGCTCATGAGCGGCTCCTCGCCGTGCTCCTGCTCGGCAATCACCTGCAACAGGATCGAGCGCGTGATGTCCCCCTGCGACCTCTTGTCGACCACCACGAAGTCGACCTGCTCGATCACCAGGCGGCGGATGTCGGCGAGCGTGATGTAACGGCTCTCGACCGTGTCGTACAAGCGCCTGTTAGGATACTTCTTTATCGTCCGCAGCTCGCTCATTACACGTCCCTCACTATGGGTTGCGCACCTTCCATAGTGCCCGGCGTCAACGGCTACCCCTCCCGAGCGGCTACCTTAGTACAACGGCAGTGGGAACCCAACATATCCAACCGTTGAGTTATACCGTCAGCGTCACCTCCTTCACGGCCTGGAGTCGATCCAGGTTCCAGTGCCGCCGAGCCCACTCGAGGACCGTGGCGCCTGACTCTAGCTTGAGCGTGGCCGGAGGGTCCTGGCGCAGCAGCGTAAGTACCTGATGCAGCTGCGAACCCGCCGACCGCGGGTCGATCGCGATGGCACCGCGGGACTTGGCGAGCTTGCCGCGCCGGGGCTCGAGCACCACTGGCAGATGGGCGTAGCGGGGAGTGGCGAGGCCAAGGGCCTGCTGTAGCGCGATCTGCCAGGGAGTGTTGTCGAGCAGATCCGCGCCCCGGACGACATCGGTCACGCCCTGGAGCGCGTCGTCCACCACGACCGCGAGCTGGTAGGCGTAGGTGCCATCGCGCCGGCGGATGATCACGTCCCCGAGGCGCGCGAGCTCGAAGCTGCAACTTCCCTGCGCGCGGTCCTCGAAGCAGATGCTCAGGTCCGGGACGCGCAAGCGGGTCGCCGTCGGCCCGCCTCGGTGGGGACCGGAGCGGCAGGTGCCGGGGTAGCCCCGTCCGGTGAGCCGCTCGCTGCGGCTGCAGCTGCACTCGAAGGTGAGCCCGCGCGCGCCCAACGCGTCGAGGGCCTGGGCGTAATGGCCGATGCGCGCACTCTGGTACTCGACCGGGCCGTCCCAGGTGAGTCCGAAGGCCTCCAGTGTTCGCAGCATCTGTGCGCTGCAGCCTGGGACCACGCGCCCGGCATCGAGATCCTCGATGCGCACCAGCCAGCGGCCGCCGTGTGCGCGCGCGTCGAGGTAGCTGCCGACGGCGGCGACCAGGGAGCCGAGGTGCAGTGCGCCGGTAGGCGAGGGCGCGAACCGCCCAACGTAGGCGGTCCGACTATCGATAGCGATCGTCGCGGTCGCCGTACTGGCGCTCGCGTCGCTCGCGGCGTTCCTGCGCCTCGATGCTGAGGGTCGCGACCGGGCGCGCTTCCAGACGCTTGATGCCGATTTCTTCGCCGGTCTCGAGGCAGTAGCCGTACGAGCCGTCATCGATGCGCTTGAGCGCCTCGTCGATCTTGCGGATCAGTTTGCGCTCGCGGTCCCGCGTGCGCAGCTCGAGGCTGAATTCCTCTTCCTGGGTGGCGCGGTCGTTGGGGTCGGGGAAGTTCGCCGCCTCGTCCTTCATGTGCGATACGGTGCGGTCGACTTCCACCATCAAGTCCCGCTTCCAGCTGTGGAGAATGTTGCGGAAGTGATCGAGCTGCTCGGTGCTCATGTACGCTTCGCCGCGCTTGACGATGTACGGCTGAACATCGCGCGGTCCGGCGAGCAGGCTCCCGGGCTCGGCGCCCTCGACATCGTCGGCGTCTGGCGCCGGGCGAGCCGCAGCCTGAGGCACCGGCGTGGGCGTGCGCGGCAGCTCGCGCGGCGGCGGATGGCGCGCGGGCTTGCCTTTCTCGAGCGGGTTGTCAGCGTGCGCTGGCGCCGCGGTGTGCACCGGCGGTTTGCGGGCGCTGGCGACGCTCTTGTGCGCGTGTGCTTGGTGGGCGACTGTCCGGGCGCGGGCCGGCTCCGGCTTGCGCGCGGCCACGGTCTTTCTGGCGGCAGGCCGGCTCACCGCCTTCTTGCCCTTTGCGGACTTCGGCGCGGGTCTCTTGGCCGGCATCAATTACTCCCCAAAACCGCCCTCTGGCTCGTAAAGAACGCGCGATTATACCGGCGCCCCCCGGCCTGTACAGGTGTCCCTGGAACGCCTTTTTCGCCCCCGCTGGGCGGGTGTCCGCCGGGGGTGAGGCGCACGCCGTCCGGGGCGGGGCTCGAGGGTGTGCGTTACGGGAGGGTGACCGTCGGCGCGGCCTGCCAGCCGCGCTGTCGGCGCTCGGCGACAACGGTGGTGGAGATGCCGCCGCGCACGTTGAAGCGTGCGCTCAGGCGCAGGAAGCGTGGGCGCAGCGTGTCGTCGAGGTGAGCCGCAATCTCGTTGGTCACCGCCTCGTGAAATGCGCCGCGGTCACGGAACGACCACAGGTACAGCTTCAGCGACTTCAGCTCCACGCACAGGCGGTCGGCTACATACTCGAGCTCGAGTGTCGCGAAGTCCGGCTGCCCGGTGCGCGGGCACAGGCAGGTGAACTCCGGGATCTGCATGCGGATGGTGTAGTCGCGATCGGGCGCGGGATTGGCGAACGTCTCGAGCTCACCGGTGGGCTGCGAGGGCATATTGCTCTACACTACACCATCCTCGGGGGCTGCGAAGCGGCGGAAGACTCCTCAAGATGCGGCTGACCAAGATCCGGCTCGCCGGCTTCAAATCCTTCGTAGATCCCACACAAATCAGCTTCCCCAGCAATCTCACCGGTGTCGTCGGCCCGAATGGCTGCGGCAAATCCAACGTCATCGACGCGGTGCGCTGGGTGATGGGCGAGCTGTCCGCCAAGTACCTGCGCGGCGACAACATGGCGGACGTCGTGTTCAACGGCTCGGGCGCGCGCAAGCCGGTCGGTACGGCCACAGTCGAGCTGATGTTCGACAACGCCGACGGCAAGATCGGCGGCGCGTACGCGAGCTACGCGGAGATTTCGCTCAAGCGCCAGGTGACCCGCGACGGCACCTCGGCCTACTTCATCAACGGCGTGCGCTGCCGCCGCAAGGACATCACCAACCTGTTCCTCGGCACCGGCCTCGGGGCGCGCAGCTACGCGATCATCGAGCAGGGCATGATCACCCGCGTGATCGACGCCCGCAGCGAAGACATGCGCGCCTTCGTCGAGGAGGCCGCCGGCATCTCGCGTTACAAGGAGCGCCGCAAGGAAACCGAGGCGCGCATCGGCGAGACGCGCGAGAACCTCGAGCGGCTGCAGGACCTGCGCGACGAGGTCGAGAAGCAGATCCGCCACCTGCAGCGCCAGGCCGCCACCGCGCGGCGCTACCAGGCGCTGAAAGACAGCGAGCGCCGCCTGACCGCGGAGCTCATCGCGCTCAAGCTGCGCGACCTCGATAGCGGCGCGGAGGTGCACGACGCGGCGCTGCGCGAGCGCGAGCTCGCGCTGCAGGCCCAGCTCGCCGAACTGCGCGCGGCCGAGGCGGCGCTCGAGAAGCAGCGCGCGGTGCACGGTGCGTACAGCGACGGCGTGGCGGCGGTGCAGGGGCGTTACTACGAGGTGGGTGCGGAAATCTCGCGCCTCGAGCAGTCGATCGAACATACCCGCGAGCTGCGCGAACGGCAGCGCGCCGATCTCACCCGCACGCACGCGACGCTCGAGGACCTCGCCGCTCACATCACCCGGGACGAGACCGAGCTCGGCGCAGTGCGCGCCGAGCTCGCACGGCTCGCGCCCGAGCGCGAGGCGGCGCAGCAGGGCGAGGAGCGTGCACTCACGGCCTGTAATGCGGCCGAGCGCGCCGTGCAGGAGTGGCAGGAGCGCTGGCGGGCGCACACGCTCGCCGCCGGCGCCGCCGAGCAGATCATCGGAGTCGAGCGCACGCGCATCGAGCAGCTCGAGCATCAGGAGCGGCGCCTGGCGGCGCAGGGCGCGCGCTTCGGGGAGGAGCGCGTCGCGCTGGACGCACAGGACCCGGACCGGTATCTCAACGAGCTCGGCGCGCGCGAGGCCGGCGCGCGCGAGGCGAGCGAGCAGTGCGGGCGCGAGCTCGAGGAGCTGCAGGGCCGCCTGCAGACGCTGCGCACGGCGCAGCACGGCTGCGAGGAGCAGCTGGAGTCGGCGCGCGCGGCGCGCGCCGCCGTGCGCGCCGAGCTGGGCTCGCTCGAGGCGCTGCAGGCGGCAGCGCTCGCGGATCACACCGGCGGGGCGGCCGACTGGCTCGCGGCCGCGGGCCTCACCGAGCGGCCGCGCCTTGCCGCAGCGCTCGAGGTCGAGAGCGGCTGGGAGCCGGCGGTCGAAGCCGCGCTCGGCGACTATCTCGAGGCCGTGTGCGTGCCGGAGCTGGCGGCGGTGTCGGGCGAGCTCGCCAGGCTCGGGAGCGGCCGCATCACGCTGCTCGAGACCGGCGAGCGGGCCGCTGCGGGCGCGCCGCGCACCCTGGCGGCACGCGTCAAGGGGCCGCCGGCCGTGCTCGCGCGGCTCGAGCACATTCTCATTGTCGACTCGCTCGATGAGGCGCTGCGGGGCCGCGCGCGCCTCGAGCGCGGCGAGTCGTACATCACCCGTAACGGCGAGTGGCTCGGCCGCGACTGGCTGCGCGTCAGTCGCGGACCAGACCCGCGCGCGGGAGTGCTCGAGCGCGGGCAGCGGCTGAAGGCCCTCGGCGCGCAGGTCGCCGACGGCGAAACGCACGTCGCGGCCGCCGAGGCCGGGCTCATCGCCGCCCGCGCTGCGTTCACCGCGGCCGAGGCCGGGCGGGATCAGGCGCAGGCGGCGGTGCAGCAGGCGCAGCGCGAGCACGCGGAGCTCCTGGGGGCACTCGATGCCGGCCGCCTGCGCGCCGTAGACGCCGGCGAACGCCGCGAGCGGCTCGAGGCCGGGAGCGCCGAGCTGGCACGCGAGCACGCCGCGACTCAAGCGGCGCTGACGCGCGCCCGGGCGGAGCTCGAGCGTGCGGGCGCGGCCGCCGGCGAGCTCGAGGCACGGCACGCCGCGCTCGAAGCCGACCAGGGCGCGTGCCGCGCGGCGCTCGAGGCTGCGCGCGTCGGGCTGCAGGCCGCGCAGCTGGCGGCCCGCGACCTGCACGTACGCTTCGAGGCGCGCCGCTCCACCGAGAGCTCGGTGGCGGTCGGCCTCGGGCGCATGCACGAACAGCGCGCGCAGCTGCTGGAGCGGCGCGCGGCGCTCGAGGCGGAGCTCGCCTCGGGCGACGAGCCGATCGTCAAGGCGCAGGCACGGCTGAACGAGGCGCTGGCGTTGCGCCTGAAGGTAGAGGCGGAGCTCAGTGTCGCGCGCGGCGCGCTGGAGGAGGCGGAGGCGGCGCTGCGCGCACTCGATGAGCGGCGACAGGCGGCCGAGCAGCACCTCAGCGCCGCCCGCGAGGCGCTCGAAGCGGCGCGGCTTGCGGCTCAGGAGACCCACGTACGCCGCGCAGCGCTCGGCGAGCAGTTCGCGGAGACCGGCTGCGAGCTCGCGCAAGTGCTCGCGAGCCTGACTCAGGAGGCAACCGTGCCGGCCTGGGAGCAGTCGCTCGCCGAGACGCGCGCCGACATCGAGCGGCTCGGGCAGGTGAACCTCGCCGCCATCGACGAGCTCAAGGAGCACACGCAGCGCAAGGAGTACCTCGACCGGCAGTTCGCCGATCTCAACGACGCGCTCGAGACACTCGCCGAGGCCATGCGGCGCATCGACCGCGAGACCCGCAGCCGCTTCGAGGATACCTTCGAGCGCATCAACGTCGGTCTGCGGGAAAAGTTCCCGCGCCTGTTCGGTGGCGGGCATGCCTATCTCGAGCTGGTCGGCGAGGACAAGCTGACCGCCGGGGTCGCGGTCATGGCGCGGCCGCCGGGCAAGAAGAACAGCACCATCCACCTGCTGTCAGGGGGCGAGAAGGCACTCACGGCCGTGGCGCTGGTATTCTCGATCTTCGACCTGAACCCCGCGCCTTTCTGCCTGCTGGACGAGGTGGATGCGCCGCTCGACGAGCACAACGTGGGCCGCTTCTGCGACATCGTGCGCGACATGTCCGCTCGCGTGCAGTTCGTGTTCATCACACACAACAAGAGCACCATGGAGCTCGCCTCGCAGCTGATCGGCGTGACCATGAACGAGCCGGGCGTTTCGCGCCTGGTGACCGTCGACGTGGACGAGGCGGTGCGCCTGGCGGCCGTGCAAGAGGCGGCGATGTAACGATGTCACAGTTGCGCTGGTCGCTGCTCATTCTCGGTGCGGTGTTCATCGCCGCACTGGGATGGTGGGAGTGGCGGCGCCCGCGGCAGGCACGCGCTGCCGGCCCCGGGGCGCGTGCGGCGCCGCGCGAGCCGGCGGCCGAAGTCTCCGCACAACGCGCCGCGCGTGAGTCGCCGTTGCAGCTGCCGGAGATCCATGCCCGCGCCTCGCTTGCCTCCGGCGACCTGCCGGTGCTCGAGCTCGAGCGCGATCCCGAGGAGCTACCGGTGCTGAGCGCGGCGGACGAGAAGTTTGCCGAGCGGGCCGAGCCGTCGGCACGCGAGGACGAGATTCCGCTGGGTGAGATCCCGTTGCCGCGCTCGGACGATCCGCCGATCGGGGAGTTGCCGGACGTCGAGCTCGAGGAAGGCGGCGCCGCCGGCCATGATGCGGGCCAGGACGCCGGCTCCGAGACGGCGGCGGCGCAGGACACCCCGCGACAGGCGTCGGACCTCGAAACCGCTGCACCACCCGAGGACGCGCCCGAAGATGCGCCAGCCCCGATGCGCGACGCGGGCCCGCCGGCCGGCGCGCGCGAGCTGCCCCGCGAGAGGCTGCCGGAGCTGCCGGCTGCGCCGGCGCCGCTGGTGGACTGGCCGCCGGATGCCGAGCGCCGTGTTCTGTCGCTGCGGCTGGTCG
>DATNKO010000021.1:0-30374 GCA_035603345.1 Steroidobacteraceae bacterium | reverse complement strand
AATTCGCCCGACCACACCAGGCGGTAGCCCGAGGGGAGCTTCACGTTGCGCGTGATGCGCTGCTGCGCCTCGGCGACCGTGCTGCCGAGATCGCGGTCGCGCACCGAGAACTTGACCGGAATGAAACGCTGGACGGTCTCGTGGTACACCCAGGCGGCGCCGGTGTGCAGGTTGAGGCTCGCCAGCTCTCCCAGGGGAATGTAGGCGGTCGTCCCGGCCGGGGTGGTGTAGCCCACCTTGATGTTGTGGATCGCCTCGGTGCTGTCGCGGTATCCGGCGGGGTAGCGCACCACCACGTCGAACTGGCGGATGTTCTCCAGCACCTGCGTGGCGACCGCGCCACCCATCGCCGCCTGAATCACGGCGTTGACGTCGCCGCTGTTGAGCCCATAGCGCGCGGCCCGGGCGCGATCCACCCGTATGTCGAGATTCGGCTGGCCGAGAACCGGGAAGATGCCGAGGTCGGTCATGCCCCGCACCTGCGCCATCTGGTCACGGACCTGGCCGGCGAGCGCGGTCAGCGTCTCGAGGTTCGGTCCCAGGATCTTCACCGAGTTGACGCCTTTGACGCCGGAGATCGCCTCCTCGATGTTGTCCTCTATGTACTGCGAGAAATTGAAGACCACGCCGGGGAAGCGATGCTGCAGATCGGTGCTCAGGCGATCGGTCAGCGCGGCCTTGGTGACCCCCTTCGGCCACTGATCGAGCGGCTTGAGCGGCGCGAACAGCTCGACGTTGGAGAAGGGCGATGCATCGCTCCCGTCGTCAGGCCGGCCGTGCTGCGAGAACACCGTGATGACTTCCGGGTACTTCAGCAATTCCTCGCGCAGCCGGCGCACCGTCGGCTCGCCCTCCTGCAGTGAGAGCGTCATGGGCATCGAGCAGCGGATCCAGAAATTGTCCTCCTCCAGCTTGGGAAGGAACTCGCTCCCGAGCCCCGTGGCGCACAGCGCCGCGATCGCCAGGAAAGCGACGCCGCCCCCGACCGCGACCGCACGATGCGCGAGCGCGAAGCGCAGCGCCGGGTCGAAGGCGCGATGCAGCACCCGCACCAGCGCCGTCTCGGTCTCCTTCAGGTGCGACGGCAGCAGGAACGAGGCCAGCACCGGCGTGACGGTGAAGGTGGCGAGCAGCGCCCCGGCCAGCGCATAGCCGTAGGTGCGGGCCATCGGCCCGAAGATCTGTCCCTCGACGCCCTGCATGGTGAACAGCGGCACGAACCCCGCCACCGTGATCAGCGCCGCGAACAGCACCGCCTTGTCGACCTGCAGGGTGCTGACCAGGATGATTCGCAGCCGGTCGGTCCAGCCGCGCACCGCACCGGCCGAAGATGCTGCGCGGGTGGTTGGATCGGGGCCGTAGAAACCGTCTGCCAGCTGCTGCAGCAGTGCGCGCCGCTCCTCGGGCGGGCGCTGGAAGTTGCGGAACACATTCTCGACCAGGATCACCGCCGAATCGACGATGATGCCGAAATCCACCGCGCCGACCGACAGCAGGTTGGCGCTCTCGCCGCTCAGCACCAGGAAGATGATCGCGAAGAACAGCGCGAACGGGATGTTGACGCCGACGATCAGCGCGCTGCGCAGATTGCCGAGGAACACCCATTGAATCAGGAACACCAGCAGGCAGCCGAAGATCAGATTGTGCAGCACCGTGCTGGTGGTGACCGATATCAGGTTGTCGCGATCGTAGATCACGCGCAGCTTCACCCCCGGCGGCAGGCTGCCGTCGTGATTCATCGCCTCGATGGCATCGCGCACCTGCGGCAGCATGTCGTGAGCGTGCTGGGTGCTTTGGTTCATCACCACGATGCCCATGACGCCGTCGTCGTTGTCGTCGTGACCCCAGATGCCGAGCCGCGGACGGTAACCGACCGATACCTTGGCGACATCGCTGACCAGCACCGGCACTCCGTCGTTCTGCTCGAGCACCACGTTCTCGATGTCGGCGACCCGGTAGCCCTGCGTGAGGTCGTCCTCGCCCCCGTCGTCCATCAGCCCGACGCCGCGGATGTTGACGGATTGCTGGCCGATGCTGATCTCGCGTCCGCCGACATTGATGTTGGCGTTGCCGAGCGCGGTGAGGATCTGCGGTACCGTCACCCCGTAGAACTCGAGCTTGCGCGGGTCGACGTCGACGTCGAACTGCTTGGTCGGGCCGCCCCACGGATTGACCTGGACGATGCCGGGAATCGTGAGCAGGCGCGGTATGACGATCCAGTCGCTGACGGTGCGCAGATTCATCACACCGAAGTGCTGCGGGCCGACGACCTCGTAGCGCAGGATCTCGCCGGTGCCGCTGTTCTGCTGCACGCTCGGCACCAGCCCGCCGGGCAGGTTGGCATTCTGCTGCAGCGCGATGACGGCGCGGCTGTAGGCGAGGTTGTAATCGACTCCGTACTTGAACACCACGCGGACGAACGACAGGCCGTAGAACGAGGTGGAGCGGATGACATCGATCCCCGGGGTCGTGTAGAGGGCAATCTCCATGGGGCGCGTGTAGTAGCGCTCCATCTCCTCGGCCGCGAGCCCCGCGGCCTGGGCGGTGACCTCGAGAATCACCGGCGAGGGATTCGGGTAGGCCTCGATATTGAGGTGGCGATAGGCGAACAGACCCGCGGCGGCAAACAGCAGCACGCCGAAGACCACGATCGCGCGGCGGCTGAGACAGAAGGCAACGAAGGAATTGAACATGGGTGCAGGCGCTGCGGCCGCGTCGGGCTCAGGCCCGTTAGTCGCTCGGCGGTGTGTGCAGCAGGTTGCTGAGGAACACGCCGCCTTCGGTCACCGCGAGCTCGCCGCGCTCGAGCCCGCCGAGCACCTGGTAGCGGTCGTCGCTCTCGAGGCCGAGCCTGAGCGGCTGCGGGTGGAAGTGACGGCGGTCCGCGGTCACCCACGCGAGCATCGAGCCGTCGCCCTCGCGCACCACGGCCGAAACGGGCAGCGCCAGCGACTCGATCGGCGCGGCGGTGCGGATGCTGACGTCGGCGAGCATCCCGGGGCGCAGCTCGCCTCCGGAATCGGCCAGCAGCGCGCGCACCGTGACGCGATGCGTTTCCGGGTCGACGGTGCTGTATACGCGCGCGACCCGACCCGTGTACGCGTGACCGGGGTGGGCGAGGACCGTCACGGCGACGGGCTGGCCGACCTCGACGAACGGGCTGTCACTCTCGCTCACTTCGGCGAGCACCCAGTTCTCGTGCCGGCGCGCGCCGCCCGCGGCCTCGATGCGACCGCTGCGTACCATCGCATCGATGCGCGCCTCGCTCAGCCCGAGCGCGCGCACCGCGTCGCGTGCGGCCTTGAGGGCCGCCACGGCGGTCTGCTGGTCGGAGACCGCCTGCTCGAGCTCTTTCTGCGCGATGCCGTTGCTCTCGCCGAGCCCCTGGACGCGGGCGAGCTCCTTGCGAGTGAGCTGGTCGGTGGCCGCGGCGCCGACCAGGGTCGATTCCGCCGCGACGATCGCCGGGTCCTCGTCGAAGGTAACGCTGCCGACCGCTCGGCGCTCGACCGCAAAGCGCCAAGTACCGACCGGCTCGATGCGGATGGCGCCGAGCTGGTCGGGCGCGAGCTCGAGGGTGTCGGCGGGTCGCGGGGTCCCAGCGCCCTGCGCCGGCGGGGTCGTGCCGGTTCCGGCCGCGCGGCTCGCGCCGCAGCCCGGCAGGGCACCGGCCGCGATCAGGCCGGCCGCGATCAGGGCGAGCCTCATGCCGCCAGCGTAGAGCGGATCCGCCGGCGCCGGGATGAACAAAACCTTACCGATCGGTAAGGCGCCGCGGCTTCAGCGGCTCAGGCGCTGTCGAATGCCGGCAGCACCAGCCGCGCGATCAGCCCGGGCTCGGCATCCTCGAGAACCAGCCTCCCGCCGTGCAGCCGCGCGATCGCGGTCACGCTCGCGAGTCCGAGACCCCAGCCCGGAACGCTGCGGTCGAGCCGATAGAAGCGCGTTCCGACCCGCGCGCGCTCGCTGCTCGGGATACCGCGGCCGTCGTCGCGCACGGTGATGGTCACCGCCGCTGCGTCGCGGCGCGTGTCGACGTGGACGGCGCCGCCCGTGCGCGTGTACTTGATGGCGTTGTCGAGCAGATTCGCCATGGCGTTGGCGAGCAGATCGCCGTCGCCGCAGGTCATCGGCTCGTGGTCGAGTGCGTGGGTGAGCTTCAGGCCCTTGGCCTCGGCCACCGCATCATAGAGCTCGAGCACGTTGACCGCGATCGCATTGAGCGACACCGGCGCAAAACTCTGCCGGCGTGCACCGGCCTCGACCTCGGCGATCTGCAGCAGCTTGTCGAACACGACGTTGAGATCCTCGATCTCGGCGATGGCGGCGCCGACCGCGGCCGGCAGCTCGGTTGCCGGGTTACGCCCGTCCTGCGCCTTGCGCAGGCGCGCCAGGATGCGCGACAGGGGCGTGCGGATGTTGTGGGCGATGGTGTTGGAGACGTGACGCACTCCCTCCATGAGCGCGTGGATGCGGTCGAGCATGGTGTTGATGTCGTCGCTCAGGCGCGCAAACTCGTCCTGGTGCGCAGAGATCGGCACTCGCTGGGCGAGGTCGCCACGCTCGATGCGCGCCGCGGTCAGGCGGATCGCGCCGATGCGATGCTCGAGCTGGCGGCGGAACAGGAGCGCGCCGCCGACCGCCATCAGGAGCGTGATGAGCGCGGCGGAGAGACTCGCACGGCCGATCAGGCTCTCGAGCTCGCGCTGGTCCTGCATGTCGCGGCCGACGATCAGTACGCCGCCGCCGCCGAGTGGCGTGATGCGCAGGCGGCTCTCGGAGGGGCGCCCGGCGCGCAGCACGTAGCGCTCGATGATGCCGCTGCGCGGCGCGATGATCGCCGGCGCCAGGGCGAGATTGCCCACCACCTTGCGCCCGGCGGGATCGAGCAGCACGTAGACCTCGGTATCCGAGTCGACCCCGTCGCCCAGCAGCCCGTTGATGTGCGCCGCGAGCGCGTCCATCCCCTGGCGGGCGTCGTACTCGACCAGCCGCTGCGTGGTGGCGTCGATCTGGCGATCGATGCGCCGCTGCCACTCCCCGACCGTCTCGGCGTAGAACACCACCAGCAGTACGGTCATGGTGAGCACCACCAGCGCGCCGTAGATCAGCGCCTGACGGAACGCGATCGAAGTCCACCAGCGCGTCAGCGCCACACTCACGGCGGCTTCCCGGGGCCGTCGGCCGATACCATGTAGCCGACGCCGCGCACGGTGTGAATCAACGGCCGCTCGCCGTCGCGGTCGATCTTGCTGCGCAGGCGGCTGATGTGAACGTCGATGATGTTGGTCTGCGGGTCGAAACGATAGTCCCACACCGACTCGAGCAGCATGGTGCGGGTAACCGCGCGCCCCTGGTGCATGAGCAGATAGGCGAGCAGACGGAACTCGCGCGGCTGCAGCGGGATCGGCCGCCCCGAGCGCTCGACGCTGCGCGAGATGAGGTCGACTCTGAGGTCGGCGACGCGCATCTCGCGCAGCTGCTCGCCACTCTGGGCGCGGCGCACCAGCGCCTCGATGCGCGCGGCGAGCTCGGAGAAGGCGAACGGCTTGGTGAGATAGTCGTCGCAGCCGGCCTTCAGTCCGCGCACCCGCTCGTCGGTGGCGGCGAGCGCGCTCAGCACCAGCACCGGCGTGCGCTGCCCGAGCGCGCGCAGCGTCGTGAGGATCGACAGTCCGTCCACCTCGCCGGGCAGCATGCGATCGAGCACGATGACGTCCCAGCTCTCGCGCGTGGCGCGCCCGAGGGCATCGAGCCCGTCGCCGCATCCGACGGCCTGCCAGCCGAGCTCGCGCAGGCCCTCGGCGATGTAGCCGGCGTTCTCGGCGTCGTCCTCGATGATCAGGCAGCGCTGCATGGCGTCCGCGGTTGGTCCGCCCCCGTCGGCATAGTATCGCGCTCGCGGTGCGCGCGCCGGGAGTAACATGCGTCCGTCCGGATTCGGGGGCTGGATATGAACGGCTCAGCGGGTTTCCCGGCGCAGGGCGGCTGCACGTGCCGCGCGGTGCGTTATACGATGACGAGCGCCCCGCTCATCGTGCACTGCTGTCACTGCCGCTGGTGCCAGCGGGAAACGGGCACGGCGTTCGCGCTCAACGCGGTGATCGAAGCCGACCGGGTGCAGTTCCTCGCAGCAGCTCCCGAGCTGGTGCTGACTCTCAGCAACAGCGGCAAGGGTCAGAAGATCGCCCGCTGTCCGCAGTGCCGGGTGGCGCTCTGGAGCCACTACAGCGGGGCGGGGGACAAGGCGTCCTTCGTGCGCGTCGGCACTCTCGATGAGCCCGACCTGCTTCCTCCTGACGTTCACATCTTCACCGAATCAAAGCAGCCGTGGGTGGTACTCCCCGCGGGGGCGCGCGCCTTCGCGCAGTTCTACCGGCCTTCCGAGGTGTGGCCTGCGGCGAGCCGCGCGCGCTACCAGGCGCTCACGACCCCGGCCTGAGCTTTCCCGGCGCCGCGGCTCGTGCGCTCGCGCGGCCGCATGGATATGTGAAACGTGACAATGAATGCATGAGTCCCATTTGGCGTAATGCCGCCCCCGACCTGACCTGTTTCGACAGGCTCAATCGCGCAGGAGCATCGCCGAATGAAGCCCAGCAATTCTCGTCGCACTACCGGGCTCCCTTGCCTGGCACTGCTGACGACGCTGATCGCGCTGCTGTCCGCGTGCGAAACAAATGTATACGGTCCCCCGCCGCCCAACTACACGCTGGGCGGAACGGTCAGTGGACTCACCGCCTCCGGATTGGTGCTCGCCGACGGGCCTCAGACGATTACTGTGAACTCCAGCGCGAAGAGCTTCACATTTGGACCAATGCTGGTCTCCGGGTCGACCTACGTAGTGACGGTGCAGACGCAACCGGCCGGACAGGTGTGCTCGGTGACCGACGGGGTCGGCGCCGCCGCCACCGCCAATGTGGCCAATGTGGTCGTCGCGTGCTCCGAGCTGGCGCACAGCGTGGGAGGGACGGTGAGCGGACTCACCGCTTCCGGCCTGGTGCTCGCCATGGGCAGCGAGACACTCAGTGTCGCGGCGGATGCCACCGCGTTCGCGTTTCCCACGCCGGTTGCCGATGGCAGCACCTATACGGTGACGGTCAAAACGCAACCCGCAGGACTGGCGTGTGCGGTCACCAAGGGCACCGGCACCATGGCCGCGGCCAATGTCAGCTCCGTGGTGGTCAGCTGCACCGATGAGCCTTTCTCTCTGGGCGGATCGATCAGCGGCCTGACGACCAGCGGGCTCGAGCTCGCGAACGGCGCGGACCTCCTCACGGTCGCCGCGAACGCCAGCAGCTTCAAGATGCCGACCCAGGTGCCTTACGGCAGCGCCTATGCGGTCACGGTGCATGCAAACCCCACCGGCCTCACGTGCGCGGTCACCCACGGCTCGGGCACGATGCCCGCCGCGGCGGTCACCACCGTGGTGGTCACGTGTGCGGA
This sequence comes from Steroidobacteraceae bacterium, assembly GCA_035603345.1. GTDB lineage: Bacteria > Pseudomonadota > Gammaproteobacteria > Steroidobacterales > Steroidobacteraceae > 13-2-20CM-66-19. The sequence goes on along the minus strand of DATNKO010000021.1, from coordinate 22,931 downwards.
CCAGACCTATCCGTTAAGCGGCTCGATCAGCGGCCTGACGGCGAGTGGACTCGTGCTCGCAAACGGGACCGATACGCTCCCGGTCAGTTCCGGCGCCACCGGTTTCATGATGCCGACGGCCGTGCCTTACGGCAGTGCCTATGCGGTGACGGTCCAGCAGCAGCCCACGGGCCTCACCTGTACGCCGAGCAACGCGACCGGAAACATGCCGGCCGGTCCGGTGACCAACGTCACCATCACATGTGCAGTCACGACCTACACCATCGGCGGAAGCATCAGCGGCTTGACGACGAGCGGCCTCGTGCTGGCGAACGGTACTGACACCACCCCGGCGTTGGGAGCGACCGCGACGAGTTTCAGCATGCCCACGGGCGTGACCTCGGGGTCGACCTATAACGTCACCGTGCAGACCCAGCCCGCCGGGCAACTCTGCACGGTCACGAACGGCAGCGGCACCGTCGGCACCAGCGACGTCACGACGGTGGCGGTCAGCTGCACTTCGAATGTCATCAATTACATCACCCCGGGGTCCTACTCCTGGACCGTACCGGATGGCGTCACCTCGATTCAGGTGGTTGCGACCGGCGGCGGCGGTGGTGGCGGCGCCGGCGGATACGCAGGCGGCAATGGCGGCGTCGTGACGGCGACCCTGAGCGTCACGCCCGGGCAGATGCTCGCTCTCGTCGTGGGCGGTGGCGGTGTCGCAGGGGTGGATGCGGGCGGCGGCGGTGGCTCGAGCAACGTCGATGCCGGCGCCTCGGATCAGATGATCGCGGGCGGCGGCGGCGGGGCGGGGTATGGGTCGCCTGGCCCCGCGACGGGCGGCAACGGCGGCGGCAGTGGGACCGGCAGCGGCAGCAATGGCGCCGGGGGCACCTTCGGCGGCGGGCTCACCGCCGGCACGGGCGGTAGCGGGGGCAGCGGAGGGATCGGCGGCGCAGGCGGCACTAACACCGGCGGCGGCCTCGGTGGTCCGTCGGGCGCGGCTGGCGGCAACGGCAACGGCGGTCCGGGCGGCGCGGGCGGTAATTGCGGCACCCCCAGCGCGGGCGGAAGCGGTTCCGGCAGTGGGGCTGGGGGCGCCGGCGGCGAGGGTTGCGCCGGTGGTGGGGGTGGTGGCGGTTACGGCGGCGGAGGTGGCGGGTCCAGTGGTCCGGGGGGCGACGACGGCGGCGGTGGCGGCGGCAGCATCGGGCCCCCCGGCGCAACCTACACGGTGGGCACGAATGGCGGTGCCGATGCCACGAACGGCGGCGATGGCTCCATCGTGATCACGACGAATCCGTAGCAGGCGGCAACACGGCGTTCGAGCTATAGAGGAACTGCATAGCGGATCTGAAAAATACCATTGGTTGTCTCTACCGGCCCGCGCCTAGAATCCGCACCGGATGCGGATGCCCACCCCAGCCGATCTCTATCCCTTCGCCGGCCAGCAGCTGCCCTGTTATGTCAACGGCGAGCTCGTGCGCGCCGGCGGCAGCTTCGAGAACGTCAATCCCGTCAACGGCCGGGTGATCGCCACGGTCACCGAGGCCGATGCCGCGCTCGTCGACCGCGCGGTGCGTGCGGCGCGCGCCGCGCTCTCAGGTCCCTGGGGACGCATGCCGGTCGCCGAGCGCTGCGCACTGCTGCGCAAGGTCGCCGAGCGCATCGAGCAGCGTTTCCCCGAGTTCGTCGCCGCCGAGATCGGCGACACCGGCAAGACGCTGAAGCAGGCGACCTCGTTCGACATCCCGCGCGGCGCCGCCAATTTCCGCGCTTACGCGGACCTCTTGCTCGCGCGCGGCTCGGAGTGCTTCGAGATGTCGACGCCCGACGGCCGCGGAGCGCTCAACTACTCGGTGCACAAGCCGGTCGGCGTCGTGGCGGTGATCGCGCCCTGGAACCTGCCGTTCCTGCTCATGACGTGGAAGGTGGCTCCGGCGCTCGCCTGCGGCAACACCGTGGTTGCCAAGCCCTCGGAGGAGACGCCGTCGTCCGCGACCCTGCTCGCTCAGGTGATGCAGGAGGCGGGCGTGCCGCCCGGAGTATTCAACCTGGTGCATGGATTCGGGCCTGCCTCCACGGGCGAGGCGCTGGTGAGTCACCCGGAGGTGAACGCCATCGCCTTCACCGGTGAGACCGCCACGGGAGCTGCCATCATGAAGAGCGCCGCGCCGGGCGTGAAAGCCTTGTCCTTCGAGCTCGGCGGCAAGAACGCGGCGCTGATCTTCGCGGACGCGGATTTCGAGGCGGCCATCGCCGGCACCATGCGCTCGGTGTTCTCCAACACCGGGCAGGTGTGCCTGTGCTCCGAGCGTGTGTACGTCGAGCGCCCGATCTTCGAGCGCTTCGTGGCGACGCTTGCCGAGCGCGCGCGCGCTTTGAGGCTCGGCGGACCGCACGACGACGCGGACATGGGGCCGCTGATCTCGCGCGCGCACCGCGACAAGGTGCTGTCGTACTACGACCTGGCGCGCGCCGAGCACGCCGAGGTGGTGTGCGGCGGCGGCACGCCGCACTTCGGTGATGAGCGCGACCAGGGCGCGTTCGTCGAGCCGACCATCCTCACCGGACTCGCGGAGGACGCGCGCTGCATGAAGGAGGAGATCTTCGGACCCGTCGGTCACGTGGCGCCGTTCGACGCCGAGGAAGAGGCGGTGCGGCTCGCGAACGACACGCGCTACGGACTGTGCGCGGCGGTGTGGACCTCGAACCTGCAGCGCGCCCACCGAGTCGCCCGCCAGATGGAGGTGGGGAGCGTGTGGGTGAACGACTGGTACTTGAGGGACCTGCGGGTGCCGTTCGGCGGCGTGAAGCTCTCCGGCATCGGCCGCGAGGGCGGAGCGCATTCGCTCGCGTTCTTCTCCGAAGCCATGAACATCTGCGTGAAGCTCTAGCGAGGCGCGCCGTGACCACCAGCGCCAAAGATCTCGAGGTGACCGCCGCCGTGGTGCCCGGCAAGGCGTTCCCGCGCGGCACCTTTCCACACTTCCACCGCGCCGGCGACTTCATCTTCATCTCCGGCATCTCTTCGCGGCGTCCCGACGACTCGATCGCCGGGGCCGGGCGAGGCGCGGCCGGCCAGCTCGTGCTCGACATCCGCGCGCAGACTCGCGCGGTGATCGAGAACATCCGCGACATCCTCGCAGGCGCCGGAGCCGGGCTCGCGGACGTCGTGGAGGTGAGCACCTTTCTGGTGAACATGGCCGACTTCGACGGCTACAACGAGGTCTACAGCGAGTTCTTCGGCTACGACGGTCCGGCGCGCACCACGGTGGCCGTGGCAGCGCTTCCGAACCCGCAGCTGCTGATCGAGATCCGGGCGGTCGCCTATAGCCCGAAGAGCTCGCCGTGACGCGACAGGGCGCCCGCACCGCCGGCTCGATGATCGACATGCACTCGCACTTCCTGCCGCGCAGCTGGCCGGATCTCGCGGCGCGCTTCGGCACGCCCGACTGGCCGTGGATGAGGCATCTGGGCGCGGGTCGGGCGATGCTCATGGTCGGCGCGCAGGAGTTTCGCCCCGTCAGCTCCGCCTGCTGGGATCCGGCCGTGCGTCTCGAGGCCATGGACCGCGACGGCGTTGACGTTCAGATCATGAGCGCCACCCCGGTACTGTTCGGCTACCAGCGTCCCGCGGCCCAGGCGCTCGAGTGCGCGCGCATCTTCAACGACGCGGCCCTCGAGATCTGCGGCGCGGCTCCCCGGCGGCTGAAGTCGCTATGCCAGGTGCCGCTGCAGGACATCGAGCTCGCCTGCCGCGAGTTGAGTCGCGCCATGGACGACGGCCACGTCGGCGTGCACATCGGCAACCATGTCGGGTCGCGCGAGCTCAACGACGCGGGGATCATCACCTTCCTCGGGCACTGTGCCGCCGAGGGTGCGGCGGTGTTCGTGCACCCCTGGGACGTGATGGCGCAGGAGCGCATGCCGCGCTACATGCTGCCGTGGCTGGTCGCCATGCCGGCGGAGACGCAGCTGTCGATCCTGTGGCTGATCCTCTCGGGCGCCTTCGAGCGGCTGCCACGCTCGCTCAGGCTGTGCTTCGCGCACGGCGGCGGCAGCTTTCCGTACCTGATCGGGCGCGTCGATAACGCCTGGCGCAACCGCGACATCGTGCGCGAGGACTGCCCGTGTCTGCCGTCTTCCTACATCGAGCGCTTCAGTGTCGACGCCGCGGTGTTCAGCGGCGATGCGCTCGAGTTCCTCGTCAAGACCATGGGCGAGGACCGGGTGATGCTCGGCTCCGACTATCCGTTCCCGCTCGGAGAGCAGCAGGTCGGAAGCCTCATCCGCTCGCAGCAGTCGCTGCCGGCAGCCACCCGGACGAAGCTCCTGCGCGGCAATGCCGCGAGGTTCTTCGGGCTGGACCAAGCCACCACCGCCCGCGGCGGCTCCAGGGCAGCGACGCTGAGCGCCTGAAGCTATGATCGTGCATGCCCTCGGTACGACTCGAGCGTTGGATTGCGCGCAAGTTCCGCCTGCGGCATCTCGAGCTGGTCGCCGAAGTCTATGACTGTCGCAGCATCCTCAGGGCGTCACGGCGGCTGAATCTCGCCCAGCCGACGGTCACCAAGGCGCTGCAGGATATCGAGACCACGCTCGGGGTTGCGCTGTTCGCGCGCCACAACCGCGGGCTCGAGCCTACGCCCTACGGCGAGATCTTCGCGCGCCACGCCAAGATCGTGCTGGCGCAGCTGCGGCACGCGGCCGAGGAGCTCGAGAGCCTGCGCGCCGGCTACAGCGGCAGGGTCGCTGTCGGGACGCTCCTGGCTGCCTCCGCCGGCATCCTTCCCGATGCCATCGCGCTCCTGAAGAAGGAGCGGCCGGGGGTTGCGATCAGCGTGGTGGTCGGCACCTATGACCTCCTGGTGCCCAAGCTCCTGGTCGGCGACCTCGACATGGTGCTCGGGCGGCTGCCCGAGCAGGGCCGCAGCCGCGAGCTCGTCTACGAGGAGTTCTACGCCGAGCCGGTCTGCCTGGTGGTGCGCCCCGGACACCCGCTGTCGCGCAAGCGGCGCTTGGGGTTGCGTGACCTGGTGAACGAGGCGTGGCTGCTGCCGCTGCCGGAGACGAGTCTCAGGCACCAGGTGGATCGCGCATTCCTCGAGGCGAATGCGCCGCTGCCGCGCAACGTCATCGAGTCGGTCTCGATCCTCACCAACCGCGTGCTGCTGCGCAAGTCGGACTGCATCGGCGTGTTGCCCTATCACGTCGCCCTCGACGACGTCGAGCACGGACTACTGGCGATCCTGCCGGTGAAACTCAAGTCGATCGAGACCCCGGTGGGCGCGATCCTGCGCGCGCCGGCGAGCCTGCCACCCGCGGCCAATGCGCTGCTCGAGTACCTGCGCGTCGCAGCGCGCGCGGTGCCGTCGGCGCGGCTGTAGCTATACTCCGTAAACGATGATCGCCTTCGTCCGGGAAGTGAGTCCGCAGCTCGCGCGCTGCGAGCTGAGTCTCATCGAGCGCGTGCCGCTCGATGCGGCGCGCGCGCACCGCCAGCACCAGCGCTACGCGGCCGAGCTGCAGGCGCTCGGCTGTCAGCTCGAGTGGCTGCCGCCGCTGGCTGAGCAGGCCGACGGCGTGTTCGTCGAGGACACCGCGGTGCTGCTGCCCGAGATCGCGGTGATTACCCGTCCCGGGGTCGCCTCCCGCCGCGGCGAGGTCGAGAGCGTCGCCACGGTGCTGGCGCGGCATGTGCCGCTCGCGCGCCTCGGCGAGCCGGCGACTCTCGAGGGGGGCGACGTGCTCCTCGTCGGGCGCAGCCTCTACGTCGGCGCCTCCGGCCGCAGCAACGCCACCGGCGTGGCGCAGCTCGGCGCCGCGGTCGCGCCGTTCGGCTACAGCGTGCGCGCCGTGCCGCTCACCGGGTGTCTGCATTTGAAGAGCGCAGTCACGTTCATTCCGCCGGATATTCTGCTGGTCAATCCACGCTGGGTGGACCCGGCGGTGTTCGCGGCGACCGTGCCGCTGGCGGTGGATGCGGATGAGCCTTATGGAGCCAACACGCTCACGGTCGGGGGTATGACCTTGGTCAGCAGCGCCTACCCGCGCACGCAGCAGCGTCTCGAGCAGGCGGGGATTGCGACGCGTGCCCTGGAAGTGGACGAGCTGCACAAGGCGGAGGCCGCGCTTACCTGCATGAGCCTGATGCTCAGCTAAGGGCGCGCTACGAAGACGCTACGCCGCTCGTTGCTGTGATAGGCGTCCGTTTCCCCCATCTTGCTGACCTCAGAAAACCCGCAGGATAGAAGGAAGTGTTTGATCCATTCCTGCGGATCGGATCCCATATCGGGTAACAGTGAGGCCCAGGACATCGACGTTTCGTTGGATTGTCCCATCTCGAAGACCAGCGCCTTCTTCGTCTTGGTCCGGATGGCTGTCATCAGCTCCCGCGCATGATCCACGCCATGTTCGTACATTACGTGGTGCAGCACCGCCAGGAATACCACCACGTCGAACTGCGGAAGCTTTCGGAGAAAGTCCGTGCTGACGTGTGCATACATGAAACCTGCGCATTCATTCTTATTGATCACGCTCAGGTCCTGAGCAAGCGTCAATCGTCTGACGTCGGCATCGATGCCCAGCGCAAAGCATCCGTATTCCTCAGCTGCACGCGAAACAAAGTAACCCTCCGCACACCCCAAATCGAGCATCGTGTCGGCACCTTGCGCCAGGACGTCGCGGATGACTTGCCATCGGTCCGAGCACTGACGTTCGCCCTCTGAGAGCACTTTGCCGTGCATTGCCACGGGGTGATACGGCTGCACCTGCCTCACCAGCCTGCGCAGGACGAACCTATAGGCGCGATATGGCAGGCCGTTGAGCTCGCGATCCAGCAGCAGCTTCAAGCTCCGCTCCGCGCCTTTTGGCCGAGCCAGCGACTGATGACCGGGGCCGTCCGGGAAATCATGGCTTCACACCATTCGCGATTCGGCACGCTGCCGCGCAACACCATCTGTCGCAGATAATCGAACCACAGCAGCAGTGCTGCGAACTTCAGGTCGCTCTTGTGCACGCTGAAAGTCCGGCAGAGCTTCGCCAGACGGATGCTCAGCTCACGATCATAGAGGGCATCCGACCAAAAGCTGCGCAGGGTGGCGTCGACACCAATGCGTCGGGACACAGAATGGGACATGAATAGCAGATGCAGCGCGTCCAGTATGCGCAGTCCATCTCTCCGGGCCCATTCCCAGTCCAGGATTCCGACTACCGAAGCACCCGAGAAAAGTACGTTACCAAGCCAAAGGTCGCCATGTGTAACAGCGCCGGGCATCCGTGACGTTGCATGCCAGTCCAACAGCAACTTCTTGAAGACCCAAATCGCGCTGCATTGGGCACTGAACAGCTCGCACACCTGCGTCAGTTCCTGCTCCAGATTCGGTCTTCCCGGCTGGCCATCTGATTGGGCGCCTGACAGCCATAATTCCCAGATTGCGTCTATGTGCTTCCAGTCAAATGGAGGGGTCGCGCCGGGAAGCAGACTTTCGACCGACACTTGCAGGTCCGCCATGTCTCTGGTGTCCGCAAGCCGTCGGGGAACAATACCCTGCAGGCCTGGAGTTGAATCCGCCACGCGAAGGCCGCTCGTCTGGCGCGAGACCTCAGCGCGCCCTTCTTTGCAACGGCCTACTCGAAACAGCGCCGGCATACCTCGGTAGCTTGCGGTAACGATGACGACACAGTGAGTCGCGAGGCGCAATTTGGGTACCGAGTCGTGGTCAGATCCGATCTGTGAAGCCAGTGAGACAAACGGCTCACCGGAAACCACGAAGAAAGGTTGCTTCATGGAGAGGAAACGCAGCGCGCGTCTGGCCACCCGGTCCCGAAAGTAGTCAAGCTCGCCGGACATGCAGGCGAGTGACGGTCCGGAAACGAGCGTGCGACCTCGTGCAAATGAAGGCGGCAGATCCAAGGCACTGTTTGCCATCTGCAGCGCGCGGGCGAACCGAGAAGGCCTGAACGTTGGAAACGCGCGCATTGGAACACGCACGTCTTTGCCCGCAACCAGGCGCAACGCAGTGTTCAGCTTGCAGGCAGCATGTCGGGAGCGATCAGGTTCCATATAGCGATCCGCCGCGTCGGGAAATTCGAAACGTACCGACGCGTGCGATCAGTGTGGCAGTTTTTTGACAGCCTGGGGGACCTGTAACCAGGATGACGTGCGATCTCAACAGGCAGGCCTTAAACACCTGAGGGTCGGTTATAACCGGGTAACGAGCCGGTTACGGAAATCGGAGGTCGGCTCGGTCAGGCGCTCGACTGCCTCGCCGTCGGCAGCACCGCGCGCAACGCCGCGAGGAACGCCGCCACCTCGGGCTCGGTGCCGACGGTGATGCGGCACCAGCTGTCGAAGGGCGGGAAGTGCCGGCCGACGAGGATGTCGCGCGCGCGCATGAGCTCGGTGAAGCGCGGCAACGGCATGCCGGTATCGAAGAACACGAAATTGCCCTGCGGCTCGGCGTAGCGGAGCTTCAGCTCACTCAACACGGTGGTGATGCGCGTGCGGCTGCCGACGATGCGGCGGCGGCACTCGGCGCGGAACGCGCCATCGCCCAGGCTGGCGCGTGCGGCGTGCACGGCGAAGATGTTCGGGGTGGTCATGACGGCGGCATCCACGGCCTTGATGACCTCGGGGCTCGCGATCGCGTAGCCGCAACGCAGCCCCGCCATGCCGTGGATCTTGGAGAAGGTCCGCAGCACCACCACGCCTGATCCGCTTTTTACGAGATCCGCGACCGAGCCGACCCCGGGCGCGGTCGTGAAGTCCATGTAGGCCTCGTCGACGATGGTGAGGACCCCTGACGGCAGACCCGCGACGAACGCACGGATCTCGGCCGCCGTGAGCGCAGTCCCGGTCGGGTTGTTGGGGTTGCAGAGGTACACCGCGCGCGTGGCGGGGGAGACCGCCGAGCGCATGGCGGGCAGGTCGTGGCGCATGCTCAAGTCGAGCGGCACGAACTTCAGCCGCGCGCCGCGGTGGCCGGCGTAACTCGTGAGCTCGGTGTAGCTCGGCTGCGCTGCGACGATCTCCCCGCCGTCGCGTCCGTAGAGGAGTCCGAGCGCGCGCAGCAGCTCTCCGGACCCGGTGCCGGTGATGATGTGATCGGCGCCGATGCTTTCGTGGGCGGCGATCGCCGCGACCAGGGCCGCGATCGCCTGGTCGGACGGGTAGCGGCAGCCGGACGGAATCAGCTCGCTGACGACGCGCCGCGCCGCCGGCGAGGGGCCGTAAGGGTTCTCGTTCCAACAGAGCACCAGCGGCTTGGCCCCGCCCGACTCGCGGGCGGCGAGACGCGCCGCCGCGGCGGGTCCCGCGAGCAGCAGGGCGGATGCGGTCAGGACATCGCGGCGGCTGAGTGTCATCGGCGTTCCCGTCCCGTAGGTCAAGTGCGCGGAATATACCGCGGCCACGAGCTTCGGCCACGCCTCGACCGCAAGCCGTCTTTGGGGCGCTGCCGCTGTGCTATGTTTTTGAGACGGACTTCGGGACGACATCATGAATGACCTCAAGATCGGGGAGCACGACCTCCTCAGCGACGTGCGGCCGGACAGCTTCATCGGCGCGGGCGTCTACCTGTTTATTTTCATCGTGCTGGCGCTGCTGCTGTCGCGCCTCCTGCGCCTCGCGGTGCACTCGGCGCTCACCCGCCAGGGGCACATCGACCGTACCACCATCAGCTTCCTGCAGCAGCTCGGCACCGCCGGGATATGGGTGATCATGCTCATCCTGTATGCGCACCTGATTCCGGTGCTGCGGGCGATGGGGACGGCGCTGCTCGCCGGCGCGAGCGTCGCAACAGTCGTTCTAGGCCTCGCGGCGCAGAGCACGCTCGGCAACCTGGTCGCCGGCATCGCCATCACCCTCTACCGGCCGTTTCGCCTCGGCGACGCACTGCAGGTGGCGGCCCCGACCGGCACCGAGATCGGCACGGTCGAGCAGATCTCGCTCGGCTACACCACGCTGCGCACCTTCGACGGCCGCCGCGTGGTGCTGCCGAACAGCGTCGCCGCGAGCCAGATCGCCATCAACTTAGGGGGCGCGACCGCCCCGGCGCCCCTCACCATTGCGATCCGCGTCAGCCGTCAGACCGACCTCGAGGCGGCGCAACGCGAGGCGCTGCACACGGCGCGTCTGACCGTCAATGACTCGCAGGTGCTCGGGTGCTTTCTGACGCGGATCGAAGCGGCCGCCGCGGTGATCGAGCTGCGCATCCGCGCACCGGATGCGGCCGACCGCGACGCGCTGCGCTCGAAGCTGGTGGCGGCCCTGGCAACCAACTTCGCCAAGAGCGGCCTCGACTCCCAGGGCACCGAGCGCGCGAGCTTCGCCTGAGGCGCGTGGACAGCGGTCCGGGCGCGACGCTAGACTCGGACGTGGCTTCTGGGCAACGACCCCTCGCGTTGAGAATCACCGGGCCGGCGGAGCTGACGCTGCAAAGGAGCGACGGCAGCGAGCATGCCGTGCACCCGTTGTGGTTGCGCGAACGCTGCCTCGATGCCGCCAGCATCGATCTCAAGACCCGCCAGCGGCTTCAGGATCCGTCGGATTTCGACCCGGAGCTGAAGCTCCTGTCGGTGTCGCAGCCCGCCGCCGGCGTTTTTCGCGTGCGTTTCAGCGACGGGCACGAGGCGAGCTTCGAGGCCGCGGCGATCCTCGCCGAAGCGGCGCTCGCACCCGCCAGCCACGACTGTCCGGCGCCGCGCCTCTGGGACGGCAAGCTCGCAGAGCTCCCGCGGCTGCGCTGGAGCGCCACGCCCACTGATACGCAGCTCGCGCTCTGGCTCGAGTCGTTCCTGACGCTCGGCTTCGTGATTCTCGAGGGCGTGCCGTCCGAGCCCGGCCTGGTGCTCGAGGTGGGTGCGCAGTTCGGCTTCGTACGCGAAACCAACTTCGGCGCGCTGTTCAACGTGCGCTCGACGCCGCAGGCCAACGACCTCGCGTACACCTCGATAGCGCTCGATCCGCACACCGACAACCCCTATCGCACGCCGGTCCCCGGCATCCAGCTGCTGCATTGCCTGGTGAACGAGACCAGCGGCGGTCTGTCGACGCTGGTGGACGGCTTTGCGGTCGCGCAGGCGCTGCGCTCGAGCCACCCTCACGCCTTCAGCGTGCTCGCCAGCACGCCGGTGCGCTTTCGCTTCACCGACGTTGACACCGAGCTCACCGCGAGCGCGCCGCCGATCGAGCTCGATCCGAGCGGAGAGCTCGCCGCCATTCGTTTCTCGCCACGGCTCGACTTCGTGCCGCTGTTCGCGCCCGAGCGGCTGGAGGCCTACTACCGCGCGCGGCGGCTGTTCGATGCGCGGTTGCGGGCGCCGGATTTCGGGATCCGCTTCCTGCTCGGGGCAGGGGATCTGGTGATGTTCGACAACACGAGGCTCCTGCACGGCCGCACCGCCTTCGACCCGGCGCAGGGGCTGCGGCACCTGCAGGGCTGTTACATCGACCTCGACGGGCCGCGCAGCCTCTATCGCCTGCTGCGCAGCCGCGGCAACGCGGCGTCCGGCGTGCGGCGCAGCGCATGAGTCGCATCGTCAGCTTCCGGCAGATGCAGGACGGCACGCGGGAGGACTACCTGCTGCTCGATGAGTCCGAGCGGCGCTACGCAGCAACGCTCGGCGAGCGGGTGCTCGAGAGCCTCAAGCGGCTCGATCACTCGCTCGAGGGCTATCCGGTCAGCCGCCTGACACACTGCCTGCAGGCCGCGACCCGGGCGGCGAGAAGCGGCGCCGACGAGGAGCTGATCGTCGGCGCGCTGATCCACGATATCGGCGATGAGCTCGCGCCCTACAACCATGCGGAAGTGGCGGCGGCGATCCTGCGCCCGTACGTGCGTCCCGAGGTGAGCTGGATCGTCGAGCAGCACGGGCTGTTTCAGAACTACTATTACGTGCACCACTTCGGCGGCGATCGCAACGCCCGCGAGCGGCTGCGCGAGCACCCGTGGTACGAGGCCTGCAAGCGCTTCTGCGCCGCCTGGGACCAGTGCTCGTTCGATCCGGATTATCCGAGCGAGAGCCTCGAGTTCTTCGCGCCGGTGGTGCGGCGGATCTTCGCGCGCGCACCGCACGACCCACGCTACCTGCCGGCCGGCGTGGATTGAAATAAGGTTAGGGAAAAAATTACGGCCTCAGGGGCGCCGGAGTCGGATCTTCGGGCCGAAGAATTCTGACAGTTGCACAGCCGTCCGTGGCTCGTAGCCATCCTTGGCCTGCGGTGCCGTCCCTGGCACCGCCGTCATCCTTGACGCGTTCGCCGTCCGTGGCGAGATGCCTTCCGTGGGTGCCTGTCAGAATCCTCGATGCCTTCAGATCTCTCCTGGGTGCCCCGAGGCCGTCAGGGGCGCGTCATGCCGGGGTGGGGGGTCAATCCCGGATGGCGCGATTCGTGTCAGCTGTTGGGCCGCTCGCATCGCCCGTGCAGCATTCTCGAGCAATTCGTCGATACTCACCGGGCGGGCGGGATTGAAGTGAGCCACCCCAACGCTCAATGACAGGGTCGGCAGAGCGCCGTCGTGCCGTGCTCCCCGGGCTCGCAGCGCCACCGCGCTGCGCACCGCATAATCCTCGCTGGTCGTCAACGCCGCGAACTCGTTGCGGCTCAGCCTGCCGAGCACTTCGTAGACGCCGTAGCTCGGGAACAGGTCACGCAGAAAGTAGCTCGTCTGGCGGATCAGGGCATCCGCGGTTACCGGGCCGAGGGTCGCCACCGCGTCGTCGAGATGCTCGAGCGTGAAGCACACCAGATGCGCCGAGTGCCGGTCGCGCCTCGCCACATCGAGCAGACGCGTGCCGCTTTGCATGAAGCCCTGATGGTTGTTCAGGCCCGTGAGCTCATCGGTGAGCGACACCGAGCGCAGCAGTCGCAGGAGATTCAGCAAGGCCTTCAGCTGCATCGGCGCGCGTCGCCGCTCCTTCGCCGGGCCGCCGGCCGCGAGCAACTGCGACAGCAGGCGCTTCACGCCGGGCTCATCGCCCGTCATGACCGCGGCGCGCAGCAGGCCCACCCACTCCTCGGTGGTGTCGGCGCTGGTCTCGCCCGGTGTGAGCTGGCGCCCTGTGGCGCTCGCACTCACCGCGGTCTGCAGCAGGCCTTGCAACACACACCTCCTCACACACAAGCCATTCGACGGTGATGAAAGCGTACGCTCTCTGCGTTCCGCGCCCATCCGGAAAACACCTTGGCTGGAGGTCAGGCCGAGAGCCGGGGCCCCGTAGGACAGCGCCTACGCCGTTTGCCCGACTCCGGCTCGACACTACTCGCGAGTAAACGTAAGTCGCGCACCGCAGTTGACGCACGCCATGCTGCCACGCATTCATTAACGTCTCGTTAAATTAAGGTCTCATTAACTTTGATTCATCTGCTGCAATTTTCATTCGTTCATTGCGTGACTGACATCTGCACCGACAGGAACTCAGGGAGTGCGCCGACAGCGATCGCGGCGTGGTGCACTAAGATTCGCTGTCTATGCACGCGCTACCACCCCTGCCTTACGCTCCGGACGCACTCGCGCCGGTCATTTCCGCCAACACTCTGTCGTTCCACTACGGCCAGCACCACAAGGGCTACGTCGACAAGCTGAACAGCCTGATCGCCGGCACAGAGTTCGCCGAGGTGCCACTGGCCGAGCTGATCGTGCGCACGGCCGGCAAGCCCGAGCACGTCGAGGTGTTCAACAACGCCGCGCAGGCGTGGAATCACACCTTCTACTGGCGCAGCCTCCGTCCGCCGCAGAAGTCCGAGCAGGTGCCGTTGGCCCTGACCCAGTGGATCAACGCCGGGTTCGGCGACCTCGCCGCTCTCAAGCGCGAGCTGGCGAACGCTGCGATCACCGAGTTCGGTTCGGGCTGGGCATGGCTGGTGCTGGACGGGGAGACCCTGCGCGTCATCAAGACCGGCAACAGCGACAATCCGCTGCCGTTGCACCTGAAGCCGCTGCTCGCCATCGACGTCTGGGAGCATGCCTACTACCTCGATTACCAGAACCGGCGGGCCGAGCATGTGCATGCGGTCCTCGACCGGCTGATCAACTGGAACTTCGCAACCGACAACCTGTAGGCGGACGATCCCGGTAGCCGGGCAGTCTGCAAGCGACGCACCCGCGCGGGCGCGGGCCTGAGGGGGCGGCCGGAACAGCGGCGATCACGGTATGATGTGGGTTGGAGCGTGGCGTCGCTGCGAGGTGGGTTTTGGCCTGCATTTCTCCCGCTGATCGGACGCGGACGTGAAAGCCGCGACCCGGCAGATGGCGCTCATCGTGCTGCTGGTGCTGGCAGTGCTGGGACTGTTCGTGGCGGCCGTCTCCGGCCAGCAGCGCCTGGAGCAGGCCAGCTATCAGGTTGAAACCGATGCGTTACGCGGCCGGGCGCTGGCCGACGTGGAGGAGCTGCTCAGCCGGGCCGAGAGCGCACAGCGCGGCTTCATCCTGCTCGGCGATGCCACCTATCTCGGGCCGTTCGAGGAATCGACCTCCCGGCTGCCGGATGCGTTCCGACAGCTCGACAAGGTGTTCAGCCGCGCGCGTGCGCCGGTGCGCGCCGAGGTCCAGGAGATCGAGCGGTTGAGCGCCGCGAAGCTCAATGAGCTGGGTGAATCGCTCAGGCTCTATCGCCTCGAGGGGCCGAGTGCCGCAGTTGCGCTGGTGCGCAGCGACGTGGGTGAGCTCGCCATGACGCACATCGGCGACCGGGCCACGCGCCTGCAGCAGCTCGAGACCGAGGACATGCTCGCGGCGAGCCGCGCTTGGCGCAACGATCGCTGGGTCAACTGGGGACTCACCGGCGGCGCGCTCGCCGCGGCGCTGTATCTGGTGATCGTGCTGCGACGGGTGCTGCTGCGGTACGTGCGCGTCAAGGAGCGCGAGACGGTCGAGCTGCAGGAGTGGGGCAGCGAGCTGGAGACGCAGCTGCGTCACCGCAACGAGGAGTTGTCGGAGCTCTCGACGCACCTGCAGGCGCTGTCAGAGCGGGAGAAGTCGGCGCTGTCGCGCGAGCTGCACGACGAGCTCGGAGGACTCCTGGTCGCCGCGCGCATGGATGTCTCCTGGATCGAGGAGCGCATGGCAGCCGAGGACCTGGAGCTGCGCGCACGGTTCGCGCGCGTGCACGACGCGCTGCAGAGCGGCGTGGAGATCAAGCGCCGCGTGGTCGAGAACCTCCGGCCCACGCTGCTCGACAACCTTGGGCTGTTTCCGGCGCTGCGCTGGCAGGTGGCGGATTCGTGCAGCCGCGCCGGCCTCGGCTACGTCGAGCGCTTTCCGCCGGTCGAGCCGCGACTGCTTCCCGATGCCGCGATTGCGCTATTCCGCATCGTTCAGGAGGCGCTCACCAACATCGTCCGGCATGCGCAGGCGCACACCGTCGAGATCGTCATCGAGATGCAGCCCGAGTGGCTGCTGCTGAGAGTCCGCGACGACGGCGTCGGCCTGCCGGCCGAGCGGTTGCGGGCGCTCGGGTCACACGGACTCGCGGCGATGCGCCACCGCGCCACGGCGCTCGGCGGCAGCTGGCACGCGGTGCCGCGCGGCGACCGCCTCGGTACCGAGATCGAGGTGCGCCTGCCGCTAAACCATGTGCTGGTGCGCGCCGTGCCGCCCGCCGCACCGGCCGCGGCACAAGCCCGGGAGCACGCCTGAGAAAACTGTCGTCGGCTGCGCTCGTCAGTGCGTGCCGCTGGCGGCGCGCTCGCGGGCGAAATCTTGCAGCAGCGTCGACAGCTGAAAGTAGTCGCGCGACTTATCGAGGAATGCCGCGACGCCGTAGAGCTCGGCTTCGCGACGGTACTCCGGCAGGCTGAAGTTGGTGAGGATCACGACCTTCGGGCGCTGGCCGCTGCCGCTGCTGGCGAGCGCGCGCAGCACGCCGAAGCCCGAGCCGCTACGCAGGTGCAGGTCGAGTATCAGCGCGTCCGGCTGATCCTTGGCCACATGGCTGATCGCGTCCTCTTCGGTGGCTACGGTCTCGATCAGGTCCACATTCGGGAGGCGACCGATCAGCTCCGCCAGCCGATCCGCCAGCAGGGAGGAGTCCTCTACCAGCAGGACACGGAGCGCCGATTTACCCGACATTATGATCCTGGCCTGGAACATCTGGCCTCGCGGCGCCAATCGCCGCCTGAACCCCAGTTGAACATGTGAACAGCATAAGGCGGCTCCGTTCGCCGCCCTGTAAGTCACAATCTCCGCCCGGTGTCGGTAACTACCGACGCTACGCGCGCTCGCTAAAGTTATTAGCGGCTATTGCACCAGCCCGTTACGCAGCGCGTACGCCGTGAGATCGGCGTTGGTATCGAGATGCATCTTCTCCAGGACCCGTGCCCGGTAGGTGCTCACCGTCTTGACGCTGATGAACAGCTCGTGCGCGATCTCGGACACGCTGCGACCCACCGCGAGCTTGCACAGAATCTGGAACTCGCGCTCCGACAGCGCCGCGTGCAGCGGCTTGTCGCCCGGCTCGTCGAGCGCGGTGATGAGCATCTCGCTCAGGCGCGCGCTGACGAAGCGCCGCCCGGCGAGCACCGCGTGCACCGCGCGCATGAACTCCTCGGGCGCCTGGTCCTTGGCCAGATAGCCCGAGGCGCCGGCCCGCAGCACGTTGATGGCGTATTGCTTCTCGGAGAAGCCGCTCATGACCAGAACACGGGTCTCGGGGTGCCCGGAGCGGATATGCCGCAGTACATCGATGCCGCTGCGGTCGGGCATGTTGATGTCGAGAATGACCAGATCCCAGCGACCGTCGCGCAGCTGCTGCAAGGTGTCGGCACCCGTCGCAGCCTCGCCGATGTTGGTGATCGACGTATCCTGCTCGAGGTAGTGCCGCAGGCCCGTGCGCAGCATCGCGTGATCGTCGGCAATCAGAACAGTCGCCATTGAGCCTCCGCTTACGAACGTACCGCAGCCCCTTCCGGCGCCAGCGTACGCCATTTGCCCAAGCGGCTGTAGGCGGTATCCTACACCCCCGCGGTGGCCCTTGAGAGCCCCGGTGTCATCCCGTGGCATCGGAGCGCCTAAATGCCGGCGTCCGGATGGTCGTAGCTCCAATACCAATAGGTCGGCTGATCGTCGTAGTCCGCATCCGACAGGTCGCGATAGTCGACGTCGTGATGCGTATCGTGATCGTGGACGTCACGGCGGTCGTCGGCGCGACGCCTCAAGCCGAAATCGCGGAATTCCTCGGGCGCTTCGCGCTGGGCGAAGGATGCGCCGGCGTTCGTCGCCGCGAGAACGAGTGAAGCCCGGTATGCGCTGGTCAGCCGCTGCATGTGCATTCCCCTTGCATGTGCGTCCCCTTCGACGGCTACATATTGCAAACGCACCGCTAGCGTTGCAGTCGGACGCTGCCAGCAGCGTCTGTCGGCGCGCCCTGACCGTCGGCTGTTGTAATATCGCGACAGGCGGAGGAAGTGTCAGTGACAGCGGCCTCATCGGGCACCCATCATCACGCGGACGATCCGCGCAACCGCGACATCCTGATCTACGTCAACGGCGAGCTGTGTCCGCGCGCCAGCGCGTCGGTGTCGGTGTTCGACTCGGGCTTCATCCTCGGGGACGGTGTCTGGGAAGGGCTGCGGGTGCACCACGGCCGCATCGCGTTCCTCGACCAGCACCTCGCCCGGCTGTACGAGGCCGCGAAGGCGATCGATCTCGACATCGGCATGGACCGCGCCGCGCTCACGGCGGCGCTCTACCAGACGCTCGCGGCCAACCGCATGAGCGACGGTGTCCACATGCGCCTCATGGTGACCCGGGGCATGAAGAGCACCCCCTACCAGGACCCGCGCGCCTGCATCGGACCGGCGACCGTGGTCATCATCGCGGAATACAAGCTGCCGCGGCCGGAGACGCTGACGCGCGGCGTGCGGCTGTTCACCGTGCACGTGCGCCGCGGCGCTCCCGACGTCCAGGATCCAAAGCTCAACTCGCACTCCAAGCTCAACTGCATCACCGCCTGCATCCAGGCGGCCAAGGCCGGCGCCGACGAGGCGCTGATGCTCGACCCGCTCGGCTTCGTCGCCACCTGCAATTCCACCCACTTCTTCATCGTGCGCGGCGGGGAGGTCTGGACCTCGACCGGCAAGTACTGCCTGGCCGGCATCACACGCGCCAACGTGCTGCGGCTGTGCCGCGAGAACGGCATTCCGGCCTACGAGAAGGACTTCAGCCTGACGGAGGTCTACGGGGCGGAGGAGGCGTTCGTTACCGGCACCTTTGCCGGCATTGCTCCGGTGGTCGAGGTCGACGGCCGGCGCGTCAGCGAGGGGCGCGGCCCGATGGTCGAGCGGCTGCAGGGGCTGTATCTGCAGCTGATCGAGCGTGACGTCGCGGGGCGGACGCGCGCTTGATCACCCCGGTCTCGTGACACGCGCCTCATGAGGCCGCTGCGCCTGGCGATGTGGTCCGGCCCGCGCAACATCTCCACCGCGATGATGCGCGCCTGGGAGAACCGCGGCGACTGCGCGGTGGTGGACGAGCCGCTGTATGCACATTATCTCGCGCATACCGGGCTCGACCACCCTGGGCGCGAAGAGATCATTGCCGCGGGCGAGACCGACTGGCGCAAGGTCGCAGCCGGCCTCACCGGTCCGGTACCCGACGGCAAGCCCATCTTCTACCAGAAGCACATGACGCATCATCTCCTGCCGCACATCGGGCGCGCGTGGCTCGGCGAGCTGACTCATGTGTTTCTCATCCGCGACCCGCGCGCGGTGCTGGTCTCGTACACCAGGACGCGGCGCGAGGTCACGGCGGAGGATCTGGGCAGCGTTCAGGAGCTGGAGATCTTCCAGCATCTCAGTGAACAGACCGGCCGCACGCCGCCGGTGATCGATGCCGGCGAGTTTCTGAAGTCGCCGGAAGCGCAGCTGCGGAGTTTGTGCGCGCAGCTCGGCGTCGGCTTCACGCCGCGCATGCTGCAGTGGCCGCCCGGCCCGCGCCCCACCGATGGTGTCTGGGCGCCGCACTGGTATGAGAGAGTTCTGAAGAGCACGGGCTTCGAGCCCTACGAGGCGGCCGAGCCCGCGGTGCCGGCCGAGTACCGCCCGGTCCTCGAGGCAGTGCTGCCGTCCTACGAGGCGCTGTTCGAGGAGCGGCTCAGGTGATGAAGGCCGCCGCGAGCGCCAGCACCGCTATCAGGGCGAACAGTCCGGCGAATGTCGCGCCGCGGCGCAGCTGGATGTCGTTTACGCGTCTCATGGGTGGCCTGTGGGGCAGCATTGTCGGATTGTGAAGCCCGGTCCCGCATGCACCGCCCGGCCGGGACGGAGCGTCTCCGCCGCTAGAGGCGGCTCTCTCTCGCAGGAGTGAGGGTGGGCGCGGCGACAGCCGCGTCCGAGTAGCTCGAGCCGCGGTGCGCGCGCGCAGCGGCGACGTTGGCTATGCTAGCCGCCTCTCTCGGGGAGGGCTTCCAGAATGATGCGGATCGCCGGCCGCTGCGCGGCCATGCTCTGTGCCGGTCTCGTCCTGCCGCTCGTGGCGCTCGCCGCGTCAGCCACCGAAAAGACGCCGATCACCCACGAGAAGCTGTGGATGATGAAGCGCGTCGGTGCGCCGACGGTGAGCCCGGACGGCAAGTGGGTGGTGTTCCCGGTGCTGGAACCGAACTACGATCAGGACAAGGAGGTCAGCGACCTGTGGCTCGTGCCGGCCGACGGCTCGGCGCCGCCGCGCCGGCTCACCAACACACGTGCACCGGAGAAGGCCGTCGCCTGGTCGCCCGACAGCCGCGCGATCGCCTTCGCCACCAAGCGCGAGGGCGACGAGGCGGATCAGATCTACATCCTGGACCTGGCCGGGGGCGGGGAGGCACGCAGGCTCACCAACCTCTCGACCGGCGCCGCCAATCCCAAGTGGCGACCGGACGGCAAGGCCATCCTGTTCGAATCCCAGGTGTATCCCAACGCGCTCGATGACGAGGCCAATCGCAGGATTGCCGCCGAGCGCAAGGCGCGCAAGTACAACCTGCGCGTCTACGAGCACTTCCCGGTGCGCTTCTGGAACCAGTGGCTCGACGACCGTCAGCCGACCCTCATCGTGCAGTCGGTGGAGGAGGGCTCGACGCCGCGGGACATTCTTTCGCCCACGGCGCTCGCGCACACCCCGGGGTTTACCGCCAGCGACGACGGCGAAACCTCACTGTCGCTTGCGCCGCTGTGGAGTCCCGACGGCAAGGAGGTGCTGTTCACGGCCAGCACCGAGCGCTGGAACTCGGCGTTCGCCCCCGTTCACTTCCACATCTACCGCATGGCGGCGCAAGGGGGCGTGGAGCCGCGCGAAGTGACGCCCGCTCCCGGCAGCTACCATGGAACGGCCTTCGCGCCCGACGGCCGCACGCTCTACTTCATGTACGCGCCGCAGGACGAGGAGGTCTACCACCTCGAGCGTCTCGAGCGCCTCGCCTGGCCGGCGGGCGGCGAGGCGAGCCTCGTGACGCGCGACTTCGACCGCCAGGTCTCGGCCTTCGCCCTCACGCCCGACAGCCGCACCACCTACCTGCTGGTCGAGGAAGCCGGGCAGGAGAACCTCTATAAGGTGGCCGCCACCGGCGGACAGCCGACCGCGGTCGTGACGCCCGCCGTCGGCGGCTACACCGCGCTGGTCATTCCCGCCAAAGCCGCGAGACTTGAGCTGATCGCGAGCTACGGCAGCTCGGTGAATCCCGCCGAGGTGGTGCGCATCGACCCCGGTGCCCGCCGCCACACCAACCTCACCAACATCGACACGGCGGCGGCCGCCGCGATCGACTGGCAGCCGCCACAGCACTTCTACTTCACCAGCGCCAAGGGCCGCAGCATTCACAACATGATCGTCCTGCCGCCCGCCTTTGACGCCAGCAGGAAGTATCCGCTGCTGGTGCTCATCCACGGCGGCGCCGCCAGCCACAACTCCGATCAGATCGGGCTGCGCTGGAACTCTCACCTGCTGATCGCCCCGGGCTATGTCCTCCTCATGACCGACTACACCGGCTCGACCAGCTTCGGCGAGAAGTTCGCGCAGGCGATCAAGCTCGATCCTCTGAAGACCCCGGGGGACGAGATCAACCAGGCGGTCGATGAGGCGCTCAAGCGCTACCCGTTCATCGACGGCGCGCGCATGTGCGCCGCCGGCGCGAGCTACGGCGGGCACCTTGCCAATTGGCTGGAGGCCACCACCACGCGCTACCGCTGCATCGTCAGCCACGCCGGCGAGGTCGACCTCACCACGCAGTGGGGCGAGAGCGACTTCAACTACGGTCGCGAGCTCGCCAATGGCGGTCCGCCGTGGGCGGGCGGCGCCATCTGGCGCGAGCAGAGTCCGATCACCTACGGCGCCAGCTGGAAGACTCCGATCCTGCTCAGTATCGGCGAGCGCGACTTCCGTGTGCCGATCGGCAACACGCTCGAGAACTGGAGCACGCTGCAGCGCATGCACGTGCCGAGCCGGCTGCTGGTCTGGCCGGACGCCTGGCATTGGATCCTCAAGCCCGAGGACAGCCGGCGCTTCTATCAGGAGGTGCACGCATGGCTCGCGCGCTACCTCAAGGACGAAAAACCGGCGGATGATGGGCACTGATCGCGCGCGGGGCGCGCTATGGAGGTATCGACTATGGACGTCGGATTCATCGGTCTCGGACGGATGGGCAAGGCGATGGCGGCGAATCTGCTGCGCGCCGGACACACTCTGCGCGTATGGAACCGCACCCGCAGCGCGGCTGCGGACCTCGAGGCGCTCGGCGCCAAGGTGGCGGTGCAGCCGACCGAGGCGGCCGCGAATGCCCAGGTGCTCATGCTGATGCTCGCCGACGACGCTGCCACCAGGGCGGTGCTCGTCGGCCAGGGCGTGCTCGAGCGCATGCCCCGGGAAGCCGTCTGCGTCAACCTCGGCACCGTCTCGGTCGCCGCGGCCAAGGAGCTGAGCCGTCTGGCCGCGGCGCGCGGCGTCGGCTACGTCGCCGCGCCCGTATTCGGCCGGCCCGAGGTCGCCGAGGCCGCCCGGCTCAACATCGTGGTGGCGGGCGAGGCCGCAGCCGTCGAGCGCGTCCGGCCGCTGCTCGCGGCGATCGGCGAGCGGATCTGGCCGGTCGGTGAGCAGCCCGAGCGCGCCAACGTAGTGAAGATCGCCGGCAACTTCATGATCGCGAGCGCGCTCGAGACCATGGGCGAAGCCGCGGCGCTGGCGCGCGCCCACGGTGTCACGGCGCAGCAGCTGCTGGAGATCATGACCAGCACGCTGTTCGCCTCGCCGGTCTACCAGGGCTACGGCCGTCTGATCGCCGAGCAGCGCTACACGCCCGCGGGGTTCGGCCTCGCGCTCGGATTCAAAGACGTACGGCTCGCGCTGGAGGCGGGTGGGGCGGCACATGTACCCATGCCGTTTGCGAGCGTGCTGCGCGATCGGTTCCTCGAGGCCATCGCCGCCGGCGAGTCCGACCTCGACTGGTCGAGCATCGCCGAGCTCTCCGCGCGGCACGCGGGCGTGGCGGCCGCAGCTTCGGGAAAGTGAGGGCGACCGGCCGCGGCTCAGGTCTTTCCGGGGTGCTTCGCCTTGTAGATCCGCAGCTGCCCGTTGAACTGATCGACGGCGGTCTGCTCCTCGTCGATGGCGACGTTATGGGCCCGGGTACCGAAGACATTCAGCGCCGCGAGGTCCGGGGCTTCCGCCACGCCGGCGAACTGCTGCGCGACCCGCCCGACGGCCGCGTCGACGCACTTGGTGTAGGAATTGGTGGCGGCGTCGTAGGCTCGAAACGCGGCATCCGCCGCCTGCATTTCCTGCAACGAGGCCGTGGCGCCATCGGGCACCGCGGGTGCCGTTGCGGCGCGACACGCTAGCAGCGCGGTGCTCGCAGTCTTGACCAGCTCGGCCGCCGACGGACCCCGGTGGGTCGGGGTGGGTGGCGGCGCGCTCCCGAAGAGGCCGCCCGGGCCTACGCGGGTTACCAGAGTCCAGGCAATGAGCGCCGCTCCG
>DATNKO010000020.1:0-5479 GCA_035603345.1 Steroidobacteraceae bacterium | reverse complement strand
CTGGTACTCCACGTGCGCCGTCGAGATCGTGATCCCGCGCGCTTTCTCCTCCGGCGCCTTGTCTATCTGGTCGTACGCCACGAACGTCCCGCCGTTGGTCTCGGCCATCACCTTCGTCAACGCCGCAGTCAGCGTCGTCTTTCCGTGGTCCACGTGACCAATCGTCCCCACGTTTACGTGCGGCTTGTTGCGCTCGAATTTCTCTTTGGACATGGCGTGATTCCTCGACTCACTTCTTGATGATGCCGTCCGCAATGTTCGGCGGCACTTCGACGTATTTGGCGAATTCCATGGTGAAGGTGGCGCGCCCCTGGCTCATCGAGCGCACGGTGGTCGCGTAGCCAAACATCTCCGCAAGCGGCACGTCGGCGGTGATCGCCTTGCCGGCCGGGGTCTCGTCCATGCCGGTGATCTGGCCGCGGCGGCGGTTCAGATCTCCGATCACATCGCCCGAGTACTCCTCCGGCGTCACCACTTCGACCTTCATGATGGGCTCGAGCAGCACCGGCTTGGCGCGGCGGAAGCCGTCCTTGAAACCGATCGAGCCGGCGATCTTGAACGCCATCTCGTTCGAGTCGACGTCGTGGTAAGAGCCGTCGAACAGCGTCACCTTCACGTCCACCACCGGGTAGCCGGCGATGACGCCGGTTTCCTCGGCTTCCCTGATGCCCTTGTCCACCGCCGGTACGTACTCGCGCGGCACGGAGCCGCCGACGACGCCGTTGATGAATTCGTTGCCCTTGCCCGCCTCGTTGGGCTCGATCTTCAGCCATACGTGGCCGTACTGGCCGCGCCCGCCCGACTGGCGTATGAACTTGCCCTCGCTCTCGACGTGGCCGCGGATGGTCTCGCGGTAGGCGACCTGAGGCTTGCCGACGTTCGCCTCGACGTTGAATTCGCGCCTCATGCGGTCGACGATGATCTCCAGGTGCAGCTCGCCCATGCCGGAGATGATCGTCTGGGACGACTCCTGATCGGTGTGCACGCGGAACGAAGGATCCTCCTTGGCGAGGCGCTGCAGCGCCAGGCCCATTTTTTCCTGGTCGGCCTTGGTCTTCGGCTCCACTGCCACGGAGATCACCGGCGCGGGAAACTCCATCTTCTCGAGCGTGATCACCTTGTCGAGATCGCACAGCGTATCCCCGGTGATGACGTCCTTGAGTCCCACCGCCGCGGCGATGTCACCGGCGCGCACTTCCTTGATCTCGGTACGGTCGCTGGCGTGCATCTGCAGCAGGCGCCCGATGCGCTCTTTCCTGCTCTTGGTCGGTACGTACACCGTGTCGCCGGAATTCAGCACACCCGAGTAGACCCGGAAGAACGTCAGGTTGCCGACAAACGGGTCGTTGAGGATCTTGAAGGCGAGAGCCGCGAACGGCTGGTCGTCGCCCGCCTTGCGCGTCGCCGGCTCGCCGGCCTCGTCCATTCCCTTGACCTCCGGCATGTCGACCGGAGAGGGCATGAACTGGATGATGGCATCGAGGAGCGCCTGCACGCCCTTGTTCTTGAAGGCGCTGCCGCACATGGCCAGCACCACCTCGTTCCTGATGGAGCGCTCGCGCAGGCCCTGGCGGATCTCGTCCTCCGAGAGCTCCTCATGCTCGAGGTACTTGTGCATGAGCGTGTCGTTCGCTTCCGCCGCCGCCTCGATCATCTTGGCGCGGTACTCGAGCGCCTGATCCTTGAGGTCCGCCGGAATGTCGCGGTACTCGAACCTCATCCCCTGGGTCTCCATGTCCCAGTAGATGGCCTTCATGCGGATCAGGTCGATCACGCCCTCGAAGGTCTCCTCGGCACCGATCGGCAGCTGGATCGCGATCGGATTGGCGCGCAGCCGCGCGCGGATCATGTCGACCACCCGCAGGAAGTTGGCCCCGGCACGGTCCATCTTGTTGACGAAGGCGATGCGCGGCACGGCGTACTTGTTCATCTGCCGCCACACGGTCTCGGACTGCGGCTGCACGCCCGCAACCGAATCGAACAGCGCGACCGCGGAATCGAGCACGCGCAAGGAACGCTCCACCTCGATGGTGAAGTCGACGTGCCCGGGCGTGTCGAGGATGTTGATGCGGTGCTCGGGGAAGCTGTTGTCCATCCCCTTCCAGAAGCAGGTGGTGGCAGCGGCGGTGATGGTGATGCCGCGCTCCTGTTCCTGCTCCATATAGTCCATCACGGCCGCGCCGTCGTGAACCTCGCCGATCTTGTGCGAAACGCCGGTGTAGAACAGGATGCGCTCGGTCGTGGTCGTTTTCCCCGCGTCGATGTGCGCGGAGATGCCGATGTTCCGGTAGCGCTCGATGGGCGTCGCGCGTGCCACTTCAGTGTCCTCGACCTGTCCTTACCAGCGGTAGTGAGCGAAGGCCTTGTTGGCCTCCGCCATGCGATGCGTGTCCTCGCGCTTGCGCACTGCCGCGCCGCGGTTCTCGGACGCATCCATCAGCTCATGCGCCAGGCGGAACGCCATCGACTTCTCGGTGCGCGCGCGCGCCGCATCGAGCATCCAGCGCATCGCGAGCGTCTGGCGGCGCGTGGCGCGCACCTCGACCGGCACCTGGTAGGTCGCGCCGCCGACGCGCCGGGACTTCACTTCGACCACCGGCTTCACGTTGTCGAGCGCCGTCGACAGCACCTCGATCGCTTCCCCTCCCTGCTTGCCGGTCTTCTCGGCAATGCGCTCGAGCGCGCCGTAGATGATGCGCTCGGCGGCGGATTTATTGCCGTTCTTCATGACCACGTTCATGAACTTGGCCAGCATCTCGTTGTTGAACTTCGGGTCCGGCAGGATGGTGCGGACGGGAGCTTGGGCTCGACGGGACATACGGTAGCTACTCCTTACTTCTTCGGGCGCTTGGCGCCGTACTTGGAGCGACCCTGCTTGCGCTCGCCGACGCCGGCGCAGTCGAGCGTGCCGCGCACGGTGTGGTAACGGACACCGGGCAGGTCCTTCACACGGCCGCCGCGGATCAGCACCACGGAGTGCTCCTGGAGGTTATGGCCCTCGCCGCCGATGTAGCTCGTGACCTCGTAGCCATTGGTGAGACGGACACGGCACACCTTGCGTAACGCCGAATTCGGCTTCTTGGGCGTCGTCGTATAGACGCGCGTGCACACCCCGCGCTTCTGGGGGGAGGCCCCGAGCGCCGGTACCTTGGTTTTTTCGGCCCTGATCCGGCGCGGTTGCCGGATGAGCTGACCCGTGGTCGCCATCGTTGCCTGATCTCCAGATCCCGTGCGGGAGTCGTTTGCCCACGACGAAGCGACCTCAGAGAAACACCGGGCCGCCTTTTGAGGCGGCCCGGTACTCGTAAGTCGCTGTTTTCCGGTGCCGGCGTGTCGTTCGAGGCCGGCCCGTCAAAGGCCGGCGATTCTAGGTACGCGCCCCCGGAGTGTCAACCCGCGGCCGGTGCGTGACTGTTGGTGAGCGCTTCGGGAGCGCCGCGGCCCCTGCGCGCCCACCGCGGGGAGTTGCGCCGCGTGCAATTGATTTGTCGCGCGGGCCCATTACGATAGCACGCGAACCGGCCGCAAAACGCCTTGAAAGGCCGGACCTCCATACGAATGAGCGCGAAGGTGCCTGGTGCA
This sequence comes from Steroidobacteraceae bacterium, assembly GCA_035603345.1. Taxonomy (GTDB): domain Bacteria; phylum Pseudomonadota; class Gammaproteobacteria; order Steroidobacterales; family Steroidobacteraceae; genus 13-2-20CM-66-19. The sequence continues at coordinate 1,897 of DATNKO010000020.1, read as the reverse complement.
CGGTGGATCGGCTGGACACGACTGCTCGCCTGGCTGGCGGCCGTGGGAGTGTGCCTCGCCGGCTGGGAATTCGCCGCCGGGACGGTCGGGGTCGCCCTGCGTAGCGTCATTCCGCACGCCATCCCCCACTCGGGGCCGGCCGGCTCACCGCTGGAGGCGCAGCGCCTGGATCCGAAGCTCGGTGACCCCGGCGCAACCCAGGTGGCGGGCGGCTCGCTGGACGGGTATTTCACCCGCTTCATGCCGCGCGGTTCGCATTTCGAGGCCCAGCCGCTGTGGCTGCGCCTGCCCCCGGTGAGCCCGGCAGCGCCCGGGGCTGCAGCCATCCCCGTGCTCGTCGCGCGCGCCGGCATCGACCAGTCGATCAGTGTGTTCGCCCGCCGATCGGGTCAGCCGCTCGCGCTCACTCCCACCACCGTGCTGCCGCAGTTCGGCGGCGCCCAGGATTCGGTGTACGCGCTGCCGGCAGGGCTCGATCCCGACACGCCGTTCTACGTGCGCGTCATGCGCTCGGGTCCCGCCGCGACCGATCTGCGCTTCTCGGCCTCGACGCTGGACCAGGCGCTCGAGCGTGCTGGCGCGCATGCCCGCATGATCGCAATCGCCTTCGGTGCGCTCATGGCGATGGCGCTGTCGACACTGCTGGTGCGCTTCGTGCTCACCGACCGGCTCTATCCACTGTACGGCACGCTCTTTGGACTGCAGGCGCTCTACCTCGCCTACTTCTCGGGCCAGGGCTTTCATTGGCCGGTGCTGTCGTGGGCACGGCCGCTATCCTCCTACGCGTGGAACGTGCCGGTCGCGATCAGCGCCGCGGCGGCCGCGCTGTTCGTGCGTGAATTCGCCAACCTGAGGCTCTTCTCGCCCAGGGTGTATCGCTTCTTTGGCTGGATGGCGCTGGCCTTTCTCGGACTGGCGGTGGCGAACGTGCTGCGGGTGTTCGGGCTCGCGCAGCCCGTCGCCGCGGTCGGCAACCTGATGTTCCTGGGCAGCGCGCTCCTCACGCTGGTGGTGTCGTTCCTCGCCTGGCGCAATGGCAACCGCGCGGCGGGCTGGTTTCTGATCGCCTGGGCGCTGCTCAGCACCTTCCAGATCCTGACCGCGGTGCGGCTGCTCTACGGCCAGGCGGACTCCGCCGAGAGACTCCTTTATTACGGGCTGGCGCCCTCGATGGTAGCGGCGGCGGTGCTGATCGCGCTCGGCACCTCCGACCGAATGCGGGCGCAGACCGCAGCCCTCACCGATGCCGAGCTGCGTGCGCAGACCGATCCGCTGACGGGGGTGCTGAACCGACGCTCGCTGATCGAGCGGCTGGATGCGGCCTGCATGCGCGCCAAGGCGCGCGGCCAGCCGATCGCGGTGCTGTTCATCGACCTCGATCACTTCAAGCAGATCAACGACACCTGCGGTCACGCCGCCGGCGACGCCTGCCTGTCGGGCATCATCCCGCCGATCCACGCCGAGCTGCGCCAGTCGGACGTCATCGGCCGTTACGGGGGCGAGGAGTTCGTCGTGATTCTGAGCGGCGCCGACTCGACTTCCGCGCACCCGATCGCCGAACGCATCTGCAAGCGCGTCTCCGAGGTGCGCATCGAGGGGTTCGGCGAGCCGATTGCGATCACCTGCAGCATCGGTATCGCCGCGAGCGACACGCTCGGCGTCTGGGGCCAACATCTGATCGCGCACGCGGACACCGCGCAATATGTCGCCAAGCGCTCGGGGCGCAACCAGGTGCAGCTCGCCACCTCGCTCGCGGCCTAGACCGGCCGCAGCATGAGCGCATCTGCGTCGCCGGCAGTCGAAGCCTACCGCCTGATGCAAGCCGGGCAGCTCGAGCAGGCGCTCATCGCGGCGCGGCGCGCGGTCGCCGGCGCTGGCTCCTGCCAGCCCGCGCACG
>DATNKO010000007.1:0-10592 GCA_035603345.1 Steroidobacteraceae bacterium | reverse complement strand
GCCTCATGCTGCAGGAAGCGCAGCGCCAGCTCCATCCGCAGCCGTTCGCGGCTGTAGCGATCGTCGGAGATGCGCATGGAGACTCCTTGCGGCAGGGTCTGTGGCGGGGTCTGTGGGCTCCGTTGATTTTGGGAAAATTTTCCCAAAATGCAATACCAAGAATTTGGTAAAAAATTCCCAAATTGCCTGTGGCGCTGCGGAGCCGTTCGGCTACCATGGCGGGACACCTGGGAGAGCTCTCATGCTGTCGCACTGCGAGATGGGCGGTGAGGAGCGCGGCGGCGCGCCGCCGGCGGCCACCTGGCTGCGCCCCGAGACGCTCGAGTCGCTGCTCGAGCTGAACGAGATGGCCCTCATGCTGCTGTCGGAGCAAGCGGCGCAGCGCGATGCGCAGGAGGGCGTGCCGCGGCTGCAGCGGGTGGGCGAGCTATGGCGCGCGCTCGAGCCGGCGGCCCGGCGCAGGGCTGCCGCCTGCCCGTATCTGCTGCTGGATGCGGGCTTTGCCGATCCACAGCGCTGGCGGCGGGTAGCGGCCTCGCAGGTGGGCGACGCCGCTCGCGGAGGGTACGCGGCGTTCTTCAGCGTTCCCGGGGTGATCGAGCTTCACCGCCTGGTGCTCACCTACGCCTGGCACCTGGCGCGCACCCAGGGGGCCGCCGCGCGGCTGCTCCTCGGTATGCCGGCGCCCTGCGCGCAGCTCATCGCGCAGTGCACCCTGCGCCAGATGCATGTGCTCGCCGAGGCACATCCGGAGTGGCTGAGGCCGCGCTGGCCCAACCGCGAGGAGCTCTGGCAGGAGCTGCTGGCGGCGGCGGCGGCGGGCGAGGCGCGAGCGATCGAGCAGGCGCAAATGCGCGGGCTGACGCTGCTCGCGGCCGAGCTGCGCACGGCGACTGCCGCCTGGGCCGCCCGCTTCCCGCAGGAGTGAGCGGGCGGCGGCGGGGGGGGATCCCAGCGGGGACTTTCTCGGGCAAGCCACGGCGCGCTGAGGACGGCGCGGGGCGCCCCGTTCAAGCGGCGAAGTGGCTGACCCTGCGCGACCAGCAACCGCGGAGTATGATCGCGGGCGTTGGTGTCGACGGCCAACTATCAACAACAGAAATCGGATTGAGCGCGCGTCCGGCCGGCGATCAGACCGCAGCTGCGACGCGCCATTCAAGGGGGATTTACATGCGTAACCTGACGAGATTCGCCGCGCTTGCGCTCGCCACAGCCGCCATGGCCTCGGCCGCTGCGCGCGCTGACGTGGTCATCCAGCAGCAGACCACCTTCGACGTCGCCTCCATCAAGGCGCACGGAACCTCGACCCAGTCGACCAGCACCGACAAGCAGCGCAACGACACTGCCATGCAGTGCGAAGGATTCATGTCGATGGTCTGCGGCAACATGCAGGGTGCCGACATCGTGCGCCTCGACAAGGACCTGCGCTGGACGCTCGACCTGAAGAAGCAGGAGTACCGCGAGGCGTCGTTCCCGACAGCCGCGCAGCGCCAGGCCGCCGAGCAAAAGGCGCGCGAGATGATGGCGAAGATGCAGCAATGCCCGGCGACCCACACCAACGCCGCGGCCGGGCCCGACACCTCGAAGTGCGAGATGTCGCCGCCGGTGTGGGATGTGAAGACGACCGACACTCACCAGAGCTTCGTCGGTCACGACTCGCGCCTCACCCAGGTGTCGCTCACCCAGAGCTGCCGCAACAAGGACACCGGCGACACCTGCGACATGACGATCGCGCTCGACACCTGGCTCACGCAGGATCAGATCGATGGACTGGACCAGACCAGGGCGTTCGGCGTTGCCTATCGCCACAAGCTCGGACTCGACGATGCCAACGATCTCGTGCAGGACCGGATGCGCGCGTTCCTCGCTCCCTACGCGGACAGCCTCAAGCAGCTCGGCAGCAAGACCGCGGGGCTCCAGGGCTACCCGCTCAAGACCAGCGTGCGCATCCTCTTCGGCGGCGAGCACTGCGCCGCGGTCAAGAACCAGACCGCTTCCGGCGGCTCGGGCAATGCTGTCGGCGACGCCGGCCAGGCCGCCGGTAGCGCCGCGACCAGCTCCGGCTCGAACGCCGCGGGCTCCGCCGCCGGCAGCGCCGCGAGCAACGCCGCGGGCAGCAGCGCAGCCGGATCGGTGCTGGGCTCGGCGGCGAGCGCCTTCAGCAGCAAGCTGGTGAGCGGGCTGTTCGCCAAGAAACAGTCGGCCGCGACCCCGCCCGCCGCCACCTCCGGCGGCTCGACGCTGCCGCCGGGCATGATCCAGGCGGCCTCCTTCGGCATGGAGACCACCTCGATCCAGGTACAGCCGGTGCCGGCCTCCGAATTCGACATCCCCGCCGGCTTCAAGCTCATCGTGCCGAAGCCCGCGAGCGAGAAGGAGTTCAGCTGCCCGAAGTCGGGCACCTGAGGACTGCCGGCGGCGTACCAGCGGCGGCCCGGGGGGTCTTCCCGGGCTTTGTCCGTTTTTGACCGCTCCCTGTCCCTGAGCACGCTGGCACAGCCAGGCGCGCTAACCCATCATATTGCTAAATCCGGTCAGGAGCCGATCCGTGAAACAGGCGCTTCTCGTCATCGACGTGCAGGAATCATTTCGCCGGCGACCCTACTTCCGCGCCGATGAGCTGCCCGCCTTTCTCGCCAACGTGCAGTCGCTCGTCGACCGCTGCTCCGAGCGGCGCGTCCCGGTCGTGCAGGTGTTCCACCAGGACCTCGGCGACGATCCCGCCGAGCCGTTCTCGGCGGCCTCGGGCTGCGTGCGCGCGATGCCCGAGCTGTCGCTGCGTCCCGAGGCCGTGTTTCACAAGCACGTGCACTCGGCGATGTTCGGTGAGGACGCGCGTGGCGAGACGCTCGAGGTCTGGCTACGCGCGCGCGGCATCGGCGAGCTCCTGGTCACCGGCATCCGCACCGAGCAGTGCTGCGAGACGACCACGCGGCACGCGTCTGACCTCGGCTTCAAGGTGCGCTATGTATCGGACGCGACTCTCACCTTCCCGATGCGCACCCGGCTGGGGCGCGAGGTGTCGGCCGCGGAGCTGCACGAGCGCACCGAGCTCGTGCTCGACGGCCGCTTTGCGCGCGTGGTGTCGAGCGCCGAGGCCTGGAGCTGACGGGGCACGCCAGCCTCGAGGGCACCGGGGTCAAAGGCCGTGGTGGACGTCGTGTTTGCAGTGCTGCCGCGGGTCGTGCTGCTCGACGTCGCAGGTCCCGCCGATGCCTTTCGCAACGCCGCGGGCCGCGCCCCCGGCTGCTACCGGCTGCGGTTCACAGGTCCAACGCCAACCGTTGAGGCCGCCGCGGGTCTGACGCTGGGCGCGCTCGAGCCGCTGCCGGACAGCCTCGCACCCGGAACGATCCTCATCCTCACCGGCGTCAGCGGCGAGCGCATCGATGCGGCGGAGCCGGCGACGCGCCGACTGATCCAGTGGCTGCGGGGCGGCGCGGCCGCCGAGTCGCTGCTGCTGTGCGTGTGCTCCGGCAGCGTGCTCGCCGCGCACGCGGGCCTCCTGGCCGGGCGCGCCTGCACCACGCATCACGCGCACACCGACGAGCTGCGCCGCGTCGAGCCGCGCGCCCGGGTGCTCGAGAACCGCATCTTCGTCGAGGACGGGCCGGTATTCACCAGCGCCGGGGTCACCGCCGGACTCGATCTCGCACTGCACGTCATCGGCGCACAGCTCGGCCCGCGAGTGGCCGCGGACATCGCCCGCGACCTGGTGGTCTACCTGCGCCGCGCCGGCACCGATCCGGCGCACTCGCCCTGGGTCATGCATCGCAATCATCTGCATCCGGCGGTGCACCGCGTGCAGGACGCGGTGGCGCGCAACCCGGCGGCGCGCTGGGGTTCGCGCGAGCTGGCGGCGGTGGCCTGCACCGGCGCGCGCAATCTCGGGCGGCTGTTCGCCGAACACGCGCACTGCTCGCCGCTCGACTACGTGCAGCTGCTGCGCGTCGCGCTCGCCCGGCAGCTGGTGACGCACAGCCGCCTCGATCTGGAGCGCGTGGCGCTGGAATCCGGGTTTCGCTCGGCCCGACACCTGCGGCGCGTGTGGGCGCGGTGGGAGGGACGGCCGCCGAGCGCTTTTCGCGCCCGTCGGACCGTCGCTTAGGCGCGCATGCCCGGTGCGCGCCGGCGCTTCAATGAGCGCTGTCTTTGCTGATGAGGTAGCGCACCACCGCGATGAGCTGGTCGGCGCCGCGCACGCTGTCGTCGTTCACCCGGTAATGACCGTTTACGATGATGCAGGGCGTGCCGGGCACCTGCATGGCGAGGATCTGCGCATCGGCGGCCCGCATCTTCATGTCGACGGTGAAGGAGTGGGCCGCCGTCAGGAATTCCTGGGGCTTCACACCGGTCCAGCGCGCATAGGAGCGTGCCGCGTCCTCGAGCGAGGGCTGGGGGCTCTTCAAGCGGTGCGTTTGCGGATCGCTGGTGGCGAGCTCGCCGCTCTTCCACACCGCATCGTACATTTCCTGGTGGGTGCGCGCGGCGATGCCGAGCGCCTGCGCGGCGAAGTAAGCGCGCTGAAACATCGGCCAATCCTCGGACGGGATGAAGGACGCCGGCAGATAGGCCAGTTGCGCATTCGCCGGCAGGCTGTGCTCCAGGCGCGCCATCGTGGGCCGGAAAGCGTTACAGGCCGGACAGCCGTAGGAGAACACCTCCAGAACCTCGATCTTTCCGGGCGCTACGTTCGTGGGCTGCGCCGGGGTGATGACGAAATAGTCGCGGCCCTCGGTCCAGGCCGGCTCGGCCTCGGCTCGCGGCGCGAGCAGCGCCACGAGCAGCACGATCGGCAGCAAGCGCTCGGTTCTCATGCAACGGATCCTAGCTCATTAGTAAATCGCGATCTCGCGGCGGCCGGCGGAGTCGCGCGCGCCCCGGAACATGCCCTCGGTCGAGAAATCCATGACGATCTGACCGTCCGCGCCGACGGCAATCAGTCCGCCGTCGCCGCCGAGCGCCGGCAGCACCTGGTGCAGGAGCTCGTGTACCGCCTGCGCGAGCGTCAGTCCGCGGAACTCGACCGCCGCGCACACGTGATGGGCGGCCACGGCGCGGATGAAGTACTCGCCGTGGCCGGTGGCTGAGACCGCCGCCACACCGTTCTGCGCGTAGGTGCCCGCGCCGATGATGGGCGAGTCACCGACACGGCCCGGGCGCTTGTTGGTCAGGCCGCCGGTGGAGGTGGCGGCCGCGAGGTTGCCGGCGGCGTCGCAGGCCACCGCGCCCACGGTGCCCTGGGAGGGCGCAGGCGCCAGGTCCGAGACGCGCTCGCCGCGCTGCTCGTGCTCGAGCTGCTCGAGCCGCTCGGCGGTGCGGAAGTAGTGGTTGGGGACCAGCGTGAAGCCCTCTTCGAGCGCGAACTCCTCGGCACCCGGGCCGACCAGCAGCACGTGGCGCGATTTCTCCATTACGCGGCGCGCCAGCTCCACCGGGTTCCTCACGTGACGCACGCAGGCGACCGCGCCGGCGCGCCTGTGCCGGCCCTCCATGATCGCGGCGTCGAGCTCGGCGGCGCCGTCACGGGTGAGGGCCGCCCCGCGGCCGGCGTTGAACGACGGGTCGTCCTCGAGGATGCGCACCGCGGCGGCCACCGCATCCAGGCTCGCACCGCCGCGCGCGAGCACCTCATAGCCGCCGTCGAGCGCGGCCTCGAGGCCGGCACGGTAGCGCTGCTCGCGCGCGGCCGAGAGCGTTGCGCGCGGTATCGCACCGGCGCCACCGTGGATGGCGATGGCGTACGCGCTCACTGCATGTCGCCGTACATGCCGATCTCGCGGCGGCCGGCGGAGTCGCGCGCGCCGCGGAACATGCCGGGGCTGTTGAAGTCCATGACGATGTTGCCGGAGGGGTCCATGGCGATCACGCCACCCTCGCCGCCGGTTCGCTTGAGCTTCTCGTGGATCTCCTCGTGCACCGCTTGCGCCAGCGTCTTGTGCTGGTAATAGACCATGGCGCAGATGTCGTAGGCCAGGACCTGACGGATGTAGAACTCTCCCTGACCGGTGCCCGACACCGCGCACGACTCGTTGTTGGCGTAGGTTCCCGCACCGATGATGGGCGAATCCCCGACCCGCCCGCGGTGCTTGTTGGTCAGGCCGCCGGTGGAGGTGCCGGCGGCGAGATTGCCGGCACGGTCGAGGGCGACCGCGCCGACCGTGCCCGTGCCCTTGACCGGCGGCGCCCTGGCGCGCAGCGCTTCCGCGCGCTTCGCCTCCTCCAGCTCCTGCACACGGCGCGGCACGATGAAGTAGCTCTCGGGCACCAGCACCACGCCCTGCTGGAGTGCGAATTCCTCCGCGCCCTCGCTGACCAGCAGCACGTGCGGGGACTTGTCCATCACCAGCCGCGCGAGCTCGATCGGGTTCTTGACATGCCGCACCGCGGCTACCGCCCCGGCGCGCGGCCCGTTGCCGTCCATGATGGCGGCGTCGAGCACGGCAAAGCCGTCCTCGTCGAGGACCGCGCCGCGGCCGGCGTTGAACTGCGGATCGTCCTCCATGGTGCGCACCGCGGCGATGACCGCATCCAGGCTCGAGCCACCCTGCTCGAGCACCGTGTAGCCGGCATCGAGCGCCGCCGCGAGTCCGGCGCGGTACGACGCCTCGCGCTCGGGCGTCATCTTCGAGCGTTCGATGACGCCGGCACCCCCGTGGATGACGATCGCGATCGGATGATCGGCTGCGCCCGCCGTTGCCGCGCACCCGAGCGCCGCCAGCGCCCACAGCAGACCCGGGACGCCCAAGAGTTTCCTGCGCGACATCGCTTCCTCCCACGGCTATGATCGAACCTGTCCGTACGGCGCGTACCCGCGCCGGCGGCTTTCCCCATTTTCGGGCGCGACAGATCTTAAAGTGAAACCCGGCGCATCGCAGGGGATCAGGAGCCTGCTGGTCGCAAACCGCGGCGAGATCGCCATCCGCGTCATGCGGGCGGCGACCGAGCTGGGTCTGCGCACGGTCGCGATCTACTCGCAGGAGGACCGCTTCTCGCTGCACCGGACCAAGGCCGACGAGGCCTACCTGGTCGGCGCAGGCTCCGGTCCCGTCGAGGCCTATCTCGACATCGGAGACATCCTGCGCATCGCGCGCGAGGCGCACGTGGATGCGGTCCACCCCGGCTACGGCTTCCTCGCCGAGAACCCCGAATTCGCGAGCGCGTGCCGTGAGGCGGGCCTCATATTCATCGGGCCCGAGGCCCAGACGATGCGAGTGCTGGGCAACAAGGTAAGTGCGCGCAACCTCGCGATCGCCGCCGGGGTGGCGGTGATGCCCGCAACCGGCCCGCTGCCGGCGGATCCCGCCGCGTGCTGCGGCCTCGCCGCCGGCGTCGGCTACCCGGTGATGCTGAAAGCGAGCTGGGGCGGGGGCGGGCGCGGCATGCGCGTGGTGGAGAGCGATGCGCAGCTCGCCGAGGTGCTGCCGCTCGCGCGCCGCGAAGCGCGCGCCGCCTTCGGCAACGACGAGGTGTACCTGGAGAAGCTGGTGCGGCGCGCGCGCCACGTCGAGGTGCAGATCCTCGGCGACGCGCACGGCACGCTCGTGCACCTCCATGAGCGCGACTGCAGCGTGCAGCGGCGCAATCAGAAGGTGGTGGAGCGCGCCCCGGCGGTGTTCCTCTCCGAGGCGCAGCGCCGCGAGCTCACCGCCGCGGCGCTCGCGATCGGCCGCGCCACGCACTACCTGAATGCCGGCACGGTGGAGTTCCTCGAGGATACCGACAGCGGGCGCTGCTACTTCATCGAGGTGAACCCCCGAATCCAGGTCGAGCACACGGTTACCGAAGAGGTCACGGGCATCGACCTGGTGAAGGCGCAGATCCGCATCGCCGGCGGCGCGCGTATCGGCACGCCCGAGAGCGGCGTGCCGCCACAGGAGGAGATCCATGTTGCCGGGCATGCGCTGCAGTGCCGCATCACGACCGAGGACCCGGAGAACGGCTTCATCCCCGATTACGGTCAGATCAGCGCCTACCGCAGCCCGGCCGGCTTCGGCATTCGGCTCGACGCGGGTACCGCCTATACCGGCGCGATCATCACGCGCTCCTACGACTCGCTGCTGGTCAAGGTGAGCGCCTGGGCGCCGACGCCCGAGGAGGCGATCGCGCGCATGCACCGCGCTCTGTGGGAGTTCCGCGTGCGCGGTGTGGTCACCAACCTGAGGTTTCTCGACCAGCTGATCACGCACCCACGCTTCGTGCGCGGCGAGTACAGCACGCGCTTCATCGACGAGACGCCGGAGCTGCTCCGCTGGCCGCGCAAGCGCGATCGCGCCACGCGCATCCTCGAGCGCATCGGCGCGACGGTAGTCAACGGCAACCCCGAGACGCGCGGTCGCGCGCCTCCGGCGCAACTCGCCCCGCCGCGGCTGCCGCCGGGCACACTGGCCGCGCCGCCGCCGGGAACCAAGCAGAAGCTCGACGAGCTGGGGCCGGAAGGCTTCGCCCAATGGATGCTGCGTGAGGAGCGCGTGCTGCTCACCGACACGGCGATGCGCGATGCGCACCAGTCGCTGCTCGCGACCCGCATGCGCAGCATCGACCTCACCGCGATCGCGCCCTACTACGCGAGTCTCGTGCCGCAGCTGTTCTCGGTGGAGTGCTGGGGCGGGGCGACCTTCGACGTGGCGTTGCGCTTCCTGCGCGAGGATCCCTGGGAGCGCCTCTCCCAGCTGCGCGCGGCGCTCCCTAACCTGCTGCTGCAGATGCTGCTGCGCGCGGCCAATGCCGTCGGCTACGCCAACTACCCCGACGAGGTGGTGCGGCTGTTCATCGCGCGCGCCGCTGCGGGCGGCATCGACCTGTTCCGCATCTTCGACTCGCTCAACTGGGTCGAGAACATGCGCGTCTCGATCGATGCGGTGCTGGAAGCCGGCAAGCTGTGCGAGGCGGCGATCTGCTACACGGGAAACTTGAGCGACCCGCACGAGCGCAAATACACCCTCGACTACTACCTGCAGCTCGCGCGCCAGCTCAAGGCCGCGGGCACCCATGTGTTAGGGATCAAGGACATGGGCGGCCTGTGCCGGCCGCGCGCCGCCTACACCCTCGTCAAGGCGCTGCGCGAGGAGACCGGGCTGCCGGTGCACTTCCACACCCACGACACGAGCGGCATCGCCGCCGCCAGCGTGCTCGCAGCGGTGGAGGCGGGCGCCGACGCCGTCGACGGCGCGGTCGATGCGCTCTCCGGGCTCACCTCGCAGCCGAACCTCGGGTCGATCGTCGAGGCGCTGCGCCACGGGCCGCGCGATCCCGGCATCGATCCGGACCGGCTGCGCATGATCTCGGCCTACTGGGAGCAGGTACGCCGGCTGTACGCGGCGTTCGAGAGCGACGTTCGCGCCGGCGCATCCGAGGTTTACGTACACGGTATGCCGGGCGGCCAGTACACCAACCTGCGCGAGCAGGCACGCGCGCTCGGCATCGATGCGGCGCGCTGGCCGGAAGTCGCCGCCGCGTACGCCGAAGTCAACGCCATGTTCGGCGACATCATCAAGGTAACCCCGACCTCCAAAGCGGTGGGCGAGATGGCGCTGCTCATGGTCACCTCCGGGCTCAAGCGCGCCCAGGTGGAGGATCCGGCCACCGAGGTTGCGTTTCCAGAGTCGGTCGTGCAGCTGTTCCGCGGCGAGCTCGGCCAGGCTCCGGGCGGCTTCCCGGAGGCGTTGCAACGCAAGATTCTGCAGGGCGCGGCGCCGCTCACGACCCGCCCCGGCGCGTCCCTGCCGCCGGTGGACCTGGCGGCCGTGCGCGCGCGCATCCAGCCGGAGCTGACGCGCACGGTGACGGATGAGGATCTGGCGTCCTATCTCATGTATCCGAAGGTGTGGCTCGGCTACGCGCGCGACCGGGCACAGTACGGCGACGCCGCCATCCTGCCTACCTCGGTGTTCTTCTACGGCATGCAGCCCGGCCAGGAGATCAACATCGAGCTCGAGCGCGGCAAGACGCTCATCGTGCGCTACGTCGCGATCAGCGAGCCGCACGAGGACGGTACACGCAGCGTGTTCTTCGAGTTGAACGGCCAGCCGCGCTCGGTGCGCGTGCCCGATGCCAGCCAGGTCGCTCAGCACCCGCCGGCGCGCAAGGTCGAGCCGGGCAACACACGCCACGTCGGCGCGCCCATGCCGGGCACGATCACCACGGTCGCGGCGGCCGCCGGAGCCAGGGTCTCGCGCGGCGATGTGCTGCTGACGCTCGAAGCGATGAAGATGGAGACTGCGGTGCGCGCGGACAGCGACGGTGAGATCGCCGAGGTGATCGCCAGGCCCGGACAGACCGTGGAAGTGAAGGACCTGCTGGTGGTGCTCAGGTGAGCTTGATCAGGCCGCTACACGCGTTGATCGCGTAGATGGCGTTGCACCGTTTGCGCCTTCTCTAGGGAACGAACACAATGTTATACAGCGCTTCCGTGTTGCTTCCTGAGATAATTGGTGAGCCGGTGACCTGCGTGAGGCCACCGGTCATCTCATCGATGGCGAACGTCGAGACCGTACCGATCCCGTTGCTTACGTAGAGTACCTGGCCGCGTGCCGTAACGTCGGCGGGGCCGTTTGGCTCCGGCCCCGATAAAAAGGGCGAAGCAGGAAGAG